>DASZAE010000150.1:0-1840 GCA_035945515.1 Terriglobia bacterium
GCCGTTGTACGAAGAAGACATTTCGAAGAAGCATCCGCATCCCCCTGAGCCGGTGAAGCTTCCGCCTGCTGATCAGATTGCGGCGCCTCTCTCGGATTCGGAAGAGCCCGCACCTCCTGCCGAAACCCAGAACCCATCGCAATCGAAGACGGAAGCTTCCGGCGCCAAACCTAGCCAGGTCGGTGCACCTGGAGCCGATAACACGCCAGAAGCCCAAATCGCGGCGCTAACCGCTGGCTATGAAAACCGCAGGCAAGACCGCGAAGCCAAGCTCAAAGGACTTGAAGCTTCCGTGGCGAACGGCCCTTCCAGCCAACAAAATCTGGAGCTACAGGAAACGCGCTTGGCGCTTGAAGGCGAGCAGGACAGGATGCAGACGGGGCAGCAACTCTCGAAGCAATTTGCGATTCTGGCCGGCGAGATCGACGCGCGCGCAAGCGAGGTCAACAAAATGGTCGAGGACCGCAAGCAGACGGCGCTTTCGGCGCAGGCCGGAGTCGATCAGATGAAAGATCTTTTGCCCCGCCGCGAGCTTGCGCTGCGCAACTTGGCGGCGCTGCCTCCAAGCGGCGACAACAACCAGATTATCGAGGACCTCAAAACCGAGTTGACCCAGGACGAAGCCACGCAAAAACTCAATGAAGACCGCGGACAGGAGGCAGGCAGAGAAATACAAACTCTGGAATCCGAGGCCGCCGAATTATCCCAGGCGGCGGCAAAAGCGCGGCAGAGGTCCGCCACTTATGCTGCCATCGCTCAAAATGCACAGGCCAACCAAGACCGGCTGGCAGACCGGATGGAATACGACCTCGCGCGGGAGCGTGCTGCCGGAATGCTGGCAGGAGTTTCCAAAGTGATCGACCCGGCCCCCGTCCTTCCCGGCGTCGCGGCGCCCTTTGCCAGCCCTGCGACGCCTGCGTCCAGCGACGCTTCGGTTGGAGCGCCCGCGACCTCGCACAGTGAAGTCGAAAGCCTGCGTGAATGCCTCCGCAAGACCGGGAACGTGGATGCGTGCCTGGCTCAGCAAGGGGGATCATAGCTATGCTGGCAAAAGGCGCGCTCATTCTCAGTATCTCAATTGTAATGTTAGTCTCTTCTATATCACTTGCTGCGCCCGACTTCTCGCCGCAGGACCTTATTAAGCAGCGGGTAAACCTTTATCTCGAAGCCGCGCACAGCCCGCTTGAAAAACTCGCCCCCGAAATTTACTCGTTCGCCACGGATTCAGAGCGTTGCCGCATGGCGAGCGGCGCCAAAGCCTGCGGACTGCCTGCCGATCCTTTGCAGGGAAGCGAACTAAAGCAGATTTTCGATTATTACGTCGCGCATCCTATTGAGGCGGGACTTGCGCGGCAGAAGGTGGGGGTTCACAAAAGCAATTGGAATTGGCAGGCCCAGGCGAGCCGTGCCCGATGAAGTCATGGGCTTATGTTGCAGGCCCATTGGCTACGCGGCGTTGCGCTTCCGCGCTTACCAGCGGATCGTCCCAGACATTCATTTCTCTGAACCGCGCCGCTGTGCCTGACAAGTCAGCTTCAAGCGTTCTGGCCAGTCCGGCCTGAGCAGCGGGATTAAGGCCCGGTAGAAATTCGGCGAGCGCGTCTCTAACGACTTGTCCTTGTGGCAGCGAAGGCGCGTTATGCTGTCCGGAAGCCACCTGCGCAATAGCTTCCGCCGCGCCGGTGAAAGAGACCAACGGCATTCCGGAGAGCGTGGCGCCTCGCTGATGATGCCTTGCCATCGCCTCCGCCCAGAGAACAGGCAGATCGAGGGCGGAACTCATCTGCAATCCCAACTCACAATGATCAGTCCCAAAGCGCCGCCGCTGTGGTTCAACGGC
>DASZAE010000151.1:0-15784 GCA_035945515.1 Terriglobia bacterium
AGCCGAAATAGCTCTCAACCAGCTTCGCCAGCGGATGGGACCGCGTTACCCGGAGCTAAACGACGAGGCGCAAACTGAGCGCGCGCAGAACCTTTTCCAGCGCGGGCGTTATCAACAGGCGCTCGCAACCTATGACAACGCTTTGCTCACTCGGCCCCGCAGCCTGCGCGCGGGCGAGTGGAGGATCGGACGAGCGAGATGCTTCATCGCCATGCGCGAGTACGCGCTTGCATTGACGGCTCTCAGCCAGAAAGAGAATGACCACGATCTCGACGCTGAGCGCATTTCGCTGCGCGCGCGAGTTGCGGAACTCAATGGCGACCAAGCGGCCATGCTGAAGTCGCTCGATGAGCTTTATCACCAGTATCCACAATCCTCTTATTACGGCGATGCGCTTGTCTATGCCGGCGGATATTTTGCGCGCCAGGGATTCTGGCAAACGGCGGGAGGTTACTACAAGCTGCTGGCCGCAAACTTTCCCGACAGCATTTACGCCAGCGAAGCTACGTGGCGAGTTGCGTGGTACAGCGTGCTCGCAGGAAATCTGGACGCGGCCCAAAACCAACTGGCTGGTTTCCTCAAGCGGTTTCCCAACTCGTCCCTCGTTCCGGCGGCGCTCTATTGGCTTGCTCAGGGGGAAAGCAAGCAGGGCCGCCCCGCAAGCGCCTTAGAGATTGACCGGCTGTTGGCTGAACGTTACACGAATACTTACTATGGCCTTCGGGCGAGACAGAAGCTGCCTTATTCGGCAAGGCTTGCAGGCACTAGCGCCTCAAACGAGGAGCAGGCTGGAGCGGCAGGTCCAACTGGGTCAGCCGCAAACAGCGCGCTTGCGCGATTGGGCGTCACGATTTCCCCGCGCCCCGAGCCACTGCTCACGCCTTGCGGCATTGCAGGAGGTGGTGGCAATAGTGCGATGAATGCGTCAGACGAACGCCTCGCGTCTTATGAAATACTGGCCGCGCTAAGCCTCAATGAGCTTGGAGAACAGGTCCTGGAAGACACGATGGCATTGCATCCCGGCGACCCACGCGTCGCTCTCGCGCTCGCCCGCAGTCGCGCCGCGCGTAAGGATACCGCGGGCGCGCTTTTTGCGGCAAAACAGGCGGCACCAGACTACGGCGCGTATCCCTTTGACGCGCTTCCCGAAGAAGTATGGAAGCTTCTCTATCCCCGCGCCGAGTGGAGCACGGTCCGGCGTTACGCGCGCGCAGACGGCTTGGACCCATACCTCGTGATGGGGCTGATCCGCCAGGAATCGGCCTTCGATGCCAGGGCCACCTCTTACACCGGCGCTCGCGGGCTGATGCAAATGGAGCCTTATACCGCCGTCGACCGCGTGCGCGGACGCTTACGCCGCCGCCGGGTGGTGCGCGCGCTCTACAGCCCTGCTTATAACATCCGCGCCGGTTGCCTTTACCTTCGCGGTTTGTTGCGTTCGTTCAATGGCGGTCTACCTGAAACAATGGCCGCCTATAACGCGGGCGATATCCGCGCGCGCCAGTGGATTGCCAATAGCAAGGTGGATGACCCGGATGAATTCCTCGAGACGATCCCTTTCACCGACACAAGAGCCTACGTCGAAATGGTCTTGCGCGACCGGATGATTTACCGCAGCCTTCTTACTGGAGAGGCAAGGTTCAAAAGCTGTCCTGTGAAAAGCAGCGGGATTGAATCATTGGGTCATTAAGATTTGTAGATGGGTTCACCCCGCCATCAGGTGGCGGAATAAAGCCGCCGCTACATCGCAGCAGCCGGTTGCCGTGCTCCGGCTGGGCAGATTGTTGGAATTGTGCCGGGATGCCTGTAGAATTTTTATACGCGACGCCATAAGTCGGCGTCGCCTGATTCTGTAGCGGCAGCCTCTGGCTGCCGGTCTTTACTATCAAAATCCGGCGGCCAGAGGCCGCCGCTACAGCCAATGATCGTCGCCGACTTATGGCGCTTTGTATAAAGGGTTTAATCACCCGGCAACTTAAGATTCAGAAAGGCATCATGCAGACTCAAATGACCAAGCGCGCGCCGGTTTCGCGCAAGGCGCAGCAATTTACCGAATCTGTCATCCGCGAGATGACGCGGCTGGCGCTCGAACACGGCGCGGTAAACCTCGCGCAGGGTTTCCCGGACTTTCCCGCCCCCGCGGAAGTGAAAGAAGCGGCGGTCAGCGCCATCCGCGCCGACGTCAATCAGTATTCGATTACCTGGGGCGCCAAGGAAATGCGGCGCGCGATTGCGGAGCGGTTTGAGCGTGATACCGGCCTTGCCATCGATCCTGAGCGCGAGCTGACGGTTGCTTGCGGCGCTACCGAAGCCATGATCGCTTCGTTGCTTGCCATCATCGATCCGGGGGACGAAGTAGTCGTATTCGAGCCTTTCTATGAGAACTATGGGCCGGACAGCATCATTTGCGGCGCGCGTCCGCGCTACGTGCAGCTTCGCCCTCCCGACTGGACGTTTGATCCCGATGAACTCGCCGCGGCCTTTAACGAGCACACGCGCGCTATTGTGCTGAACACGCCGAATAATCCCACCGGCAAGGTTTTTACGCGCGTTGAGCTTGAGCAGATTGCCGTGCTGTGCGAGCGGTGGGACGCCTACGCCGTCTCGGATGAGATTTATCAATACATTGTCTACGACGGCGCTCAGCACATTTCGATTGCTTCGCTTCCTGCCATGCGCGAGCGGAGCATTACCATCAATAGCATGTCGAAGACTTATAGCGTCACTGGCTGGCGAGTGGGCTATGCGGTGGCGCCGCCTGCCACGTCCGACGCCATCCGCAAAATGCACGATTTTATTACCGTAGGCGCTCCTGCTCCGCTTCAAGAGGCTGGCGCCGTGGCTTTGCGGATGCCAGAGAGTTACTACGCCAAGATTCGCGCCGAATACACCCGCCGCCGCGACCGCTTTCTGCCTGTGCTCGAAAAGGCCGGATTCCGCTGCTTTAAGCCGCGTGGCGCTTATTACATCATGACGGATATCTCCGGCTTTGGATTTCCTAGCGACGTTGAATTTGCGCGCCATCTCGTGAAGGACATTGGCGTAGCCGTGGTTCCCGGCAGCAGCTTCTATAGCCAGCCACAAGCAGGCAGCCAGCAAGTGCGCTTCTGCTTTAGCAAAACCGATGCGACGCTCGATGCCGCCGCCCAAAAGCTGATGCGGCTGCGCGGCTAGGGTTGCGGGAAACTATGGTATTCACTCGATGGAAACGCGGCTCGTCTTTACCTTATACACTCTATGCCTGATCCTCCTCACCCGTCCCACTACGCGGGCCACCCTCTCCCCCGAATCGAGGGAGAGGGGCTGGGGGTGAGGGGACGGAACATACTGCGGAATGCTGGAAGATCTAAACACCAGAGGAGAGGCTCGATGAAAAAATCCTTGTGTGTGGCAATCATTATTCTGCTCGCGGCGATCGCGGCCCGCGCGGACACTGTGACGCTCAAAGACGGCGAGCGTTTGACGGGAAACTGGGTGACGGTGCAGGGCGGCAACTTGAACTTTCATTCAGACACCTTAGGCGCGGTTTCCATCCCGCTTGCCGAGGTGAGCGCATTCAGCACTTCGGTTGAAGCGGTGGTTGTGCGAACCGATCACTCCACGGTCAAGGGCCAGATCGAATTGCTGCCTTCAGGGGGATGGCGGGTGACGCGCGCGGGAACGAGCGAGGATGTGCCAGCCGCGAGCGTGGACACCATCATGCCTGAGGCTGCTTACACGGCACTGATTGAACACAGGGGAAAGCTCTATCAGGACTGGCATGGGTCCGCCAATTTCGGCTACGATTTGCAGCGCGGCGATCAGCAGACCGGCGCGCTCAGCGCAGGCGTGGCCGCGACGCGCGAGCGTCCCGAAGCGCCGGTATTCATCCGCCATTTCCGCACCGCCTATTCGCTGCTGATGCTATTCTCTAAGGCGCAGCAGGACGGCACGGTGATCCGCTCAAATACCATCACCACGCTTTTGCGCGAAGATTACCTTTTCACTCAATCCAATTTCTTCTTCGTCTCCGGTCAGCTTGACCACATTCAGGCGCAGGGACTCTATCTTCGCCAGACGTATGGCGGCGGTTATGGACGCGACGTCATTCACTCCTCGCGCACGCTTTTCAGCCTTCTCGCCGGCATGACCTTCGTGAACGAGAAATTTTATACGGGCGGACCGGCCCGCCAAAGCGCGGAAGGTTTGTTCGGAGAGAAATTGAGCGTCGCACTCGATGCACGAATTCATCTTGACCATTACCTCGACTTTTACCCCAACCTTACCGACACGGGCGAATATCACTTTGACACTGCGACCAGCCTGAGTTTCAAGCTCACGAAACGCCTTGCGGCCAATATTAGCCTGGTGGACAACTACCTCAGCAACCCTGTGCCCGGCAACCATAACAACAACATCGCGCTGACGACGGGCGTAGGAGTGACATTCTGATTTGTAGCGGCGGCCTCTGGCCGCCGGTCTCTACTATTAAAAAACGGCGGCCGGAGGCCGCCGCTACAGCCGCAGTTATCAAACCTGCGTAGCGCCGGCATCCTGCCGGCATCTGCCACCGGGACGGCGGCGCACCATGGCAAGTTTGCGCTTCTTAAAAAATCAGGTGCACGCCAAATTGCATGGTGCGGTTGCCGGTATTCATATAGCTTTGCGTCATGAAGTCGTGCTTGCCTTGCGAATTGAGGGCGTCCAGGGCGTTCTCGGGGATCACGCCGGTAATGCCGGCGGCTGTGGCGCGCGGTGAAAAGGCGAATCCCGGCGTGGGCTGGGCTTGCGAGGCGAAGACGTTGCCGAGCAAAAAGCCTGGGTTTGAGCGGTTGAGCGCGTCATAAACTTCCCAACGGAATTCAAGCGTCATGCGCTCGCCCAGATGGAATCGCTTGAGCAGGGCGAAATCGAAATCCACAATGCCCGGTCCCAGCAAAGTGTTGCGTCCGGCGTTGCCGCCGCCTACGGTTCCGAGCGGAACTTGCACAAAGTGGGCGCTGGCAGGATTCACCGGCGCGCCGTTGAGGTCAATATATCCGGTGGGCGAAGGGCCAATGGATTGCCCATTCCAGGTAGTGTACGGATGCTGAGTGGCCGGGTTTACCGAAGTGCAGGTGCTATCATCCACCAGCGCCACGCTGGAGACTGGGGCTTGAACGTTCCCAATATTGGGCCGGTCATTGGTGAGAATGCCGTCGCCATTGGCGTCGGCGCACGGTCCGAGGGGGACAGCGTTCAAGGCGGAGTAAGGTTGTCCGCTCTGATAAGTGGAGATGCCGCTGACTTCCCACCCGCCCGCCACCGCCGCAGCCAGACGGGAGCGCGGCGAAGGCAAGCCCCACACTCCGCTCGCCGAAACGCGGTTGCGGCGGTCAAAGGATGAGTTGGCCATTTCTGCTTTCAGGTCGCTCGAATTCTGCGGAAACGGCGTGATGGCCTCCACCGTGGTTTCGGTTTCGGGAGAGAGAAGCGATCCGATGAAGTCTCCTTGAATAAACCGGATGCCGGGGCCAAAAATCTCGCTGGCGTTATCCATCATGTGGCTTAACGTATAAGACGCTGTCAGGTTAAAGGAGCCGGCGCGGGAGCGGATTTCGCGCGAGGTCAGCAGCACTTCAACCGCGTTATAATCCGAGACGCCGCCGTTGGTCACTTCCGTGATATCGCCAAAATCGGGATTCAGCCGCGATCTCAGGCAATTGAACCCTCCTCCTCCGGCCAGACAAGTGGTGGTGGTATTTGTTCCCGGCTCCGTTATGGGCGTGTCGTTCCAACCTCCAAAAGGGTTGGCGTCGACGCGCTGATAAAGCCGGCTGCCGTGGTTGCCGTAATAATCCACTTCGAGCATCAGGTTCTGGCCGAGCTCGCGCTGAACACCTAGCGAATAGCTTTGAACCCTGGGCGCGGTCAGGTTGCTGGCTACTGTGTCTTCAGGCGAGCAGTCGATGAGCGGCACACCGGTGGAAGGGCTTGCAGGCGCGGTGATCCTTTGCAGAAACGTGCTGCACCCGCTCACGTTGCGGTTGATGTCGCTCAGGGTGAGCGGCGCATTGGGATAGGTTCCGCTGGTGGGAACTGAGGTTTGAATCAGATCGATCTGCGATCCGGCTTGCGTGATGGTCGAAACCAGAGGCGAGACAGGCCCGCTCTGCCAGATCAGCAGCGGAATATTCAGCGGCATGGCATTGTACATGAGCGCGTAGCCGCCGCGAATCACAGTCTTGCGGCTGGCGCCGGGCGCCCAGGCGAAGCCCGCGCGCGGGCTGGGAAACAGCATTCGGCCCTTCACCAAGGGCGCCGCAGGATTCAAATGATGAATGCCATTGATGGGCTGGCCAAATTGGTCCAACCGGAATCCGCCGCTGAGCGTGAAGTTGGGCCGGAGGCGGAAATCATCCTGGGCAAAATAGGCGCTGTCAAACTCGCGCAAGGGCAGCTCATTCTGCCCTTGGCCGGTGATTTTACCGGAAGAATCCGTCAGAACGTCGGGAAACGCTTGGAACACGCCGAGAGCGTTGGTGCTGCCGGGAGATGGTTCCTGAACGAAACTTTGCAGGCCGCCGGGCAGCTTGCTGCCGGGATTATCTTCGCCAAAAAATCCAAAGAAATAGTGGCCCAGGTTGGAAGGCACGTCGAGAACGTTCGTCTCGGTGCGCACCACGTCCGCGCCAAACTTTAGCGTGTGGCGGCCGCGCGAGAGCGAGTAGTTGTCCTGCGCCTGATACACATTGCTGTGCGTCAGCGCGGGGCTCGTATCCTGGCCCAGGGTGAACAATGTCCCGGCGGAGGGAAAGTTCCCCGAATAGGCTCCAAACCCGCCGAAATTGTCCGTAATCGTCGCGGCGGGGCGGCTATCGCGCACTGCCGCGGGCAAGTTAAATGCGCCCTGGCCCTGAGCGATGCGGCTGAAGGCGGCGCGGAATTCGTTGAGGGCGTTGGTGCGCGCGTAACGCTCGTCAATCAACAGACTCTGCGTGCGCTGACGCATGAGTGTTTGACCGTCCGGCATCAGTCCGAGGTCACTGAAGGCTACCTCGCCCGCCGGGTCAAGAATCGATTGCGGCGTGCGCAAGTCGTCTATGAGATAGCGCCCGTAGAGCGAATGCGAAACGCTCAGCTTGTCATCGATGCGCAATGAGGCCTGCTGGTCCCTCACATCAAACACGTTGCCGTTGGGCACAAGATAGGAGCCGTAGTTAACGCCAAATGGGTTGGGAACACTCGTTCCCGTCATGAAGCACGGATTGGTGGTGCTCGGAGAGGGTGGGATCGTCCCGTTGGGATTTGCCTTAGGCGGCGGCGGGACGGTGGCAAAGCACCGGCTGGCTTGGGTTGGGATCGAGTTGACCGACGCATCGCTCAAGAGCGCGTTCAGTGCGGGAGTGGAGGGCAGTCCTTTAAGCGTCGTGAGGCCGGCTGGCGTCGGGAGCGTGGCCACCACCGGAAAGACATTTGAAAGATCGGCGTGCGCGCCGTCCCACTGGTACGACACGAAGAAGAATGCTTTATCCTTGCGAAAAGGGCCGCCCAGCGTCGCGCCGCCTTTGTTTTCGTAAAACGGAGGCGGGGCGTGGAGCAGCGCCGCTTTCTCAACTTGGGTTAAGGCGTTATAGAGATTATCCTGCCCGAACCAGAACGCGGACCCGTGCACCTCATTCGATCCGCTCTTGGTGATGACGTTAACCGTGGCCCCCGTATTGCGGCCAAACTCGGCTTTCGGTTCCGCCGTAATAATGGCGTACTCGGAAAAAATGTCGGGGTTGGTAAACTGCGTAGCCGCGCCGCCAAACAGCGGTTCGTTGTTGTTGACGCTGTCGATGATGAAGTTGTTGTCGCGCCCCCGCGAGCCATTCACCGAAAACGGCACTAGCGTGCTGGTAAAGCTGAACGTGGTCACGCTCGAAACGCCCGGCGCGAGCAGCGCCAGGTCGTTCACGTCGCGCGTCAGCAAAGGAAGTCCGAGAATCTGATTTTGATCGAAATAGGTGGTGTGACTGGCGGAATCAATTTCCGTCATCGGCGCATTAGAGTGCGCCGTCACCACGGTGGTGGGTGGGATCAACCGCATGGTGAAGTCTTCGCGGGTGACGCGGTTCACATCCACGCGCACCAGCAAATGTTCTTCTGGCCGAAAGCCGCTGAAGTCGGCGCGCACTTCGTAGAAGCCCGGAGGAACTTCGGGAATCGCATAGTAACCGCGCTTGTCGTCGGTGACGCCTTCGTAGGCCAGGCCGGTCAGGGGATTTGTCGCCGTCACTCCGACGCCCGAAAGGATTCCGCCTTGTTGATCGGTCACCGTCCCCGCAAGCGTCCCGCTGATCGTTTGCCCGCGCAGCGAGACGCCGGCAAGGATCAAAGCACACAAAACAGAAAGCGATAACCCGCGCTGGCATACGCCCATCTACACTTCCCCTCATACTCAGATTTTGCTGGTCCCGAAAAGCACGGTAAGTTGCGCTACGGTTGGCGCGCCGGAAGCCGGCGCATGGCCTTCGTTTACACGCTTGCGGTTCGTTGAAACGCGAAAGGAGCGCACAACGCTGTTTATCAAAAGGATAATACTTTGTCAAGTGAGAAGCGCATTGTAGTTGCAGCCTCCGGCGAGCGAGGTCCGAAGTAACTACCCCCCGGCAGAAGGCTTTACGATTGTTGGCCCCCTCGACAGTAACAATCTTACAACAAGAGGACACTGGCGTGACACACGCCGACCGCGTCCCTGCCATCCTGAGCGGGTGACGGAGAAACCCTCAATGGGCCGGGCAGCCGGCTGGGTTTCAGCCGTCCCAACTTCTCAAGGAGGCAAAGATGACTAATTCGCATAATACAAAGGGTTCGGCGAGCCGCCGCTCGTTTCTGAAAAAAGGACTCGCTGCGGGTGGAGGCGCGGCAATGGGGGCTGGTTTACTGGCCAAAGCGATCCCGGCTCTCGGCCAGGACGATGACGGCCGTCTCACGCGAGGCGACGCCGCCATCCTCCGCTTTCTGACCGCGCTCGAGATAATCGAAAGCGACCTCTGGCTGCAGTACAACGAGCTGGGGGGAATTCAAGGCACAAAAGAAGTGCCGGGGGGAACAGGGAGCCAGCCTTACATCACTGCGCTCTCCGTGCTTGACCCCGACATGCCGCAGTACATCCACGACAACACCGAAGACGAGATCAGCCACTTCCATTTTCTGAACGATTACTTGGACTCGAAAGGGGAAGCGAAGGTTGATATGAAGATGTTCCGAAATCTGCAAGGCAGCATGGCGACCGGATCCGCGCAGAAACCGCGGATCACAAACCTGCTGCAGCTTACGGTAGACACAAGCTGGTGGACCCGCTACCGCAGCCGCGCGCAAAACCCCGATCTCGATCCCGGATTCCAGTTCCCGCAAGCTATTCCGGCGCTGAGCATGGGCCAGTTTCCCGCCATCCCCGTCACCGATGCGGATCTAAGCCCGACCAATCACATTCAGGCCATCGCGAGCACGGCTGGATTCCATTTTGGCTTCATCGAGCAGGGCGGCTCCAGCCTGTATCCGTCACTGGCGCAGCGGGTGACGAGTCCCGAAGTGCTGCGCATTCTGCTGAGCATTGGGCCTACCGAGACATCTCATTTTCAAACTTGGCACGATAAAGCCGGCAACGCGCCGGCCATCACCGACCCCAACAATCCCAAGCTGATTTTTCCCAACCTGAACGCTTCACCGTTTGGCGGCGAAGACTTTCAGACCAACCTGATCATGCCGGAGCCGTGCCCGTTCCTCAACCGCAAGTTCCATCCGGTTTCGATTATCCGGCCCACGGAAACCAACGGGGCTGCGATGGGGGCTTTGAAGGCATTGACCGCCGACGGTCTCTTCATCGGTCAAACGCCGCAGTTCTTTGAGTTCATGCGCGATTTGGCGGAAGACGCGGACGCGGCAAGGAGCGGGCAGTAGGCGGCTCTGCAATTCCGCTCTCTTCAAACTTGCGTGGCGAGGGCCGGCGGCGCGCCCTTCGGCAGCGTGACCCGGAAAATGGTTCCATCGTGTCCGGTATGCTCAATCGAGATCGCGCCGCCGTGGTCCTCAAGCATTTTCTGCACCACGGCGAGCCCAAGCCCGGTGCCGTTTTCCTTGCCGTAGCTCACGAAGGGGTGGAAAACGGAATTCCGGATGGGCTCGGGTATTCCGGGGCCATTGTCGGCGATCCGCGCCTCAATTCCACCGTCGAACTGGCGGATGCGCACCTCGATCAGCCCGAGCTCCGGCGGGACGGCCTCGCACGCATTGAGCAGCAGGTTGTGAAAAACGCGATCGAGCTTGATGGGGTCGAACCATCCGTCGCACTTCCCCTCGTGCCAGACGCTGATGCCGATCCGGCGGAATTCCGGGCGCGCCTGCACAGCCTGGATGGCCCGCCGCACCGAATCCTCAAGATTGCAGTAATGCGGCCTGATGCTCTGGCGGTTCTTTGAGAATTCAAGCAGCGAGTCAATCAGCTCCGACATGCGGTTCACCGCCTGCCGGATTTCGGCGAAGAAATCGCCGCGTTGCGAATCCGACAGCCTGGCTTCGGATAGGAACTCGGCATAGGCCAGAATCGCCGTCAAGGGGTGCCGGAGGTCGTGCGAGATGGCGCTGGCCATGCTCCCCATTGTCGCCAGCCGTTCGGCATGCAAGAGCTCGTTTTGAGTCGCTTGCAAGCTCTCTCTCATGCGGTGAAAAGCGCCGGTCAGCTCGCCCACTTCGTCCTGGCTAGTCGGCAAAAGGGGATAGTTGTAGTCGCCTTTTTCGAGCGCCCTCACGCCGGACACCAGATTATCCAGCGGGCGGGTTACCGTGTGGGAGATCAGGAACGCCAGCCCGATGCCCGCGAGAACCGCCGCAAGGCCAATCGCGAAAAGGCGGCGGTTCAAACTGAGGAGAAACATCGTCGCCTTGTCATAAGATTTCAGCACCATCAGGCTGACCGCCGCTTCGCCCGGCGGCGGAAGCTTGACGGAAACGCCCACAAACCGTTCCTTGCCCAGTTTGAAATCACGCACCCTTCCGTAGGTTCCATCTCCCTGCCCATCGGTTCCCAGGCCCGCCGCCGGAATCTCCATTTGTTGATCCCGCGGCAGCGTCGAAACCACCAGACGTCCGCCGTATAGAAACGCCGCCTGGCTCGAAGCCACCTGCCGGACTTCATTGGCTACGGCCGGCCCGATCTCGTAGCCGATGGCGAGCACGCCCAGGGGCACGCCATCGGAAGGGGGTCCAAAATAGATGGGCTGAAGAAATACTCGATAGAGATGGCCCTTGCCGTACCACCAGTCGCGGCTCTCGCCTGCCGCGAGCGAGCGGCGCAGGGAAGCCTGGGCCGAGGCGGGGGTGAAGCCCGGAGTCCTGGTGTCTAAAGCCGCTATTTTCCCCGCGCGGTCGGCGAGCACGAACAAATCGCTTCCCACCGTGCGCCACAGTTCCACGGACCCGTCCTGAATTGTAGCGGGGTCATTGGTGGTCATGAGCGCGCGCAGGGTCGGCAGGTCTGCCAGCAAGCGGGCCGAACGCACCAGCCACGCCTCGCGATGGCGCTGGAAATTCTTAAAGGTCACGAGCGAGTTGTGGACGGCTTCGTTCAAGTCCCCGCGCACCTTCTTTTCCATCCGGCGGCGCACCACGTAGACGGTTGCGCACGCCAGCAGGCAGGAAATGGAAATGATGGAGAATAAGAGCTTGGTGCGCAGCCGGGTCTTGTTTAACATGGAGGCTTCTGGTAACGCCGGCATCCCTTCGCTACGCTCAGGGCAGGCTCTGCCGGCAAAGGCCGCCGGGACGGCGGCGCTACATTGTAAACTTAATTGGCGGACACTCCACTAGGGCACAAACTTGTAACCCGCTCCGTGAATGGTCCGGAAGTGGATGGGCCGCTCGGGGTTGGATTCGAGCTTCTGCCGAAGTCTCAAGATGTGATTATCAACGGTGCGTGTTGAGGGATAGCAATCGTATCCCCAGACCTGGTTCAACAACTCGTCGCGCGAGATCACGCGCTCGGGAAACTGGGCGAAATACTTCAGCACCTTGAACTCCTGCGGCGTCATCTCCACCAGGTGGCCATCGCGGAGCAGCTCCATCCGGGGGAAATTGACGCTGACATCGGCAAAGCTGAATTGATCGATCATCCCGGCGCGATGCGAGCGGCGCAAGGTCATGCGAACTCTGGCCAGCAGCTCCTTGGGGCTGAACGGCTTGGTGATGTAATCGTCCGCGCCGATTTCGAGCAGCAGGATTTTGTCCACCTCGTCGGTGGTCGCGCTCAGAATTAGAATTGGGACCGCCGGCGAAATCTTGCGAATCTCGCTGCACACTTCACGCCCAGACATCTGCGGAAGTTTCAAATCCAGCAGCACCAGCGCGGGCGCCGAAGCGCGAAACGCCGCCAGGCCGGCCGCCCCGTCGGTGGCGAATGAGAGGAGAAAACCCTCCCCTTCAAAGAGCTCCTTCAGCGCCTTGTGAATAGTCTTGTCGTCTTCAATAATCAGCAGTTTTTCCATAGTGCTTTTTACGCTCGCTTACGAATTGATTGCGTGGTATAACGGCGTTCAACCCCTATCCATCAGACCCGAAGCATGATGGCCCCGGCGAAGCATCTGCTCGTGAATCAAAAAGCGGATTCTTCGCAATGTTTAGGATGACAGACACCCATGTGTGGGTTGCAAAATGGCCAGAGGCCGCCACTATAGCCCCGCTGCCTGTGTTTTGCTGCACACCCCTAAGCCTACAACAAAATGGGCCTGGATATTCCGGCTTGACACTTTTTTGACAATAATTTTACCACCCGTGGATAGAAGAGCGGGGCGCCGGATGACATCAAAAAAAATCGTCCCATTTGTCTCAAAAGTCTCAGAGGAGCGTGATAGGCTTATGGAGTGCGGCAGCGTGCTGCCGCTTTGACAGGGGCGAGTCCCGCCCGCGCCCAAAGCAAGCTTCCGGCGGAATATAGCGGGAGCAAGCTCCCGCACTCCAAATCACGGAACGAACCCTAGGGGTCCTTTAGAATCAATGTTTCTAATAAAAACCGTCTCATTTGTCTCAACATCTCATGGCGGCTTGTTGGGTTTATGGAGGCGGCAGGCGAGAATGACGCGGAGGAAATCATGCGTAAGCCAGCAAGCCGGCGCGCGGCCAAGCGCGCACTCTGGTGTGTTGTCATTGCTTTCGGGATCGCCGTGGGCTGTTCCGGACAAAGCTCTGGATTACAGCCTCAAAAGGGGTCCGCGCCGCAGTCCAACGCGGCCCTTGAGTCCGAGATCAAGGACCTCCGCTCGCAAATGGCGCTGATGAAGAGCCAGATGGAGAGTCAGATGGCGCAAATGGCAGCCGAAACCTCTAGGTTGCGCGCCGAGCTCGATGCGACACGGGAGCAGGCCGGCCTAACCCGGCCTGCGCAGATGCCCGCTGCGCCGCCAGCCGCGAGCGATCTCGCCAGCGTTGCCGCGAAGCAGGTTGACCCTCCGGCCCAATTAAGCCAATTAAGTCAGACTGAGCAAACAGGCGCTCCTTCGAGTGGTGAATCCGCGCTCCACAAGGTTGAGAAGCGGCTGGCCAGCGTTGAGGAGCAGCAAGGGCTTTTGCAGAGCGAAGTGAAGGATCAAAACCAGGAGAAGGTGGAGAGCGCATCAAAGTACCGCGTCCAGCTTTCCGGCATCGCCTTATTCAACGCTTTCACCAACCGCGGGCAGGCGGATAATCTGGACGTTCCGCAAATCGCGGAGGATCCCGGGCCTTTTACTTCCAATGCGACGTTCGGCGCGACGGTGCGGCAGTCTGAGATTGGCTTGCAAGTGTTCGGCCCCGATCTGGCAGGTGCTCGAATTCACGGCGAGGTGCAGACGGATTTCTTCGGCGGTTTCCCTTCCGCCCCCAATGGCAGCACCTCCGGGATTATGCGCATTCGCACGGCAACGGTGCATCTCGACTGGCAGAACACGTCGGTGGTGGCCGGGCAGGATTCGCTCTTTTTCGCGCCTGTTACGCCTACTTCCTTTGCATCGCTCGCCGAGCCGGCTTTTGCCTATTCGGGAAGTCTTTGGGCGTGGGTGCCGCAGATTCGCGTGGAACACCGCTTCCATTACTCGGAGAGCTCGTCGGTGCTGGTTGAGGGATGCCTGCTGGATTCGCTGAGCGGCGAGCCGCCCTATGACAGCTTCTATAGCATAGCCCAGGCCGGGGAACAGTCGGGCCAGCCCGCCTATGCCGGCAGATTAGCGTGGCAGCGGACTTCCTCAGGCAGAGAGACGACCCTAGGACTAGGCGGCTATTACGGCTCGCAAAACTGGGGCTTTGGACGGAATATTCCCGGCTGGGCGCTGAGCGCCGATTGGAACGCGCCCCTCGGCCGCTGGTTCAGCCTTTCGGGAGAAATCTACCGTGGACACGCCGTTGGGGGCCTGGGCGCTGGACTAGGAAGGAGCGTGTTGTACAATGGACCGCTGACCGATCCGCTTACCTCCGTCTTGGGCCTGAACTCCGTGGGCGGATGGGGGCAGCTTAAGTTTCATCCGCTCGAGAGGCTGGAATTCAACGTGGCCTTCGGAGAGGATGAGTCCTTTGCTTCCGACCTCCGGCGCTTCCAGAGTGCGCAAAGCTATTTCGATCCGGCGCTTAACCGGAACCAGAGCGGCCTTTTCAATGTCATCTTTTACCCTCGCTCGGACCTCGTGCTTTCCCTGGAATACCGGCGGCTGAGAACGAGCGAAATTAGCAATACGATTTACCGGGCGGGCCAGGTGAACCTTGGAATCGGAGTTTTATTTTAGCAGTTTGTTGAAAAACTGTTTGGGTCTGTCATTCTGAGCGAAGCGAAGAACCTGCTTTTTAATTGAATCAATGACTTGCAAGATCCTTCGTCGCCTTCGCTCCTCAAATGAAAGCGCCGACGGGTCTTTCAAGGAGCTGTTAGGCGCCGCATTCGTAGAGAAAATGAGCCGTGCTCGGATCAGGTCTGCGATGAAACAAGTCTTCGTGATGCTTCTATTGCTGTGCGGCGCGGCGGCTTCGGCCTGCGCGGTAACGGTGGAAGCGCATGTCCGATACACGGCGGCATCGAAGAAGAACGCGCCGCTTTCCGCCTCCAATATCGTCTTATGGCTGACGCCGCTTTCTCAGCCCCAAATCGCCGAGGCGCAGGCGAAATTGCGCAAACTACCGCATCGCTTTGAGCTGGAGCAGAGCGAGAAGACGTTTATTCCTCATCTTCTGGTAGCGCCGGCGGGGTCGTTGGTGTCATTCCCGAACCGCGATCCATTCTTTCACAATGTCTTCTCCCTGTTCGATGGGAAGCGGTTTGATCTTGGGCTTTATGAAACCAGCGCCACGCGCAGTGTGAGGTTTGATCGTCCAGGCATCTCTTTTATTTTCTGTAACATACACCCTCAGATGAGCGCCGTCGTCATTGCGTTGGATACGCCCTATTACGGCGTGACGGACGCCGCCGGAAGGGTTAAGATCGCTGGCGTTCCTGGCGGAAGGTACCGGCTTGAAATATGGTCGGAGCGGGCGCTGCCGGAAACGCTGCAGCAATTATCTCGGGAAGTGGATGTCGGCGAAAGCGGAGGTGATCTCGGGTCGTTTACAATCGCTGCTTCTCGAGACCTGCTCGCCAACCACAAAAACCTATACGGGCGCGATTATGACCCGGTCACGCCTTCTGACGTGCCCTACGGGCCTTAACAAGCAGCTTCATCCGCCGGTTTTAATATTAAAGACCGGCGGCCAAAGGCCGCCGCTACAACTCAGAGGACCTCGCTAAAGCCATCGTCTGTGGCGGCATAACTAACTACTACCTAGACAC
>DASZAE010000152.1:0-4738 GCA_035945515.1 Terriglobia bacterium
CCGCGAGGATCCGAAACAGAAGGGCTTGCTTTTTGCCGGCACCGAGACCACGGTCTATGTATCGTTTGATGACGGCGAGCATTGGCAATCGCTGCGTCAGAATCTGCCCACCACGTCGATTCGCGACATGGTGTTTCACACCGACGATCACATGAGTGATCTGGTGATTGGAACCTACGGCCGAGGCTTCTATGTTCTGGACGACACTACTCCGCTGCGCGAGATTGCAGCCAAGTCTCAGGCGATCGCGGCCGCGCCGGTCTATTTTTTCAAACCCGGTGATGCCATCCGTGCTCGTGTCAGCGATAACTGGGATCAGCCCCTCAATCCTGAATTGCCGCACGCGCTGAACCCGCCGTACGGCGCCATCCTCTACTACCACCTAAGCCAACCGCCTTCCGGCGAAATAAAACTGCAAATCTTCGACAGAGAGGGCAAACTCGTCCGCACCATGTCGAGCATTCCGCCGGTGCTTCCCGAGCGCTGGCCCTATCCCGAATACTGGGTAGCCAAAGCGTCTGACTTGGCCTTGCCGACCAAAGTGGGCACCGACCGCACGAATTGGGATCTGCGTTACGACGATCCGCCGGCGTTCAACCTTGACCTCGAAAATCAGATGAATGTGGCGCCTGGCGGATTTGTCACCCCTGGTCCGCATGGGCCGCAAGTGATCCCCGGCGTCTACACACTGAAACTGACCGTTGATGGACAGACATATACGCAGACGGTGACAGTGCACAACGATCCGCGTGTCGGCGAGAGCGCCAAGGTCATGGCCGACCTGCGCGTCAAGAACAAACTCATGATGTTGGTGTACCAAGGGGCTAAGGATTCCAATGCCGGAAACTCAGAGGTGCTGGCGGTCCGCCAGCAGGTGGCCTCTTTGAAGGGCAACAAACTTCCCGAAGATGTGGCCAAGGCGACAAAGGATATCGACGTCAAGCTCGCCACGTTCGGCGGCGTGGTTGCCAGTCGTGTCGCTGTAGCCTTCGGCGGCCCCCGCGGTCGCGGCAATGTGCTTCCTCCCGGCGCGATCAAGCCGTTCAATACTCTGAACGGCAGCTTCGATGCGATTGTCAGCACATCGCAGGTCGGGCTGGACGAAGCGCCGACGCAAGCACAGATTGATACTTGGGAAGACGACTGCAAGGATTACAACGCCACCGTGGCGACATGGAAAAAAATGCAGTCGCAGGATCTGGCCGCCTTCAATACGCTGCTCAGCAGAAACAATCTGAATCCGCTGCACCTGTCTGCGACCGCGCTAAACCATCCGTCGTGCACGTTCACGACGCCGGCCGCGCCGGGGACGTCAAAGGTGTCGGTCAAGAAATAGCGGATCCGTCGCGGACACATTGCTCTTCGCCGGAGCAGTGCTCGTCCTCGCACCGGCATTGCCGCGCGATGCTGATCGCTCTGATTGAGGGTGACCGCGCGAAGATTTGGATAGCTTGCGGATTGCCGACGATCCCTCCGGAATCGTCGGATGAGGTGGAACGAAATACCATTCTCGCGGTACGATTGGTCTACTTTGCAACTTGGCCGAAAGACGGGAGGCCGCATGGAGACCCTTCTTCAAGACTTCCGATACGGGCTGAGGATGCTGGCGAAAGCGCCCGGGTTTACGGCGGTTGCCGTTCTGACGCTGGCACTGGGGATTGGCGCCAACACCGCAATGTTCAGCGCGCTGTACGGATTAGTTTTGCGGCCTTTGCCTTACGCGGATGGGTCGCGATTGGTGATGCTGTGGGATTCGAATCGCAAGACAGGGCAGAAACACATTTTGGTGATGGATGGTTCCTTTCCGATCCTGCGAAGCCAAGCGAAGAGCTTCGAGGACATGGCGGAGTTCGGTTCAACGAACTCTGGGAATGATATGTACTACGAAAGGTTATGGGGAACGGAAGAGCGCGTGGCAGTCGATGGAGTGTCGCCTTCGTTGTTCTCCGTCTTAAGAGTGGCGCCGGTTCTTGGACGAACATTTACGGCGAGCGAGGGCGTCGCGATCAAGAATGGTGAAAACTGGGAATCGCCGCACGTGGCGATTCTGAGCTACGCGTACTGGAGGCAGCATTACGGAGCGAGCTCTGACGCAATCGGCAAAACAATCACCGTGAATCAATTCGGGGAGAAGGACGAGTACACGATTGTCGGCGTAATGCCGAAGGGCTTTGATTTTCCCTATCCGCTCGATACCGACCAGCCTGACATGTGGACATGTGACTCGATAGCATCAGGAGAATTCTCTCCGGGGAATGATTTGCAAGTCCTCGGCCGATTGAAGCCGGGCATTAGCCTGGCGCAAGCGCAGGCGGAGATTAACACCATCGCAGACCGGATTCGCGGTGAATATCCGAGGTATTACAAAGACGAAGACGTCAGCGTGGTTCCACTCAGCAGCGAATTGATCCGAAATGTGCGCAGCATTTTGTGGGTATTGTTCGCGGCGTTCACGTTCATTCTCCTGATTGGGTGCGCGAATGTGGGCAATCTTTTGCTGGTGCGCGCGGTGTCGCGCGAAAAAGAGATGGCGATACGCGCGACTCTGGGCGCAGGGCGATGGGCCCTGCTCCGGCAGATGCTGGCAGAGGGGATGCTGCTGGCGCTGGCCGGAGGCGCGTTGGGGTTGCTGCTCGCTTATGGAAGTCTGCGCGCCCTTGTCGCGCTGCTGCCGCAATCGATTTACATTCCGCGATTGGATTCCGCGCCGCTGGATACGCGAATACTGGTTTTCGCGGCGGGGCTTTCGGTGATTGCTGCGGGAGTGTTCAGCGTGCTACCGAGCTTACGCTTGGCGCGGCCGAATCTGAATGAGACACTGAAATCGGGGAGCACGCGGAAGTCGTCGCGGGCGCGTTCTGTGCTGCGCAGGCCGGGCAGCGTGCTGCTGGTTGTGGAAGTGTCGCTCGCGCTTGTTTTGCTGACGGGAGCGCTGTTGATGTTGCGGAGCATGAGAAAGTTCCTCGCCGTGAACGGCCAGTTTCAGCCGGAGCGCCTGCTCTCGTTGGACGTTGATATTGACAATACCTATTTATCGTCGCTCGGAGGTCGCGATCGGGTGCGGATTCTGCTCGAGCAGTTTGAGCAGCGCATCGCGGATATGCCGGGCGTAGAAGCGACGGCTCTGTCTGATCGGTTTCCACCGGTGAGGGCGCATCACAGTTCGGACGAATTTAAGGCCGACGACGGCGGAGGACTTATCGCGGAGGGTTTTCAACCGGCGGAGATGCACATTGTCACGCCGGGATACTTCGACATGATGGACATGAGGCTGCTGCGTGGCCGATGGCTGGAAGATTCGGACGGAAACGAGACGCTGCCGGTGGCGGTGATTAATGAGGCGATGGCAGAGCGCTACTGGCACGACCGCGACCCCCTGGGCTTGAAACTGAAGCCGATGCGGTCTTACAAAAAGCCCCCCTCGTACACGATCGTGGGAATTATCCATGAGCCGAAACGATTCGCGAGCGGCGAGACGCCTGAACCGGCCGTTTACCTTCCTTACGCGCAGATGCCGGTGCCGTTCTCGTCCATTGTTGTGCGCACGAAGGGAGAGACGAAGGGTCTGGCGGCGGCGATGCGCAGCGCGGCTTTGCAGATAGCTCCGGGGCACATGTTTGTCGGGCAAGTGCAAAGTGGCGAGGAACTCATCTCCGAATCGAGCGCGATGCCGCGGTTCACGACGCAACTCTTGACGACGTTTTCGACTCTCGCGATACTGCTCGCCGTGGTGGGCATCTACGGGCTGGTCTCGTATTACACGTTGCAGAGGACGCATGAAATCGGAATACGCATGGCGCTGGGAGCGCAGCGTGCGGACGTGATGCAGCTGGTGCTGCGAGAAGGAATGCTGTTGGCAGGTTTGGGCATTGCGGCAGGCATCGTGGCGAGTTATGGGTTTGCAAGAAGCTTGGCCAGCTTGCTTTACGGAGTGTCGGCGATGGATTTTTCTTCGTTTGCCGCTGCGGTGGTCCTGCTTTTACTTGTGGCGCTGGCGGCGTGTTGGATACCGGCGCGGAGGGCGATGAGAATTGAGCCAATGGAAGCGTTGAGGTACGAATAGTCCTTTGCACGAAATGACCGACGACCCCTCCCCAGAACCATTTGTGACCGTTACTACTGAATGGCGGAGAGGGTGGGATTCGAACCCACGGTAGAATTTCTCCTACACACGCTTTCCAAGCGTGCTCCTTAAACCGCTCGGACACCTCTCCGGGGAAGTGACGACTCAGAAGCGTAGCAGATTGAGCGAAGGGCGGCAAACACGGCGGAGGGCACGCGGCGGCGTGAATTTCTTTTACATCATCCAGCCACCCGAGACGCTGATGACTTGTCCGGTGACGTAATCGGCCGAATCGGAGGCGAGGAATTTGACAACGGCTGCAATGTCCTCGGCCGAGGGAGGGCGGCCCACAGGAAAGCGCGCATCGTGCATTCGTCGAGCTTCTTCAAGGGAGAGCTCTTTGTCGTCAATGTTGGGCGGGTTGACGACGTTGACCGTGATGCCGTTCTTGGCCTCTTCCAGGGCAAGTGAGCGTGAGAACGCGACGACTCCGGCCTTTGCTGCCGTGTAGGCTGAAATCGTGGCCTGGCCGAAAGCGCGCTCTGCTCCCACCGCGCCGAGATTGATGATGCGTCCCCAGTGCTGGCGGCGCATTGCGGGGAGCACGGCTTTGCTCGTATAAAAGACGCTCATCAGATTCGAATCGAGGACGCGTTTCCATTCGTCGAGCGTAGA
>DASZAE010000153.1:0-5084 GCA_035945515.1 Terriglobia bacterium
CTGTGCGCCGCCGTTTTAAGTACCGGCCGGCGGCCTGAGGCCGCCGCTACAACGCTTGGGCGTCACTATAATTTGTAGTCCTCAATAAGAATGCTTATGCTCCAGCTTGCCGCTTAAAGCGCGGCTTGCGCATGATCCACACCAGCGGGGCGACAATGACGAAAAGGAACGCGAGAATGCGGAACGAATCGAGATAACTTAGCACCGAAGCCTGATGCTGGACCATGAAGTAAAGCGCGCCCATCGCCTGATGATTTGCGGTTGAGAGGCTCGCTCCTTCCTGATGAAAATGGTTTTGCAGGGCGGAAAGCAAGCTGGTGAATTTGGGATTGGAAGGGTTCAAATGCGCCACCAGCCGGACCTGATGGATTTGATCACGGCGCTCAAGCAGTGTGGCCGCGATGGAAATACCGAATCCTGCGCCCAGATTGCGCGTGAGTCCAGTGATACTGGTGGCGAAGCCCATCTCCTCATTCGGGATAGGGTCTACCGTGATGGTGGCGAAGGGGACGAAGACAAAGCTGAGGCCCGCTCCCATCACAACCTGGGGCCAAAGAAAATTCCACGGGCCGGTGTTGAGGTCGAGATAAGAAAACCAAAGCACGCCTATGGCTGAAACTATAATGCCGCCAAAGAGCAACGCCCGCATGTCCCAGCGGCGGCCGATGAGATAGCCTGCCACGGGCATGAGAATCATAGTGGCAATGCCGCGCGGACAATTCCACACGCCAGCAGTGATGGCCGGGAAATTGAGCACTTCCTGCATGAAAAGGGGCAGCAGAAGGATGCTGCCGTAGAGCACAAAAAACAGCACAATCGAAAGCACCACCGCGGTGGCGAAGGTGCGGTATTTGAGCAGGTGAAGGTGGACCATGGGGTCGCGCGCGACAAGCTCCCAGATCACAAAAGCCGCAAGGCCCAGCACGGCGATGACGGCGAGG
Organism: Terriglobia bacterium; assembly: GCA_035945515.1. Lineage (GTDB taxonomy): Bacteria > Acidobacteriota > Terriglobia > UBA7540 > UBA7540 > RH2-MAG17b. The sequence continues at coordinate 942 of DASZAE010000153.1, forward strand.
GCGAGGATGAAGCGCGAGCTGAACCAATCCGATTCCTGGCCTTTGTCGAGAACAATCTGCAGCGACGCGATGCCCGTGACCAACATGCCCAGGCCCCAATAGTCGATGCTCTTCCGGGTGCGCGGGAGATACGGCGGATCGAAAACGTAGAGGTGCACCAGGATCAGCCCGGCAATGCTGACCGGCAGATTGATGAAGAAAACCCAGCGCCAGGAATAGTCGGTCGTCAGCCAACCGCCGAGCACGGGCGCCACAATCGGCGCTACCACGATGCCGACGCCCCACATCGCCATGGCTTTGCCGCGCTCTTCGCGGGGAAAAGTTTCGAGCAGAATCGCGCGCGTGGTGGGCTGAAGCGTCCCTCCGAATGCTCCCTGAAGGACGCGGCAAACAATCAGGATGGGCAACGACGGCGCGAGGCCGCACAACATGCTGGCAATCGTGAAACCCGCCACGGCGGTCATCAGCAGCCGCTTGCGCCCGAAGCGGCTCGCCAGCCAGCCCGTGAGCGGCAACACGACGGCGTTCGATACCAGGTAGGACGTGAGCACCCAGGTGGCTTCGTCGATGCTGGCTGAAAGATTGCCCGCAATGTAGGGGATGCTGACGTTGACGGCCGACGTATCCACCAGTTCCATCACGGCGCTGGCCATGACGGCGACGGCTACCAGCCAGCGGTAGACGGCCTGGTTTTCGCTTGCGAGCCGGGAAGAGGGCAATGCAGATGTCATCGAGATGGATTAATGCGCAGCTTGGTCCGGAAGATTCATGAGGCGCTCGGAGAATCGAAAGGGCGCGACTTACAGCCGGCCGCAAACTATTGAAAATCACAAATTATAGTGACAATTTTTTCTGTAGCGGCGCTCTCTGAGCGCCGCCGTTTTAAGTATCGGCCGGCGGCCAGAGGCCGCCGCTACAACATTTGTCGTCACTATAATTTGTAATCCTCAATAAAGCATGGAAACCTCAATAAACGCCGCTGTGCTATCTAGGCCCAATAATTGCGGTCGAGCGAACGGTATTGAATAGCTTCGGAAATGTGCGCGCTGCCAATGGAGGCAGTCCCCTCAAGATCGGCGAGCGTCCGGGCGACTTTCAGGATGCGGTCATGGGCGCGCGCGCTGAGACCCAGGCGATTGACGGCGGTTTCAAGCAGACGCTCGCAGTCCGGCGGGATGTCGCAATATTTCCGGATCTGGCGCGGGCTCATTTGCGCGTTCGAATAGATCTTCTCCCCCTGATAACGTTCAAGCTGGCGTTTGCGGGCCTCGCCAACCCGCTTGCGAATAGTTTCCGAGTTGTCGCCGCCTGAGTCGTCGCGGAGCTCGCGGTATTTCACCGCGGGCATATCGATGTGGATGTCGATGCGGTCGAGGAGCGGCCCAGAAATCTTAGAAACGTATCGCTGGATGATGGGGGGCGTGCAGGCGCACTCGCGCGAGGGATCGTTGAAGAAGCCGCATGGACAAGGATTCATTGCGGCGGCCAGCATGAAGCGCGCGGGAAAAGTGAGTGACATTGAAGCGCGCGAAATGGTGACGGTTCCGTCTTCGAGCGGCTGGCGCAAGACCTCAAGCACGTTGCGCTGGAATTCCGGCAGCTCGTCGAGAAACAGAAGCCCGTTGTGCGCCAGGCTGACCTCGCCCGGGCGCGGCACCGCTCCACCGCCAATCAGGCCGGCATCGGAAATGGTGTGATGAGGCGACCGGAACGGCCGCGTGCCGACAAGCCCGCCGCTTTGGTCGAGCACGCCGGCGACGCTGTGAATCTTGGTCGTCTGAATGGCTTCATCGAACGTGAGCGGCGGCAGAATGGTGGGAATGCGTTTGGCGAGCATCGTTTTGCCTGCTCCGGGCGGCCCAATCATCAGGATGTTGTGGCCGCCCGCGGTCGCCACTTCAATCGCCCGCTTCGCCGTAATTTGACCTTTTACGTCGTGGAAATCCACTGGGTACTGGCTCGCCTGGGCAAGCATCTCGCTCACGTTCACGCGGGACGGGGTGAACTCGCGCGTCTCATTGATGAAATCGAGCGTTTCGGTGAGCGAATGGAGGCCGTAGACGGTGACATCCTGCACCACGGCCGCCTCGCGCGCATTTTCCGCCGGAAGCACAATCTTGCGAATGCCTTTTTGCCGCGCCATGGCGGCGATGGAAAGCGCGCCTTTAATCGGCCGCAAGCCGCCGTCGAGCGAAAGCTCTCCAAGAAAAAGGCAGTCTTTTAGATCGGCTTTGAGCAATACCCCCGTAACGCCGAGAATGCCGAGGGCAATGGCAAGATCAAAGCCTGAGCCTTCTTTTTTGACGTCGGCTGGGGCAAGGTTCACCGTGACGACGTTGAAAGGAAAATCGAAGCCGCAGTTCTTGATGGCAGACTTGATGCGCTCGCGGCTCTCGCGCACGGCGGCGTCCGGCAGTCCGACGGTCATGAAGCTCGGCTGCCCTGAGGAGACATCCACCTCCACCTCGACCAGGTAGGCGTCGATGCCATAAACGGCGGCGCTGAAGGTCTTAAAGAGCATAGTGATTCATAAGCATCGCAACGCGATAGACAGTGTGCGCGGCTAGGTCACAGTATAGGGCATCGGACTCAAGTGATGAAATCAAATGTTCGGCGAATCGGGTCTGTTATCATGAAAGTTCGTTGCCATAACGAGCGAAATAATCCCGCTGAAGGATTTTGCTTGAACGTACTTCTCATTTCTACTTACGAACTGGGCCACCAACCGTTTGGGCTGGCCTCGCCAGCCGCTTGGCTTGAGCGGGCCGGGATGACGGTCGCGTGTCTGGACCTTTCGCGCGAGCCGCTGCGCGAAGAGGCGGTGGCGCAGGCGGACTTCATCGCGTTTTATCTGCCCATGCACACGGCCACGCGGCTCGCAATCAAGGTGCTGCCGCAAGTGCGCCGTTTGAATCCGGCTGCCCACTTGTGTTTTTACGGATTGTACGCGCCGCTGAACGCCGGCTATCTGCGCTCGCTCGGCGCGCAGACAATTCTCGGCGGCGAGTGTGAAGAGGAACTGGTGGCCGCCGCCGCGCGAGTGCGCGACCTTACGAGTGGCAGCCCGGCGCAGGCGGCACAGCAGCCATCGCTGGTTTCGCTCACGCGCCTTGAGTTTATTCCGCCTCAACGCCAGGGCTTGCCGGCTCTCCATCGCTACGCGCGCCTGCAGATTCCCGATGGAGACTCGCGGGTTGTGGGCTACACAGAGGCCAGCCGCGGGTGCAAGCATCTGTGCCGCCATTGTCCGGTGGTCCCGGTTTACAACGGACGCTTCCGCATCGTTCAGCAGGAAGTGGTGCTCGAAGACATCCGCCGCCAGGTTGAGGCCGGGGCCGAGCACTTGACCTTCGGAGATCCAGATTTCTTCAACGGCATCCGCCATGCGATTGCGATTGTAACGGGATTTCATCGCCGGTTTCCTGGCCTGACTTACGACGCCACAATTAAGGTTGAGCACTTGCTCAAGCACGCGGAGCACCTCAAGACGCTGCGCGAAACCGGGTGCCTGTTCGTCACTACTGCGGTTGAGTCGGTGGACGATTCGATTCTGGCGCGGCTTGAAAAGGGCCACACCCAGGCGGATTTTCGCCGCGTGGCCGGGCTTTTCCGGGATGCGGGTCTCGCGCTTTCGCCAACCTTCGTCGCCTTTACTCCGTGGACCACAGTGGAGGGTTACGCTAAGTTATTGGGCGCAATTGCTGACCTGGACCTTGTCCATCATGTCGCTTCCGTTCAGCTTGGCATTCGCTTGCTGATCCCGTCAGGCTCCCGCTTGCTCGATCTGGATGAAGTAAAAAACCTTGTCGGACCGTTTGACGAGGCGAACCTGATTTACCCGTGGCGCCATGCCGACCCGCGAGTGGAACATCTTTACATTCAAGTTCAAGACGCAATTCGTGAAGGCATTCAGAAAGAGGAATCGCGGCAGGCGATTTTCAACCGGCTCCGCGCTCTGGTTGCGCAGGCCGCAGGAGCCTCTGTGAAAACGTGGACGCCGCCGCCGTTTTCCAAGCCGCCAATTCCATATTTGACCGAACCTTGGTATTGTTGCGCGGAACCGACCGGCGAGGAATTGGCGAGCTCAGCGGAATCGCAGATTTAGAAGCAGAGACAAAAGACAAGAGACAAGAGTATAATAGC
>DASZAE010000154.1:0-6112 GCA_035945515.1 Terriglobia bacterium
CTGCATGTAGGCGTCGTCCACCGGGATGGTGCTCTGATGCCATTTTGCCGGAAACACTTTGTAAGTGAAGCTGGCAACGGTCTGGTTGCCGGCGTCGTCATCGGCGACGATGCGCGCGGGCGTGCTGGGATCGACGTCGTAGGGAAAGGCGAAAAGGGCAATTCGAGTCAGAGGCTTTGAATCCGTCACCGGAAAGCTGGGGAAGAAATATTGGCCCACCTGCACGCCTGATTTCGTGGCGCCGGGCGACACGTTGAACACAATCATGTCGCACCCGCCCAGGTTGATGTAATGCTGGCTGGTGAGCACCTCAACTTGAGGCGGCATGAAGCGCACGGGCACGCTCAAGGTGAGCGTCGCGAGTCCGCCGCGGAAAAATCTTCCCCACGAATCGTTGAGAGCTGTCACTCGGATTTCGGCGCGGCCCGGCGTGAGTTGCGGGATCGCCCGGCGCCCTACTTGCGCTGCCGCCTCCACTGTATATCCCCCGTGTTTAGCCGCAGGCAGGGCCTTGCCCGTGACTGGCGCTTCGTGCCATTTCCCCTCCTGACCCACCTCCACACGAACCCGCGTGATGCGATGGCCTGCGTCGTGCAAGATAAGCCGCACGGTGCTGTTCAACCCGATGCCCGCTACCGGCTCTGCCAGCTTGATAGTGGGCGCAGGGTTGCGCGTAAGTTTGAACACGGAAAAGAGGATAAGCAGAAGGATGACCATCAGCGCTATCACCGCGCCTTTGCCCACGCCTCTTTCAAGCGATTTTGATGTCTGACGCAAGTTCAAGACCTCCGTTCTTTGCAGCGGCGCCTGGATGTTTGCGGCGGGGCGCGTTGCAGTCTTCCATCATACAGGACGCGCGTAGAATTTTGGCGCTCTGTGGTGAAAGCGAGTTTTTAGCGAATGATAAACCTTTACCATGCGGCTATTCCCGGCCAGCGTAGCCTTCAGTCACACTTTACGATCAATACAAACAGCACTATTAAAAAAGGGGGCTGATGAAGGTCCCACGGCGGATCATCAAGGCAATGACATTCGTGATAACCGTTGCTTGCACAGTTTCGGCTTCGCCCTTACTAGCATCCCGGCAAACATGCCGCAGTGGAAGCGCAGGGCCTTCTCGTGCTCCGGGAGGCTTGCAACCCGGCGTCAGGGTCCCATCTGCACAAAAACTGGGCAGGATTCTGAGACCTGCGCCAGAAGGTTTGGAGATGTTGCGGGCCATGAACAAAGCCCGCGCTGCCGCTGCGACCCGGCAACCCACCAGAGTCTCAACACGACCACTTCGATGGGATCCGCTGCTGGCAAGGGCAGCGATTGTTCATTCGCAGGATATGGCCCGAAACCATTACCTTGGCCATGTTGGAGCGCGCGGCGATTCGCCTTGCGACCGATTAGCGCAAGCAGGCGTTCGGTGGCGGGCGATGGGCGAGAACCTTGCCAGGAGCTCCACTGTGGCTGAGGCCGAAAAGGCCTTTATGAACGAGCCTGATGAGAAATCCAACCATCGCAGCAACATTCTTAATCCCGATTTCAACTATGTGGGCGTGGGCATCGCTCGCGGCAAAGACGGCATGATTTATATCACGCAAGAATTTGCCAAAGAACCCTGACTCTATTTGCCGTCGCAAAAATAACAAACGCAAGCCTCAATCCAAGCCATTTCAACTGAGCCTTCGCCGCCGTGAGTCCGATCTTCCTGTTCCATCTTGAAACTCGAATTCCCGAAGTGGAACTGTAACGTAAGAATTCAAGCGCAAAAATGCACCTCGCGCGAATCATTGGCGCATTATAATTACCGCATTTTGACTGCTCCCCATGACAGTTAAAACCTCCTAACCTAAACTCTTCAACCTTTCGCGCAGTTTGCAATAACACATCTCGCCAGCCGTAACCTCATGTTCTAAGGCTCGTTAGCGTCTCACCTCTGTCATGTGATGACTGCATTGACGCCCGCATAACCTTCCACAAATTCGCCTTTCACACCACTCAACACAATGGTTCTCGTCTTGATCATTGCCTCGCTGTCTCGCTCTTGCGATTCGCTTAGAGGCGTGGCACCGGGCTTGCAATCTTCATCGGCATGAGAGGCGAGTCTACACAAAAAAGAGAGGCGACGATGCGCAACAGCAAAAACCGCATGACGGCTATGTTGACCGTCATTGCGATGACACTGATCACTTCTGTTGCGCTTACCGCGCCCCAGCCAGATGGCGCGAAGCCGGGCGTTGCAGCAAATCCGACTATGCTAGTGGCGATGGCTTCGATCCCGAACTTTCCCAAACAATCCGAGACAGCTTGCCCTTCTAGCGCAGATTGCGACGGCATGAACGCTCTCCAAAGACAACTGGTGGAGATGGTAGATGCGGACCGCCTTAACCCCGCAAATGCTCAGGAAACAGGCGGCAAGGCGCAGCCGCTGAAGTGGGATGCGCGTCTTGCCGAGGCAGCCTTAAAGCACTCCGAGGATATGGCAACCCAACATTATTTCAGCCACGTTGACCCGAATGGCAACACGCCCATCGAGCGCGTGACCCGGCTGGGCGTTCAATGGCGCGCGATGGGCGAGAATATCGCCAAGAACTTTACCGTAGCCGCCGCGGAAGAAGCATTCATGAATGAACCGCGATTTCAAAACAATCATCGGGGCAACATCCTGAATCCCCGGTATAACCACATCGGCGTCGGCATCGTGCAAGGGGCCGACGGCATGGTTTACGTCACACAAGAGTTCGCCCAAGAGTAGTAACCCCTCCCGGCTGCGGAGCTGGCCCCCCTCCGGCTTCGCAGCTCCTTTTTTCTTCTCCGCTGCGATAAATATTCCTGCGCTCCAATCGGGTCCTAGCTCAAACTTTTGAGGCCAGGAATCTGATCGTGTTTTTCATTCCATTCAAAGAATCTAAGACCGCAGCACGCGCGGAATTCATGCTATTTTGAAATAGATAAGCTTTTTTGAAGCTGGGAAGCTCCACTTCTTAAAAAGGGACTGTATGTCTTCCTGCAGGCGTCGTAACGGCTAAGTCTTGCGGAAGCTTTACCTGGAAATTCTACTGGTTAGGTCATGGCAATGTCTCAAAGCATAGCGGATATTTTTGGCGCGCGGTCGATTCTCACAACGTCCGGCGGACAAGGCACGATCTGGAGGCTGGATTCCCTGGAAAAGGCGGGCACCAGCAATGTTTCGCGGCTGCCTTTTTCAATCAAGGTGTTGCTGGAATCCCTGCTTCGTCATTGTAATGGCAAACTAATCACGAAAGATCACGTCGCGGCGCTTGCTGCCTGGAGGGGAACGGACGCAGGAACACAAGAAGTGCCATTCAAGCCCGCGCGAGTCATCTTGCAAGACTTTACGGGCGTCCCAGCGATCGTCGACCTCGCTGCCATGCGCTCAGAAATGAAAAGGCGCGGAGGCGATCCTGCCCTCATCAATCCGCTGGTGCCCGTTGACCTGGTCATCGATCACTCGGTGCAAGTGGATGTTTCCGGCACGCCGTTCGCAATCCTGCGCAACTCTGAGATTGAATTCGAGCGTAATCGTGAACGCTACGAATTTCTTCGCTGGGGTCAGAAGGCGTTCAAAAATTTCCGCGTCGTGCCGCCCTCGACGGGCATTGTGCATCAGGTAAACCTTGAATTCCTGGCAAAGGTGGTGCTTGCGCGGGAAACGGGCGGCGAATGGGAAATCTTCCCGGATACGCTCGTTGGCACAGACTCGCACACCACTATGATCAATGGCTTGGGTGTGCTCGGATGGGGCGTGGGCGGCATCGAAGCGGAGGCCGCAATGCTGGGCCAGCCGTATTACATGACGCCTCCTCAGGTTGTCGGCGTAAAACTTGAAGGACGCCTGCGCGAGGGCGTAACTGCGACGGACCTAGTGCTTCGAGTGACAGAAATGCTGCGCCAGAAGGGCGTGGTAGAAAAGTTCGTGGAGTTTTATGGCCGCGGCCTCTCGCAAATGGCATTGCCAGACCGCGCCACCATTGGCAATATGTCGCCTGAATACGGCGCGACCATGGGCTTCTTCCCGGTTGATGATGAGACGCTGCGTTACCTGCGCATGTCGGGCCGAACCAAGGACGAGGTAGACCTCGTTGAGCGATACTGCAAAGAGCAGGGACTTTTCCGCGCGGATGAGACGCCCGACCCCGAATTCAGCGACACACTCCACCTTGATCTCAGTACGGTTGAGCCAAGCGTTGCCGGCCCCAAGCGTCCGCAAGACCGCATCGCCCTTGGAGCTATGAAGGCCGCCTTCCGCGCGGCGCTGACCAAGCCGGTGAAGGAGGGCGGCTACGGTGTATCGGCTGAAAAAAAACCACGCTCCGTTTCGGTCAGTTTCAACGGAACACAAGCGTCCCTTCACGATGGCTCCGTAGTGATTGCAGCTATCACTTCGTGCACCAACACGTCCAATCCATCGGTCATGATTGGAGCGGGGCTGCTTGCTAAGAAGGCTGCGGAACGCGGCCTCAAGGTGCCCCCTTACGTCAAAACCAGCCTTGCGCCGGGTTCGAAAGTTGTGACCGAATATCTAAAGACGGCTGGGCTGCTCGAACCTCTGGAGCAACTTGGATTTGACCTGGTAGGTTACGGCTGCACGACATGTATCGGCAACAGCGGCCCGTTACTAGAAAACATTTCGAAAGCCATCAGTGAGAGCCAGATTGTCGCCGCTGCTGTGCTTTCTGGGAACCGCAATTTTGAGGGACGCATTCATCCGCTGGCCAAGGCCAATTATCTCGCGTCTCCGCCGTTGGTGGTGGCTTTTGCGCTGGCGGGAACGGTTGAGATTGATCTTTCAACCGAGCCGCTCGGTCACACCCCAGAGGGGCAACCTGTTTATTTGCGTGACGTGTGGCCCACTCAAAAAGAGATTTCCGGCGCCATGGAGCGATCCATCAATCCAGAAATGTTCCGCCGCACTTACGCCAACATCTGGGATGGCAATCCAGTGTGGAATGCCATCCCCGTAAGCGGCGGTGAGATTTACGAGTGGCGGGGCAGCTCAACCTACATTCAGGAGCCGCCGTTTTTCAAAGATACAAGCCTCAAGCCGGGCGATGAGCTACGCGGGGCAAGGGCGCTCGTGATGGTGGGTGATTCGGTTACAACGGATCACATCTCTCCGGCAGGCGACATTCCGGCGGAAAGTCCAGCGGGACGTTATCTTCTCGAACACGGCGTAGCCAAGCAGGATTTTAATTCCTATGGTTCGCGCCGCGGCAATGACCGCGTCATGGTGCGCGGCACGTTTGCCAACATCCGGCTCAAAAACTTGCTGGCGCCGGGGACAGAGGGCGGGGTTACAATCCACATGCCCAGTGGAGAACAAATGAGCATCTATGACGCGGCCATGCGCTATAAGAAGGACGGCGTGCCTTTGGTGGTCATCGCAGGGAAGGAATACGGCGCCGGATCATCACGCGACTGGGCAGCTAAGGGAACATTACTCCTCGGCGTGAAAGCTGTTCTGGCTACGAGCTATGAGCGCATCCACCGCAGCAATTTGGTGGGCATGGGCGTCCTTCCGTTACAGTTCAAATCTGGAGAAACAGCTGAATCACTAGGCTTGACGGGCCGCGAAACATTCGATATTGAAGGCCTCAGCCGTCTCCGGCCCCGCCAGGAGCTTGTTGTCACGGCAACGGCGCCAGACGGGAAGAAACTCACATTCGCTGTGGTGGTTCGGCTTGATTCTCCGATTGATGTTGAGTACTACCGCAGCGGCGGCATTCTTGACGCCGTGCTCAACAGCTTTGCGCCCGCTGCGAGCACATACAGCGGTGCGCACAAGGCGTAAGATTTAGCAGACAAAGGAAACCTCTCGCAGGTTGTGCCCCCCGCACTCCGGCGTTCAATCCGGTCTAAAATTCAAACTCATGAATGACACCATTCGCAACATCGCCATTATTGCGCACGTCGATCACGGCAAGACGACGCTGGTAGACGCCATGCTCTGGCAGAGCGGCACCTTCAATGCCCGCGAGGAGCATGTGGACCGCGTGATGGATTCTAACGAGCTTGAGCGCGAGCGGGGCATCACGATCCTCGCCAAGAACACCGCCATTTTCTATAACGATGTGAAAATCAACATTGTCGATACGCCCGGCCA
>DASZAE010000155.1:0-6429 GCA_035945515.1 Terriglobia bacterium
CACGCCGCTGCACAATGCGGCGTGGGCAGGTTCGGGCGACCTGGCGGAGCTGCTGATTTCGTATGGGCACCCGGTGGATATTCGCGATCCCAGGTATGATGCGACGCCTCTCGAGTACGCGCTGCACGACTGCCTAGTGGAAAAGCGTCACCCGGAGGGCGAGTTCGCGCGAGTGGTCAAGGCGCTGTTAGCGGCGGGGAGTCCTTTGAAAGACGTCAAATATCCCACCGGCGACGCGGCCATCGACGAGGCACTCCACCCGTATATTGAAGCCGGGTAACGCAGAGTTTCCCGTGTCTGGAAACTCTACGGCATTTTCTTCTGAAGGAAAGTTCCAAACGCAGGAAGTCTGCGCTACTGCAGGACCGCGCTGGCGGCCGTGAACCGCGAACCCTCCCAACTGGCGATCACACGGTTTTCAAAGCGATTCTCAGGCATTGTTTCGATCAGGTAGGGCTTCGATGAATTAACAGGAACAGGGATTATTTTCTTCAAGACATCCACAAACAAGATAAGGACAATGGAAACAAACAAAAGTGAAAACAAATCGAATGAACCCATTCAACGCCCCTTTTCTCAGACGTTCTTCCACGGCACAAAGGCTGACCTGAAGATTGGCGACTTGATCGAAATTGGGATTAACTCAAACTATGGACAGAAAAATAAAGCGAAATATATCTATCTCACTGCTACTCTTGATGCCGCTATTTGGGGCGCCGAACTTGCTTTAGGCCTAGGGCGTGAAAGAATATATTTAGTAGAACCAATGGGTCCAATTGAGGATGACCCCAATTTAACAGACAAAAAATTTCCGGGTAATCCAACAAAGTCTTACCGCTCAAAACATCCGTTTAAGGTTGTTGGCGAGATTACTATCTGGCAAGGACACTCGCCAGAACAGGTCAAAGCCATGAAAGACGGATTAGCAAAACTTAAGGAACAAGGTATTGAGGCGATAGAGGACTAACTAAGCGGAACATGCCCGCGTGCTTACGTCAGCCGCGCCGCGCTGCCTCGATGGCGGCGACATCGATCTTCTTCATCGTCATCATCACCTCAAAGGCGCGCTTTGCCTCATCTCCACCAGCCGCAAGCGCATCCGTCAGCGCGCGCGGTGTGATCTGCCAAGAGAGACCCCAGCGGTCCTTGCACCAACCGCATTGGCTTTCCATGCCGCCATTGCCGACAATCGCGTTCCAGTAGCGGTCCGTCTCTTTCTGATTGTCCGTCGCGATCTGGAAGGAAAAGGCCTCGCTGTGCCTGAACGTCGGGCCGCCGTTGAGACCGAGACAGGGAATGCCCATGACGGTGAACTCCACCGTCAGCACATCGCCTTTCTTGCCGCCCGGATAGTCACCCGGCGCCGTATGAACCGCCGTTACTTCACTATACGGAAAGGTAACGGCGTAGAAGCTCGCCGCCTCATGCGCGTCCTTGTCGAACCAGAGACAGATCGTGTTCTTTGCCTTCATGTTCGCGTGCTCCGTTCCCAGTCAAATGGATCTAATAAAACAACCAACTTAAAAACAGCGATAAGAGTTTGCCGGTAAGCCGTGAATCGAAAGATGCAATTTTCTGGCGGAGAGGCAGGGATTCGAACCCTGGGTACAGCTTTTGACCGTACAACGGTTTAGCAAACCGCCGCCTTAAGCCACTCGGCCACCTCTCCTATCCTCAACTCACCTGATCCCTGTGAGTTGTGCGGCTTGTTACTGCATTATACTGCGATTTTCTTTGGCATTGTCACTATTGTAGCCGTTTTGTTAACATCGAGCCTCTTCACCGCCCGCCACTTCGCGTCATCGTTCGAATGGGCGTAGCGCATGGTAGTTGGAAGCACGGTGACATCACCCACCGAGTAACTGAGACGTTCCGCCATTCCGGCTCGCTCAGCGAGAAGCTTAGCCACCTCGACAAAGGCTGGGTCAGGTCAACACCCTCAACTTGACACCCATAGCGCTCAGCCAAGTGGCGTGACGGACCGCCAAGGCCGGAGCCAGCGTCCAGAACCGTCCAGCCAGTCTGAACCCCGGCGAGGTTGGCCAGCTCAGCAGTCGCCTCGGCCCCACGGACGTGGAAGTGGTCGAGCGCCGTTAGACGCTCCGGTGAAATCACACAAGGGTCGAGTGTTTCGAGCAAAGCCCGCGCGCGGTCGGCGACGTTCGATCCAGCGTCGCCGCTGTAATGCGCTTTCACAGTGTCAATCATTCCGTCCATCGGATGCACTCCTTTCTTGGTTATTCAGTCGCGGCGAGCTGACCTCCAGAACCGGCGCGCGCAGGCCGCACTAGCAGCCAGAACGCGAGGAGGTGCGTCCAGAAAAGCACCGGTACGTACAGAATAAGGATCGCATAACCGGCCCCGAGCTGCCCGGCCACTGCCGGCAGATTCATGCTGACGGCGCGGGTCGTGTCGATGATGAGATCGGCGAGACCGATCAGATTAAACGCCCAGACCAACGGCCAGAAGAGGAAACGCACGCGCACCGTCAGCAGCGCGAGGATTGCGAGCAGTGCGGTGGCGAGGTCGCCGTAAGCCGCCGGCGTAGCGAAGCCCCCTGGCAGGTTCGGTCCGACAAACCCGGCCAGCAAGAAGACCAGGCCGAAGAAACGGAAACTGTGCAGCGTGGCGATAGCGCGGTGCGCGTCGACGCGATCCATCGCCTTCAGCCGCGGCCATGCGTAAGCCGCGATGCACAACGCCCAGGCGAGATAGCCCAGCGCCATGTCGATCAGGAAGATGGTGGGCGGGTTCATCGGTCACCTCCCTGTCGAGACTCCTCGGTTTCGTGCGCCTGTGCCTTGAGCTTCTCGAGTCGAGGGAGCAGGGACTGCTTGCGGTCCTCGAAGGTGGTGAGTGGCGTCACCTCAACTTCCATGCGAGGCCACACAGGCAAACTCGTAATCACGTTGTCCAGTTCCCGCGCTGATTCAGCATTCACGATCATCGCGATTCCAATCGCGCCACTGATCGGGCCGCCTGCGAGAATTTTCTTCTCTTCCTTCAGCCTCTTGCTTAACTCAAGCGTGGGAAAGATGGTTTGCTCGATGAACGCTATTCCCTCTTCGGCAGTTGTCGGACGACCCTGAGGTACAAGGCTCATTTGAACCAGATATTGCATTTGTCGTTCTCCTTTGTTGAGATCACGTTGTGTTTCAAAACCACAAAGACAATCGTCACGCCCACGTCACGAGGGGAAGCAGCGCGCGAACGCGAGCAAAAGCTGCGGCGAGCCACGAATGCGAATTTTGCGTCGCAGCAAGGCCCACACAAGATTGGTTTCTTTGCGTAGAAAGCGGAGCCAGGTTTGGCTGTCCGCCGTCAAGCGAAAGTCGGCCGAACCGATGTGTCCTTCGGATACTTGCAGCGTCTTGTCGCGAATTACAACGGTCGCCTTAACTTCCTCCTGGCCCGTAAACGTGAAGTGATAGGTTGCGTTCAACCCCTTTGATTTGCCGCGCTGAAATACGAAGTTCAGTCCGCGCAGAAAGGAGCGAATCGTGCCTTGACCCGCAAGCCCGTTCGACACTCCCTTGGTTTTCTTGTGAGGAAACCGGCGCGCAACGTATTCCTCTGCGTCTGAACCCGGAACTACGTAAACGGTCTCGACCTTCTCTTGGAGCGGCTTGACCGTATCTTGGAGGAATTGTTTTCGGTCGGTCAGGAACGGCCCGATCACATCCTCTCCCGCCGGGCAGACCGCCATGCAATACGCCGCCTTATAGTTGGCGCCGAATGACAGGCTTTGCCACATGGAGACCGTCTCCGCGCCCGAGACTTTCTGCCGGTACTCGCGGGCGCTGCTGCTCTCCGCAATCTTTTCCACCCACTCGTTGAATCCGCCCATGAACTCGCGGTAGTTGTGCGTATAGCAGGCGGAAAAATTGAACTCGCCGTCAGGGCTGATAGCTCCCGTGGGGCAGGCGGCAACGCACAGCTTGCATTCGAGGCAAGGGTTGTAAGCAACCGCATGCGAGTATTCGCTGACCTCCGCGTCGACCAACACCGTGCCAAGGAGAATGAAATTCCCGAACTTCGGATGAATGACGTTGCGGTGGATTCCCATTCGCCCCAAGCCCGCAGCCACCGCAACGGGCTTGTGAGAAATCACCCACATCTTGGCTCCCCAGCGGTCGGCCTCCATGGGAAAGCCGGCAGCTCCGCCGTTGATCGCGCTGATCCCGCTGCGCTCGAGGGCAGCCACTATTCGCCGGGCTACGTCGTTGGTTTCGCCCGTCGTGTGATGGAATTCTAAGTTGGCAATCGAGCGTGCCGGCGTCCGGATATTCTCCTGGTTCATGCGCAGGACAAAACTGATGAGTGTCTTAGTCCGAGGAAAGACGGCATCGATGTCACCCTTCTGATCCGCAATCTCTGGCCGGTCTCTCTCCACAAAGCCGGCATCGTCCGCCCCGGCGTCGAGGCAGATTTGCCGAAGACATGCAGCGTCGATGACAGGCGGCCCCTGCGGTTCCCGGCGGCCTGCCCGCTTTTCGTAGAAATTCCTTACCGTCGGATGTTCGGCCAGTTGCGCCATCTACATTGCTCCTCTCACATGTAGATGTATATACATCTTATAGGTTACAAAAAATCATTGCTGTGGCGTTGCCTGGGTGACCTGCATGAGTAATGCGGTCAGTTCGCCCATTTCTTTTTCGCCTAGAGCCTTTTGCACCCCGTCCTGCGCGCGCTTCCAGCGAGGCAGCGAACTTCGGTACTTCGCGCGCCCGGCGGCCGTGAGGCTGAATATCCGCAGCCGCCGGTCGTTGCCTTCCTTCGCCTGGACCCAGCCGCGTTTTTTCAAGGGTTCGAGCATGCGTGTCAAGGTGGTCGAATCCAATGCGAGAAGCTGTCCCAACTCCCCCTGGGGGATCTCGCCCGTACGATCTAATGCCATCAACAGCGTGAACTGCGTGATCTCGATATCGTCGCCTCTGAGCTCTCCGTTGTAGAGGCGGGTCACCGCCCGTGCCGCGCGGCGAAGATTCGCGCACGTGCAAGGCAAAAGCGGCAACGGCCTTCGCTTCTCTGGATTCCTTTCGACGTCCACAATATATGTATATGCATATTATGGCGCGTTGTCAATTACTTCTTTTGAAGGAGTCAGCTTTATGAAATTCACGGTCGAAACGTCCCAACTTGCGGCCCGCCGCCCTCGGCGACGCGCCTTGCAAAACTGCGAAAACAGCATCGATATCGCGCACAGCAAATGCGGGATGCGCCTTGGTGGCTGGACTGAAAGGCTCCTCGATGCCAATGTGAAGTTGCCTTGTTCCAGCTTTGAACCAGCAGCCGCCACGCGCTCGTAGAGGCGCGGGTTTTTCAATTTCCTCCAGTTCCAGTAAGCGGCCAAAGAAGTCTCGTGCTTCTCGCTCACATCCTTTCGGAGCCGCAAGCTGAACGTGGTCAATATCATGCACCAACATCGATCTATTTTCCTTGGTTTTAATGCGGAGAACTATGGGTACTACTGCGTTCTTATGATGTCTTCAATAAAACAGGTATTTTCTCCACCGTTCATCAGACTTGCCCATCATTCGCATTAACTGGCGGCTGGTGTGAAGGCTGAAAGGCTTTGGCGGACGGGTAAGCTTAAGGCCGGCTTCTTCCGGGAGCCGGTCGCCCTTTCGGTTGTTGCAAGGATGGCAGCACGCCACCAGGTTGTCCCAGTCGGTACGCCCCCCGCGCGAACGCGGGATAACGTGGTCCAATGTCAATTCACCCGCGGGGAAAACGGTTCCGCAAAACTGGCAGGTGTAACGATCTCGCAGCAGGATGTTCTTTCGGGAAAGCGCCCGGCTTTGATGGGGGATGTGGCGGAATTCACGGAGGCGGATCACCGATGGCACGCGCATAGTCAGGCGCGGAGAATGGACAAAATCCCCGTCTGCCTCTTCGGTTGTAGCAACTCCCTTGAAAACCAGCACCACTGCGCGGCGGACAGGAGTTACGTTAATAGGCTCGTACGAAGCGTTAAGCACGAGCACGGGGGCCTGCAACACGCGTTGGGTTGATTCTGGCACTGTCTTGTTCGCTGCGAAGACATTTGTTGGGACGCGCAATCGTGCTGTCGAATCACGCACGCGAGCACGGCCCTTTCCATCTCTGGACCAGGCATCTGGCCTTTATCCCAGCTTTGGCTGCCAGATGAGTAAATGTCATTATGTTCGGGCGCGCTACAAGTCGTCAACAGGAGGAGGAAATGAATGAATGTCGGGAAACTGAGGCGTTGCCCTTGCGAGCGTGAGCACGACTACTTGGCGCGCGCCGGCCCGCTTCAAAGCGGCAGCACAGGCCGAGACTGTGGCCCCGGTGGTCATGACATCATCCACCAGAATGACGTTCCGGCCGCGAATGCGCTCAGGCTGCGCCACCGTAAATACTCCACGAACATTTTCCCTGCGCGCGGCTTGGTGAAGGCCGCTTTGA
>DASZAE010000156.1:0-10110 GCA_035945515.1 Terriglobia bacterium
TGCTGGTGGGCGCGGTCCTCGGGTGCGTGAGCAGCTCGATCATGCTGCCCGTCTTGCAGCAGATCAAGCTGACGAACGCCGTGCGGGTGACGCTGCTGATTGAGGGTTCGCTGGGCGATGTGCTCGGCGTCCTTACGGTGAGCGTGCTGCTCTCGCTCGGGGCGGGCAGCGGGCTCCACCTCACGGGATTTTTGGCCGGCATCTTCTCAAAGCTGCTGGCGAGCGTTGCCGGGGCCGTGGTGATTGGGATTATCTGGACTCGCGTGTTGCGAGTCCTTGCCGAGCAACGTTTTTGGCAGGTGATGACCCTCTCCGTTTTGCTGCTGGTTTATGCCGCCGCGCAGGCTTTGAGCCACGGGGGATTGATCGCCGTATTTGCGTTCGGGCTGACGCTCGCCAACGTGCGCCACGCGGAATTCGCCGGTCCGCTCGGAGTCTCGCCGGGCGAGCCGCAGCGGCATCTGGAGATTCTTTCTTTCCACTCCGAGCTCGCCTTCCTGGTGCGAAGCTTTTTCTTTATCCTGCTGGGCGTGGTCGTCAAAATATCGGGCTTGCGCGGTTATGCTGGGTTTACACTCGCGGTCTTTACGGCCCTGGTAGTTGCCCGCCTAATTGCGGTGGAAGCCACCGGATGGACCTGGAAAGAGCGCGATCGGGGCGCAAGGCGGCTGGCTATGCTACTTTTCCCGCGCGGATTGATTACTGCGGTGCTGGCAATCGAAGTGATCGAGGCGCGCGGCGCCGCATTTGCTTTTCTACCCGCCCTCGCCTTTTCAATGATTCTTCTGACCAACGTTCTTCTCGTAATCGGGAGCGTGCGCGCGGGCGCGAAACCGCCTCCAGGTCCGCCCGCGGGAGCCGAAAATCACTCTTCTGTGGCGGCTGCGGCGTCGTGAGCTTCTGCAATGGTGCGCCGCTGCAACGCGCTTTGCTGATCCGATTATGGGCGGGAGACATCCTCCCGCAAGGCATCGAGCCGGCGCTCGACCTCCACCGCGCGGGGAAAAAGGATGTAATTTTCCAGATAGATATGCTGGTGCATATCCTCCTCAAAGGCTTTGAGGGTCTGAAAAAGGTTGCGGAGAGTGTTGCAGGCGTCCTCTGGAGGCTCATAGCCGTGGCTGAGCTGCTTCATCTCATTGAGCTCGGCGCCGGAGTCCTCGTGCTCGCGGACCATCATGCTGATGGGATTCCGGATGGTGCCGAATGGCGGCCGTGGCAGCGGCTGCTTCCGGCTTGCCGCGCGCTCCATTTCGAGAATCATGGGGAAAAGGGTATTTTCTTCTTTGACGAGGTGCATCAAGAGATCTTTCTGCATTTGGTCAAAGAGCGACTGCATGTGGCGAAGCTCAGGATGTTTTGCGCCGTGGGCCTGCACAACCTTATGAAATAAATGCGTGACCAGGTCTTGCTCCCGGCGGCAGTACGCATGGTGCTTTTGCACGATGTGTTCGATTAATTCCGCGAGCGGCGCTTGACCCCAATCTTCTACGCTTTCCTGGCTCTCCGCGCGTGTTTCTTCGAGCGCCTGAAGGACCTCGCCGACGCCTACGTTGGCGGCGCGGCACGCTTCCTCCAGCGGCTTCGCGCCGCCGCAACAGTAGTCGATGCCCATCTGCTCAAACACGCGCGCGGCATTGGGCAACTCAGCCACGAGGTCTTTCACGGGTTTGCTGACGTCGATGCTCATGTGATTTTCTTCTGGGCCAAGCGGCGCTTCACGATCACAGCGATTCAAGCGCCAGCAAGCCTTCCACGGTTTCGCGCTGCCGGATCAGGCGAGCGTTCGAGCCATCAATCATAACTTCCGCCGGGCGCGGCCGGGTATTGTAATTCGAGGACAGCGACGTTCCGTAGGCGCCGGTAGTCAAAATTGCCAGCAAGTCACCCGGCGCGACCTCTGCCATTTCCCGGTTTTGCGCAAGGAAATCGCCGGTTTCGCAAATCGGCCCAACGATATCCACTGTGATTTTGCCGTTCATGTTCTGGCGTAGAGGCGTCACTTCGTGAAACGAACCGTAAAGCGCCGGGCGCACGAGGTCATTCATGCCTGAGTCAACCACGACAAAGTTTTTGTTGCCGTTGCGCTTTACGTAAAGCACGCGAGTGAGGAGCAATCCGGCGTTGCCGGCAATCGCGCGGCCAGGCTCGACAACGAGGCAATAGGGCGTATTGCGGATGCGGCGCTCCAGGCCTTCGACAAGACCCGGAAAATCCAGCGGCGGCTCGTCCGCATAGCGGATGCCGAATCCGCCGCCAATATCGAGGTAGCGGAGCGGAAGGCCGCCCGAACGCAACCCATCCGCAAGGGCGCGAATCTCGTCAAACGCTGCGAGGAAAGGATTCATATCGAGAATCTGGGAACCAATATGGCAGGCGATTCCTCGAATCTCAATTTCCGGCCATTCGCTTGCCCGGCGGTAAAGACGCAGAGCTTCTTCCTTGGGCACCCCGAATTTGTGCATGGCTTGCCCGGTGGAGATATAAGGATGAGTTTCCGCTTCCACGTCGGGGTTCACCCGGATTGCAATCGGGGCGCGGCGATTGAGATGAGTGGCACGGCTGCGAATAAGGTCGAGCTCTCCGGCAGATTCGACATTGAACATCAAAATGCCGGCTTCGAGCGCGCGGTCAATTTCCGCTTGGGTTTTGCCCACGCCGGAAAAAACTACGCGCGCCGGGTCGGCCCCGATCTTTTGCACGCGAGCCAGTTCGCCGCCGGAAACAATGTCGAAACCCGCGCCGGCCTTGGCCAGGAGCTGCAAAATGCTGAGATTGGAATTGGCCTTGACGGAATAACACACTTCGGCGCGAAGGGATGAAAGTCCCAAATTAAATCCCTGGAAGTTTCCAATTAGAGCGGCCTGGCTGTAAATATACAGGGGAGTTCCAAAACTGGCTGAAACCTCTTCGAGCGGCGTTTCTTCGCAGAATAGGCGTTTTGAACGATATTGAAGATGCGGATTGGGGAGAGCGTTCATCAAGATTTTTCTTCGTTTTTGGTTTTCAGATTGACATAGGGTCAAGACTTCTCAGCAACCCGCTACCCCGGCAGCGGCAAAGGCTCAGCGCGCCTTGATGACCAGCAAGGTCTGATCATCGCGCGGGAGACGGCCATGCTCAAAGCTGCCAATCTCATCAAAGACTTTTTCAATGATCTCAGGCGGCCGGCGGCCGGCATGGGCGCGCAGGACGTTCTCCAAGCGCCGGCTGCCGAACTCCTCGCGTTTCGGATCAACCGCTTCGAGCAATCCGTCGGAAAACATAGCCAGCACGTCGCCTTTCTCAAGTGTCACAGATGTCTCATCATGCTCGGCGTGGTCAAGAAGTCCGAGCGGAACTCCTTCCGCTTTGATCGATTGGACGCGGCGTCCACGGACCAGGATTGGAAGCGGCATTCCGGAGTTTGCCAGCCGCAGCAGGCGGGTCTTGGGTTCCCAGACGCAATAGGTCAGCGTAATGAAGTGGCCCTCGATCTTGCGCTCGAGCAATAGCACGTTGAGCTTCTTCATCATGCCCGTAGGGCTTAGCCGCTGCGGCGCCAGGCTGCGCAGCGTCCCCATCGCCAGAGCGCCGAACAGCGCGGCAGGCGCGCCCTTGCCGCTTACGTCTCCGATCGCAAGCACGTGCTGGTCTTTTCCATAGCCGAGAAAATCGTAAAGATCGCCCCCCAGCTCGCGCGCCGGGCGGAAGCGAACGCTCACGTCGAGGCCGGGGATCTGCGGGTTGGGCGTAGGCATCAGGTGCATCTGGATTTCGCGCGCACGCTCGAGGTCGCGCTCCATGCGCGCTTCACTGCGCACGACGCGCTCATAGAGGCGCGCGTTCTCGATGGCGATGGCGATCTGCGGCGCGAGCGTGGAAAAGATGCGCGCGTGTTCCTCGGTGAAGTAAGCTTTTTGCGCGCTGACCATGTCCACCACGCCAATGACGCGGTCGCGGTAGAGCAGCGGCACGGCGAGCTCGGAATTCATCTCCGGGTCCACGAAGACCGTGCGCGGATCCTTCGCAACGTCAGCCACAATTATGGCCTGGCGCATAGCCGCCGCCGCGCCCACGATGCCTTGCTCAAAGTGAACAGTCACTTTATCCGGCGTGCTCTGGTCCCGCTTCTGCGTGATCACGGCGTTGAACGTGCGCGACGCGTCGTCGGCCAGCAGGATGGTGAAGCGGTCATAGTGAATCAGGCGCGTCGTCAAGGTTGCAATCTTGCGCAGCAGCTCGTTCAGCACCAGCACGGAACTGAGCTCGCGGCTGATTTCATTCAAAAGTTGCAACGTCTTCCACTGGCGCAGGCTGCGGCGGTACAGGCGGGCGTTTTCAATGGCCACGGCGATGCGGCCCGCCAGCAACTCAAGCAGGTTTTGGTGCTGCTCGGTGAAGAAACCCAGCCAGGGCGCTTCGAGATCGAGCACGCCGATGACACGGTTCTTGAAAATCAGCGGGACCGCGAGCTCCGAGCGCACGGCGGGAATCGACTGAATGTAGGCGGCCTCCTCGCTCACATCGTTGATCAGGACCGAACGGCGCGTTTCCACCGCCCGCCCCACGATTCCTTCCGGCACCTTAATTTTCAGGTCGCGCACTGAATCGCGGGGGTGGCCCACGCTGAAACGAATGCGCAATTCCCGCGTCTTCTCATTGAGCAGGAGAATGGCAAAGATGTCGTAGTCAATCACCGCCTTGACGGTCTCGGCAATCCGCTGCATCAGCTCGTCAAGATCGAGCGTGGTGTTTAGGCGCTCCCCTGCCTGCACCAAGAGCGTGAGAAGCTCGGTGAGTTCGAGGGGTTTTACAGAGGCCTTTAGCGTTTCTCCGATTGCCATGTTTCTTACCCGGAGGCCATAAGGGCCAGCCGGCGATCAGCTTGGAAAATCCGATTTTCCGCTTGCTGGCCGCCCGGTGTCGTCGATGCCGAATGTTTTCTGGCTTCCCCGGAATATTCCTGTGGTCCGCTTCGGGGTCAGGATGAGAAAAGTTTGCGTACTCCGCTAGGTTGTCCAGAGAGCAGGCTAATCAACACTATTTTAGCATACGCGGCCTTCGGATGTTGACGCGGGGCGCGATCCGCCGCAAGGGAGTTTCTGTGGCGGCACTGTCCACTGCGCCGGCTCCGACGAGCTACCGTATAATGATTCTAGTGATTATTCTGGCGATTGACACAACCAGCGAATGGGGCGGCGCGGGGATTTTCCGGGACGCCGAGTGCGTGGCGTCCGCTCCGCATCAAGGGCCGTCAGACTACTCCGTAAGTTTGTTTCGTGACGTGGACGATTTGCTCGAACAGGCCGGCGTCTCATTGGGTGATATCGATCTGTTCGCGGCGTCGAACGGACCAGGCGCTTTTACCGGCATTCGCGTTGGCCTTGCCGCGGCGCAAGGCTGGTCGCACGCGCTCGAAAAGCCTTGGCGCGGGATTTCAATTTTCGAAGCGATGGTTGAGGAATCCCGCGCCGCGATGCGCTATGCTCTGCCCATTCTTGATGCGCGCCGCGGCGAACTTTATGCGGGATTATTCGAACGAACGGTCTCCGGCCCAGCTTTGCGTTTCGAACGATCGGGTAGCGCCGCTTTGCTGAAACCTGAACAAGTTACACCTTTTTTGGAAAACAGCCTTGGCGCGGGCTGCGGACCAAAGAGTGAAGGAAGTGAATGTTGCATCGTGATCGCACGCGAAGGCGATGTGGCAGCTATCGCTCTTCAGGAACTAATCCCTCCATCGTGCGGATGGAAGGCCATCGCACCTTTCCTTGTCCCAGCAATCTCGCGTTTGGCGCTCCGCGCAACAAAGGAGGGGCGTCCCGTGCTACCTGAGGAAACCACGGCGTGCTATATCCGCCGCACGGACGCTGAACTGCACCTGAGTGAGCGCGCGCCCAAAGCATCTTCTTAAATAAAACCTGAAGCGGGATGGTGTTGCTGTTTCGGGCACGACGGGGTCTTCTCCGCTATCAACTGGCTTGAAGCCGCCTCTCCCATCCACTGAGATGTTATCCGAGTTTCGACGGTTCGACCGGCGCGCGCCCGGTGTGATAGGTTGTTATTTTATCCCTTCAGAGAGGAATCATTCATCGCATGGCAGAAATACGTCCGTTTCGAGCCCTTCATTATAATCAGGAGAAAATTAAAGACCTTTCCACCGTTATCACGCAGCCTTACGACAAAATCTCTCAAGACATGCAGAGCCGCTACTACGCCGCCAGCTCCTATAACCTGGTGCGCGTGATCAAGGGTAAGGAGACGCCCGAGGATTCGCCGCAGGACAACGTCTATACGCGCGCCTGCCGCGACCTGAGCGATTGGATCAAGAAGGAGGTTCTGATTTCGGACCCCAATGCGGCCATTTATCCGTACACGCAGGAGTATGCCATTCCCGGCCAGCCCGCCGTCATTAAAGAGCGCCGCGGGTTCATCGCGCTGCTGAAACTGGAAGAATATTCCGCAAAGGTTGTGCACCGCCATGAGGAAACATTATCCGGCCCTAAAGCCGACCGTATGGAGTTGCTGAAGAAGACGCAGGCTCATTATGGCCAGGTATTTTTCCTTTATAGCGACCCGGATGGGAAGGTGGAAGCGGCTTTGGCTGCGCATACAAAAGCTGCCCCCTGGGAACAATTGAAAGATGAGCACGGAACGCGCCATTCCGTCTGGCGAATCGCTGCAAGCGAGGCCGAGCCGGTGATTCAGGGGATGAAGGATAAGAAGCTGGTTATTGCGGACGGTCATCATCGCTACGAAACTGCGCTGGCCTACAGAAACCTGCGGCGCGCCGAAGCCGGATACGACGGACGCGCCGATTACGTCATGGCCACGTTTATCCGGATGGAGACCGAAGGTCTCACGATTCTTCCCACGCACCGGGTCGTCCACAGCCTGAGAGGCTTCGATTGGGCGAAGTTCGCATCGGAAGCCAAAGCAACTTTTGAGTGGACGGAATTGGATGCGACAAGCGCCCTGGCGAACTCCGGCAAGGTATTGCAGGATCAGCTTGCCGCCGCTGGACGCAAACTGCCGTCGGTTGCCGCATACGCAGGAAACGGCAAGCTGGCTTTGCTGAGCCTGCGCCCTGAGTTTAATCTCGCGCAGGCCCTGCCGGATTTGTCTGAAAAACAACGCCACCTCGACGTGATCATTCTGCACCGGCTGCTGATCGAGCGGGATCTCGGCATCAGCCTGGAAGATGTGAAGCAAGAAAAGAACCTGCGCTATTACCGCGCGCTCCCGGAAGCAGTGGGTGAAGTGGATGCGGGCAAGGCGCAGATATGTTTTCTGATGAACCCAACTCCGATTGAAGCCGTCCGCGACATCGCTTTCGCGGGCCAGGTGATGCCGCAAAAATCGACGGACTTTTATCCCAAGTTGCTTTCGGGACTTACGATCTATTGGCTGGGCAATCCGCTCGGAATTTAGCGAATTGCTGAAGCTGTGGTGCCGAGGTCCTCTGACCCTGTGTTACGATTCTTGTTTATGAGTGAACCTCGCCCCGTAAAGAACCGCTTCGCAATTTATGCGTGGCTGGTGCTTGCCTACAATATCGGGGTAATTTTATGGGGAGCCGTTGTCCGCGCGACGGGGTCGGGCAATGGATGCGGGGACCACTGGCCGCTGTGCGAAGGGCAGGTGATTCCTCACGCGGCCCAGATTGCCACCGTGATCGAGTTCGCTCACCGGCTCACAAGCGGCGCTGACGTGCTGCTCGTCATCGGGCTGGTTTATTTTGCCTTCCGGCGGTTTGGCAAGGGACATCGGGCGCGCCGCTATGCCGCAGCCGCGCTGTTCTTTACATTGACGGAGGGATTGCTGGGCGCCGCATTGGTGCTCTTTGGGGACGTGGGAAACAACGCTTCCCCATCCCGCGTGTTCATTCTCTCCCTCCACCTGGTTAATACTTTCTTGTTATTGGCATCGCTTGCGCTCACCGCGAAATGGGCGGGCGGGGATGGACTCATACTATCGAGCGGCCGGACTGAAATCGCGGAACCTCGCCCACGAAGCCGCGGGTTGGTGGTTGCCTATGGTTTAGCTCTGATAGGGACTTTGGCGCTTGCGGTCACGGGCACTATTGCCGCGCTGGCTGACACGCTTTTCCACGCGACTTCGCTTGGGCAAGCCTTCGAGTGGGATATTTCGGGAGCATCCAGCCCCTTGCTGCGTCTGAGGATCATTCATCCGGCGCTTGCCGTTTTTGTGGGGACTTTTCTCATCGTTCTTGCAGTGCACACGCTTATCACCCCTGCGCCGCCGGCGGCGAAGCAAGCCGCTGCGGCGCTCGCAGGCCTTGTAGCTCTCCAATTCTGCCTTGGCTTGCTTAACGTGCTGCTGCTTACTCCGGTTTGGGTGCAAGTGCTTCATCTGCTGAACGCCGACTTAGTATGGATTACGTTGGTTCTGCTGGCGGATGCTATGCTCAGCCGCCAAAACGCCCTTCAAATGATGGCTGCGACTAGCCCGGCGGTTGAGCCAGCCACGCTCGCGGATGTTTCGGTCTCTCTCCGGCGGATTCATGAATAATCGGGGCCAGTTCCCTGTCGAAATCCGCGCTATTATCGAATCTGAAGGTCCACGCCCTTGTATCTCCGCTGCGCGAACAAGAACACGCCCCATCATCGACTTCGCGGGTTCGCGTCCTATATAATAGTTTTATCCCGAAGACGGAAATGACGCTATGTCTATACCCATCAAGAAAAAGCTGGAGGAAGAAATTCAGGCGCTCGATCACGAGTTGAACCACGAGTTGCCTCATGAGATCAAGCGCGCGCGCGAACTCGGGGACCTTAGCGAGAACGCCGAATACACGATGGCCAAACAGCGGCAGGTGTATGTTGCCGCAAGGCTGGGGCAACTCAGGCAACGCCTGGCGGATCTTTCCATGATCAATGTGAGTAATATACCCAAGGATCGCATCGCCTTTGGCAGCCGCGTGGTTCTTTACGATGTGGACCGTGACGCGGAAGTGGAGTATAAGCTGGTGACGAGTGAAGAAGCTGACTTCAGCAAGGGCCTGATCTCCACCACCTCGCCGATTGGTCGTGGGCTGATGGGAAAAAAGCTCGGTGACACGGTGAAAATCACCACTCCAAACGGAGCAAGGGAATTTGAGGTAAGGTCGATGGCCACAATCCATGACGAGGTCTAGCAAATCAACCACGTTTCAATGAACCGCAGTCGAAGCCGTAGCATCGCGGCAATCAACTTAGTCTGCGTTTTCTTTTTCCTCACGATCCTGCTTACAACACAACCCCTATTCCCCGCGCCCCTGCCCATAGCCCAGGAAGGAACTGGCCAGAGTCCTGACGCAGGGCAGGCGCCCAATTATGCCTGGGCGCCCGCTCTCCTTTACGGCATCATCAGCTCATCCAGCCCGGAGGCGCTCAATTCACTTTACGATGCCGCATTTGCGGCGGGACCGGCCATTGTTCCTCAGCTCGAAGAAGCTCTCAAGGACGACCGCACAGCGGAATTTGCCGGCCAGTCTTTGGCTTTCATCGGCGGCGAGGAGGCCTTTACGGCGCTTTCTAAGCTGGTGAGCGACCCCCGCAATCTCGGACTTAGCCGGTATTATTATGGCGCGTTGGGCGAGATTGATACGTCGCAGGCTAATGACTACTTGCTGGGCGTCATCCGCAACGCCAACAGCCAGCCGGACCGGACCGTCACCGAGGCTGCGATCATTGCTTTGACCGTGCATAGGGCGACAGGGCTGGTTCCGCAACTTAAGCAGGCCGAGTCCAAACTGACAGACCCCGTGATTCAAGACGACCTCGACAACGCCATTTCCGTCATTCAAAGCCGCGGCCAGTATGAGGCTACCCATAAAAACACGGGGGGCTCGCTGCAGCAAGCATTGAATTTCTATTTCGAGCCTGCGCTGGAATCTGCTCGGGGCGAGCCGCTCGCAGCGGATAGCTCACAGTCCCATGCCGCGGTTCGCCCGCAGACTCAGCCTCCTACTTCCGCCGCCAAAGTTGAAATTCAACACGTGGAATTTAGCCCCGGCCAGGCCCGCGCTCTTGCCCGCGTAAGCTTCGAGGATGAAGGCGTCAGTGAAAACTATCGAATCGTTTTGCAAAAGAAGTACGGGGATTGGACTGTGGCCAGCGTATGGCTCAC
>DASZAE010000157.1:0-8273 GCA_035945515.1 Terriglobia bacterium
TCATTCTGAGCCCTTCGCTTGTCATTCTGAGCGAAGCGAAGAATCCCGGCATTTCGCTCAGGGTAAACTCCGCGAAGAATCTGCTTCTGCGTGAAATCAATAACTTCCGAGATTCTTCCTTCGCTACGCTCAGGACCGCCTCCGGCTCCTCAGAATAACATGTTTACGGAGTTTTTCAATAAACCGTTAAATAGAAAAACCGGCGGCCAGAGGCCGCCGCTACAACTCTAAAATAACACTTGACAAACTAAACTAATCGTACTATTTAATTAGTATGAGAACGAAGAGCAAGACCTTAACGGCGCAGGAACTCGAGATTATGAAAATCGTCTGGGAGCTAGGCCCGGCGACCGTCCGGGGCGTTTACGAGGCGCTTCTTGAGCGCCGCAAGATCGCCTACACCACAGTCATGACGATGATGAACATTCTCGAAGACAAGGGCTATCTCAAAAAGCGCGCGGCGGAGCGCGCCTACGTGTATCAGGCGGCGCGCCCCAAGAGCCAGGTGATTAAGGCGATGCTGCAGGACTTCGTGAACCGCGTTTTCGACGGCTCGGCCGAGCCTTTGCTGGTGCAATTAGTGAAAGATCGCCACCTTTCGCAAAAGGATCTCGAGAAGATCACGCGCGCCATCCAAGAGGGCCAGGAGGGCCGGTGATGCTCCATCAGCCATTGTGGTTAAGAGACCTTGTGGCTTATTGCCTGCAGGTGGCCGCGATCGTTCTCGCCGGAAGCGTGCTGCCGCCCCTGCTTCGGCTGCGCGTGCCCAAGGTGAAGCTCATTTATTGGCAGGCGCTGCTCGCCGCGTGCCTGCTGCTGCCATTGATCGAGCCTTGGCAACGGGAGCTATTGCCGCTGGATGGGATCGCGGGGCGGGTTTCGATCCAGATGAATGGCATCGCCGCTACCAGCGCCGGAAGGGCTTTTTCTTTGCCGGAAATTGTGCTTGCAGTGATGCTCGCGGGCATCCTGTTTCGAGCAGTCTGGATTGCCCTCGGCCTGCGCCGCCTGCGCCTCTACCGCGAGCGGGCCACGCCGCTTCCTGAGACGCTTGCATCAATTGACGAAGCGCAGCGCCTCGCCTCGGTTTATCCGCCGGTATTGATCTCTACTGAGTTAAAAGCGCCCGCCACCTTCGGCTTCCGGTCTCCGGTGGTATTGCTGCCGGAACGCTTTTTGCAAATGCCGGCTTCCCAGCAAAAAGCGATTGCTTGCCACGAACTGCTGCACGTCGGGCGGCGCGATTGGGCGTGGAACACGCTGGAGGAATTTATCCTCGCGCTACTGTGGTTTCATCCCGCCCTTTGGTGGGTAGTGCAAAACATACGGTTGAGCCGCGAGCAGACGGTTGACGCCGAGGTGGTGCGGCGGACCGAATGCCGGCAGGCTTATCTGAGCGCATTGCTCGAATTGGCGCAGCAGGATTTGGGTCGTAGGAGCGTTCCCGCTCCTCTGTTCTTACGCGAAGGCCAGCTCGCGCAGCGCGTGAGCTTGATTGTGAAGGAGGTTTCTATGTCGCGCTTCAGATTGATATTCACTTGCTTTGCGGCCGCCGTGACGCTCGCGCTTACCGGCGGCGCGGCCGCGCGGACGTTCCCGCTGCAAGCTCCAAATTCTGCTCCGGGTAAAGTGGCGTTTGAATCCGGCGTTTCGGGCGGAATTGCGGGTGGCGTCGCGGGTGGGATAGAAGGCGGGGTTCCGGGCGGAATTGACGGAGACTCTAGCGCAACCGTGCATCGCGTGGATGTTAAGCAACTCAAGATTGTCCACCAGATCATGCCGCGTTATCCGGTTGAGGCTAAAAAGGCGCGCGTCCAGGGGAAAGTCGTGCTCGATATTGCGGTAAACAAAGTGGGTGAAGTGACTGAAGTGAAAGTGGTCAGCGGACCGCCGATGCTGGTAAAGTCCGCCGTGGATGCCGTGCGGCAATGGCGCTACGCGCCCAGTCCGCTGCTGCCCGCGCGCACGAGAGTAACGATGAACTATACCCTTGCCGATACACCGTCGAAGCCAGCGAGCCAATCGAGCGACCAAGCCGGCCAGAAACAGACCACGTATATGCTGGAGGCTCTTGCCCTGCCTTTCACAGCGCCACCAGGCCTGAGACCGGTTTATGCACCCGCACCTTCTTATCCTCCGCTGGCAAGAATGGCGCGCATACAGGCGAACGTCGTACTGGGGATCACAGTCGACCACGAGGGGAAGGTTTCAAACATCAGCGTGATTAGCGGACATCCATTGCTGGTGAAGGCAGCGGTTGACGCCGTCAGCCAGTGGAAGTTTGCGCCGTCCGCAAACGCGCCGGTCGAAGCAAGGGTGACGATTCCTTTCCGCCTGCCGCCCGAGGAAAGCTCGCCAGCGAGCGTTGAGAACTATCAGTTCCGAGGTAAAGTATACGATTACACCGGCAAAGTCTACAAAATTGGAGGCGATGTTCAAGCGCCTAAGCTGGTCTATTCTCCTGACCCGCCGTACACCCCCGAGGCGCGGAACGCCAAACTCAGCGGCGATATCATCCTTTCCACAGTGATCAGCGACGAAGGCAAGGTTGTCAGCGTCAAGGAAGTCTCGAAGCCGTTGGGAAAAGGCCTCGATGAAAACGCATTAAAAACGATTCCCACTTGGAAATTCAAACCCGCAGAGCGCAACGGCAAGCCTGTGCCGGTTAGAATGCTGATCGATGTATCGTTCCGCCTTCTCGGCGGCGAGAAAACCGGCCCATCGGCGTAACCCGGATTATTCACGAAGTTCGGTTGTGTCGCAAAGGGGGGCACGGTTTTAACCGTGCCGTTCGAGCGGATTCTTACATCTTACTTGCATGGCGCCCCTCGCGGCTCGTTCGAACGAGCCGCGAGGGGCGCCATGCAAGTGAAATCGGAAGGGACAAGCTTTCCGACGGGGTTGAAACCCCGTCCCCCTATCCGAAGGCCCGCGCTTCATGAATAATCCAGGCTAAAAGCAATACTGTTCACTTAGGGGATGGCGCTCAAAATTTACGCACGTGTCTTTCTGAGCCCTTCGGCTTCGCTCAGGGTAAACTCCGCGAAGAATCTGCTTCTATGTGAAATCAGTAACTTCCAAGATTCTTCGTCGCCTTCGGCTCCTCAGAATGACATGGTTACGGAGTTTTTCAGCAACCTGTGTAGCCGTAGGGCGCCGGGCGCAAGCGCCTCTTTCAGGAGAGTTCGAGGCGGGCTGATTTTGTGGCCGCGGTCGCGCGTGTGATGGGGCCATCTCCCAGTGAGGTGAAGGGATGAACTGGAGAAAAATAAAACATCTTTGGCCGCCTTGGCACCGGATGGCAGAGCGCGAGATGAATGAGGAGTTGCAGCCGCTCGCGCAGATCGCCGGGCGGCAGGAGCTTGGAGACCTGACTCTCGCTGCGGAAAACGCGCGAAGCGCGTGGGCATGGACATGGCTCGAAAGCATTCTGGCCGATGTCCGGTATGCGTTTCGCGTGCTGCGGAAAAATCCTGGTTTCAGCGCCGCAGCCATTGTGATTGCGGCCTTAGGCATTGCCGCCGCGTGCGTGATTTTCAGCTTTGCTGAAGCCGCTGTGCTTCGCGCGCTGCCTTATAAAGACCCTTCCAGCCTGGTTTCCGTGGCGATGACGGACGCGAGATTCAGTCATGCCTGGGACCGTGTTCCTGTCCCCGTATTTTTGAACTGGCGCGCGCGCGCCAAGGACATCGGCGATTTCGCCGCGAGTCAAGTCCGCATGGGCCAGACGCTGGCTGGCGTCCCTGAGCCTACCCAGGTTTTCGACTATGCCATTTCCCCGACGATGCTTCCGTTGCTTGGGGCGCGGCTGGCGCTTGGCCGCGGATTTCTGCCCTCCGACTACCGTTCCGGCAGCCCTCCGGTTGTTTTGCTCAGCTACCCTCTGTGGCAACAATTGTTTCACAGCCGCCGCGACATCTTGGGCCGGACCATTACGCTCGATGGCGTCAGCCATACCCTCGTAGGCGTGATGGCGCCGGATTTCATCATGCCAGGCACAACATCATGGGAATCCGTGTGCTGGACTCCTCTCGTTTTTGACGCCCAGCAACGGTCGGACGCCAAGACCCGCGCGCTTCCGGTTTTGGCGCGATTGCGTCCCGGAGTCTCCCCCGCGCAGGCTGAAGCCGCGCTGAGCGTGCTTGCCTACCAGGTGATGCGTCAGGCGGGGAGCGAACCGGGCGCGGAATGGCGGATCACGGCAACGCCGCTCACTCATACGGTAATCGCAGGCTGGCGCTCCATCCTGATCGTCCTGTTTGGAGCGGCTGCCTTTCTGCTCGCCATTTCCTGCGCCAACGTAACCAACCTGTTGCTGGCGCGAGCTACCACGCGCCGCAAGGAAATCGCGGTTCGAACCGCGATCGGCGCCAGACGCGGCCGCATTGTGCGGCAACTGCTTACCGAAAGCCTGATCTTGGCCGGAGGAGGCGGAGCGTTCGGAATCCTGCTTGCTCACTGGGGAATTGAACTTGAAAGCCGCTTTTTCCCGCGAACGCTTCACACGGCGAACTTTCAAAACATGGGTCTCGATTGGCGTGTGCTGGCGGCAACGCTTTTGATATCGGCCGCCGTCGGAATTGTCTTTGGGCTGGCGCCCGCGTTCTACGCGTCGAAGGTCGATCTAGTTGAGTCGCTGAAGGAGGGCAGCGTCAGCGGCGCTCCCCGGCGGGGACAATTTAATCTGCGAAGCGCGCTGATCGTGGCCGAAGTCGCCCTCTCGCTTGTCCTCCTCACCGCAGCGGGCTTAATGCTGCGCAGTTTCTTGAACCTGGAGGATGTGCATCCCGGGCTTGACCCGCGCGAAGTCCTGACTTTGCGGGTTCTCCTGCCCGGATACCGCTTCACCAACTCCGCGGATCAGATCGCCGCTTACCAGCGGCTGCTCGATAGAATCCATTCCGTGCCCGGAGTCGAAGCTTCGGGATTTATCAGCCCTCTTCCCTTGGATGGAATTAATGGCACGTTCAGGGATACGGCGGAGCCTGGCATGTCGAACGTTGATCAGGGCGGGGTTGTCACCGGCGGCCTCCACGCAGTGAGCCCCGGCTACTTCAAAGCGATGGGCATTCCGCTGCTATACGGGCGCGATTTCATGGCGCAGGATACCGCGCAATCGGAGCGCGTCATGATTGTGAACCAGGCGTATGTAGATCGCTATTGGATGGGACGGAGCCCGGTCGGGAAGGGATCGAAGGATGGGCGCGTGGTCGGCGAGGTGGGAAGCGTGAGGGATTATTCGCTGGCCAAAGATCCGCGGCCGGAGGTTTACGTTCCTTTCACCCAGAAGCTGTTTGCGGCGTTTGCCGGAACCATCGTCGTAAAGACGCGCACACCGGCGAGTACAGCCGTGGCGATGCAGAAGGCCATCCACTCGCTTGATCCGGAAGCCCCTGTTACGCAGATAGAAACCATGCGGCAGGTGCTCAGTGGGAGCCTCGGAGAGAACAAGTTTTATCTGCTGGTGGTGGCCGCGTTTGCGCTGCTCGCCTTGCTCCTGGCCGCCGCGGGCATCGCGAGCACCATTTCATACGCGGTCAGCAGCCGAAGGCATGAGATTGGGATTCGCATGGCGCTCGGCGCCGGGCGGCCCGCCATTATCGCCTTAATGGCGGGACAAACGCTCAAGCTGGTGATTGTCGGCATTGCGCTGGGGACAGTTGGATCCCTTATGCTGACGCAATTTGTGGCGAGTCAGCTTTATGGGGTGAGTCCCACCGATCCGCTCACGTTTCTCGGCGTGGCGGCTCTCTTGATTGCCGTGAGCGTGTTCGCCAGTATCATCCCAGCCACGAAAGCGATCTCCGTTGATCCCGTCGACACGCTGCGCGCCTCCTGAGGTCTCTCGTTTCAGACGGCAACATGCCTGCAATTGCCGCTACAGAACCGGCTCCTTGGGACGCGGCGGCCGGAAAAAATCGTCCCATTTGTCTCAAAAATCTCAAAGTGACGTGCTAGGCTGGATTTGTAGCGGCGGCCTCTGGCCGCCGGGTTTTAATAGTAAAGACCGGCGGCCCCTTATAGGCTTTGCCCGCCGCTACAAAGCTGCCCCTCAGAGATTAGAAAAGGGCCGGGAGAGAAGGAGCATAAACACAACAAAATTACGGAACGAACCCAAGGAGTCCTTTAGAATCAGCGTTTCTAACTTTCGGAGGCGGCTGCGCGGCCTGCAAACCGTCTCATTCGTCTCAAACGTCTCAAAGTGACGTGATGGGCTCAATCTGTAGCGGCGGCCTCTGGCCGCCGGGTTTTAATTGTTAAAGACCGGCGGCCAGAGGCCGCCGCTACAAAGCTGACCCTCAGATATTAGAAAATGGCCCGAGGGAATGGCAGAAACACACATAAAAATCACGGTATGAATATCAAGCTTACTCCGGCGCCGTTCCCCTCACCCGCCCTCCTTCGTCGGGCACCCTCTCCCACCGGGAGTCTGTGGGACAACTCGGAGGTCGAACCTAGAATCAACAACTTACGGATGAAGCAACCCTTGTAACTTATTGATTCTTCGTCGGCAACGTTAGTTGTCCCCCACACTCACCGGGAGAGGGATGGAATCCCGGCCTCTTGCCCTCTCCCGGCGGGAGAGGGTGGCGAGCCCTTCGCTTGTCATTCTGAGCGAAGCGAAGAATCTCGGTATTTCCGCTCAGGGTAAACTCCGCGAGCCGGGTGAGGGGCGTTGCCGGCGGTTTCCCGACCAGAGTGCGTCGCGGTATTCCTGCCGGAGCAAGCTTGATGATCATAACTCACGGAACGAACCCTAGGAGTCTTTTAGAATCAACATCTCGGGCTCCTGATGCTTTCGCGCCTTGACACCCGAAGCCGGGGCAGGTTCATAATAATCTCGTCTGCTAGAGAGGGATAGATATTGGCTGAACCTATTCAGAGCGACAGCTTAGAAGCGGACAACTTGCCGGCGAACCAGTTTCGTTTGGAAATCGAAGCTCTGGAAGATCGTCTGCGCGCCGTTGAAAAAGGCGTTCAAGAGCTTCGGGCGCAGTTTGAGCGCGCACGCGCGCTCACCCAGCAGGGCGCGCCTCAAGCCAACGCGCCGCAACCGCTTGAGAGCGCACCCCCGGTTTCGGCCGGGCAATCGCCTGCGCGAGATCCAGAGGCGGTGTCGGGAACTGCCACGGCGGCCATGCCTTCCCGCGATGAAATGGATCGAATGGATGAGGAAGCGCAGCGTTACGCAAGGCTCCTGGTTTCTGAAATCGAGCTTTACAATCCAGAGGAAGTCGCCGAAGGCATCGGGAAAAAGGACCTCTACGCGCGGCTGAAGGTCCACATCGACCGCAGCCGGAGGGCTTACGAACAGCGATTTGGCAGACCCAACGCGGCCCAGCCGGATTACTTCCATGAGGAGATGGTTCGCGTGCTCGCGCAGGGTGACGCGGCGCTTCTCGGCTCCGAATATCCTTACCCTTGAAATCGCTCCGCTTTCAACTCGCGCTCGCGGCGTTTCTCCTGGCTGCCGCGCTTCCGCTTGCCCGAGCCCATGAGGCCGGGCGCGCGGAGGAATCTCATCAATCTCACAATTATTATATAACTCATCAAGCTCACGAGGCTTTTCAATCCCCCGGGGCAGATGGCGCTGCTCGCGCGGTTGTGAGCGCCCGCCTGCGCTATCTGGCTTCTCGCGCGCAAACGCGCCGCGGCTGGGATGATCTCCGGCGGTATGCCCGTTCCGAAAAAGACCTGGAATCGCGCGGTTTGGCTTACTTTGCCCTGGGCTACCGTGAGTATCTGGCCCATGAAGACGGCTTGGCGGCAGGGGACTTGAAAGCGGCGGAGAACTGTTCCCTCGCGGACATAGCAGCGTATTACCAAGCCCTCGCCAGCCGCGAGATCAATCGCAGCAATGATGCTATTGCAGCCCTCACGGGTTTTCGCGAGCGGTATCCGCAAAGCGTCTACCGGCGGCGCGTGGCCGACTTGCTGGCGAGCCTTCTGATTAAATCCGGCCGCCCCCAGCCGGCGCTTGCCGAGCTTCAGGCCGAGCCGCTCACCAAGCGGCGTCCATCCTCGCTGCTCCTCACCGCACAGGCTGAAGAGGCCCTGCAAAATGATCTTGCGGCCGCCGAGACCTATCAGGTGATCTACACCGCTTTTCCAACCGTAGCCGAGGCGCATCAAGCCGAAATAGCTCTCAACCAGCTTCGCCAGCGGATGGGACCGCGTTACCCGGAGCTAAACGACGAGGCGCAAACTGAGCGCGCGCAGAACCTTTTCCAGCGCGGGCGTTATCAACAGGCGCTCGCAACCTATGACAACGC
>DASZAE010000158.1:0-20606 GCA_035945515.1 Terriglobia bacterium
GCAATGGATGAGTCTGCCATCCCGCAGAACAACAACGACCTCGACGCCGAAAAAGGTCTGGGTTGCAACGTGCCGCTGCGCTTTATTGTGAGCGTGGTTTACGACGTGCCGGGCTGGAAGCGCGGCGCGTGGGCGCGGCGGCTGACCTCAGGCTGGAATTTCGCAACCATCTACCAGGCGCAATCCGGGATGCCGATGACGGTTTCCGTCTTCGGCGATACCGCAAATGCGGGCACGTTGCTGGGTGAAAACCCCATCCGCGCGAACGTCACCGGCCAGCCGCTTTTCCCCGCCGGCACGCAAAATGCAACGCTATGGTTCAATCCTGCCGCGTTCTCGACGCCGGCGGCCTACACCTTCGGGAATGCAGGCCGCAATACGGTGCAGAGTCCGGGAATGCAGACGATGGATTTGGCGCTCACGCGCCAGTTCGCAGTAACGGAGCGAATCAAACTTCAGATGCGGGCTGAGCTTTTTAACGGCCTCAACCATACGAATCTCGGCACGCCGAACCGCTACGTCAACGAGCCGCAGTTCGGCAGCATCACGATGGCGATGACGCCGGGGCGCGAGGCTCAGCTTAGCGCGCGGCTGACCTTCTGACGCTGCACAAATCAGAAAATATGCACGTGAAGCGTGAGATACTTCTTCGGCGTCTTGCGGAATTCGTCGAGGAATTCGCGCAACGACTCGGAGCTATCCGTAAGATTGTTGTAAAGCTTGGTGTCGGTCGAGAGCAGCCCAAGCGATCCTTGGCCTTTAGCCATTCGACCCGTAATGGTATCAATGTTGGCGGCCGCCTCATTGAAGCGGTCATAAAGCTGCGGGTCTTTAGCCAGTTTGCCGAGCGTTCCATTGCCCTGGTTGATGCTTGTCACAAGGTCTCTGGCTTCAGTGATGGTTTTGTCCAGATTGTCGTACACGGAGGGGTTGTTGAGAAGCTTACCCACGGTTCCATTGCCGTGCTGGATTTGGTCCATCATGCCGTTGGCGCGGTCAAGCGTGCCATTCAACTTTTGGTAGAGTGCATCATTCGAGACAAGCTGGCCGATGGTTCCTTGCCCTTGCGAAATTTTATTCATCATGTCCTGTAATTTGGCCACGGTGTCATTCATCCGGTTGTAGAGCGATGCGTCGTAGATAAATTTCCCGACCGTGCCTTTACCTGTGGTGATCTGGCTCGTTACGTCGTTTAACTTATTGGAGAGATCCGTAAGGTTAGTAAGCACGTCGTTCGCATTCTGCACAATCTGCTTGATGTCGCCCGACTGCTGCGTCTTTACCACGCTGCCGGGCGCGATCTCGGATGCGGCGACGGTGCCGCGCGTGATGTTGACAAATCCCTCGCCCAGCAAGCCGGCCGTCTCAATACTGGCTACAGAGTCGCCGCGAATATCGGGCTGATAGCGGCGCCCGATCCTCATCACCACCAAAACGGCGCGTTTGGGGTCTTTGTAGGGCGACAGGCGGATATCGCTGACACTGCCCACGGGCACGCCCGCCAGTTGCACCTGGGCGCCCGCTTGCAGGCCCTGCGCTTCGGGGAAATATGCTTTGAGCGTGTATTGGCTGGTGAAGAACCCTACGTGGCCGCTGACAAAGAAAAGGCCTACTACCAGGATGATCAAGGCAATCGCTACCATCAATCCCACGCGAAGCTGACTCCATGTGAGTTCTTTGCGCTGAGGCATATTTTATCTCCATTTCAGCGGATTTGAAGGGTGTTCGTCATCAGGTTCATGTCTGAACCCGTAAGGGCCGGCGGCAATGGCAATTGCTCTCATTTTTATTTTAATAAGGATTACAAATTATAGTGACAATTTTTTCTGTAACGGCGCTCTCTGAGCGCCGCCGTTTTAAGTACCGGCCGGCGGCCAGAGGCCGCCGCTACAATATTTGTCGTCACTATAATTTGTAATCCTCAATAATCGAAAGCAGCACCTTTGGGTTTGTCAGGAAATAAACTCGAGCAGATAGGGATCGCGGCTCTGGATGAGATCATCCCGCTTTCCCCAAAAATAAACGCGTTGATCCCGCAGGACCATGAACCAGGTTGATGGCTTCGAAGCGTCACGAGGCTCCCCAATCTTCTGGTGGCCCTGAGAAAAGAAAACATTGCTCAGGAAAAAGGCGTCCTGCACGCGCTGCGTCACCACAATCGACGCCACGCCATTCAGGTCGCGCAGCTTGGCAATCAGGATGTTGATCGTGTTAGCGGTCACGGGGTCGAGGCCTGCTGTGGGCGAGTCGTAGAGCATAATGCCCGGACGGGTCACGATAGCGCGAGCTACGGACACCCGGCGGCGCATTCCGCCGGAAAGCTCCGCCGGCATCTTATCAATCGCGTCCTCCATCTCTACAAAACCTAGCACCTGCAACACGGCCTGCTCAATTTTCTCTTCGTCAGCGCGCTTTCCGGATTCTCGCATCGGATAAGCGACATTCTCATAAACGGAGAGGGAATCGAAGAGCGCGCCCTCCTGAAAAACAATGCCCATGCGTTTGCGAAGTTCGTTCAGCGCCGCGTTTCCCAGCGTGGCCGTGTCTTCGCCCTCGATCAAAATACGCCCTGAATCCGGCTTAAGCAGCGTGGCGGCAAGTTTGAGCAGCACTGACTTTCCTGACCCCGTCACCCCAAGAAGGATAAGCGTTTCCCCCCCGCCTAAACGGAAGGAAACATCTGTGAGTACTTGCTTATCGCCAAAAGAGATGGAAACGCCGGAGAATTCGATGGGAGTGGTTGACGTCACAGTAGGTCGTTGGATCGCAGCCACAACATGAATGTGGCAATGCTGGATTCTCCTTCGCTGGCGCTCAACATCTTCTATTCTATCAGCCGTTCATCCGCCTGTGCGATAAAGTGGCGCCCGGCCCGGATCTTCCATTCGTTGCTGAAATCATGAAGCGCGGCAAGGTCTGGGAGTGTGATGAAGATCACTGGCCCCAATACTGTTCACTTAGGAGCGCCGGCCCACCGCTTTGTATCAGGGCACGGTTTCAACCGTGCCGAAACAGGGCAGAAAAGATGACGGCTTTAGCCGCTGATTTATCAGGGGCTAAAGCCCAA
The DNA here is from genome assembly GCA_035945515.1 of Terriglobia bacterium. GTDB lineage: Bacteria > Acidobacteriota > Terriglobia > UBA7540 > UBA7540 > RH2-MAG17b. Next base: position 3,068 of record DASZAE010000158.1, read on the forward strand.
ACCTAGGTAAAGCCTCTTGCGGCACGGTTGAAACCGTGCCCTGATACAAAACAGCCGCCAAGAACCCTTTTCGATTTAAATGAACAGTATTGAGGCTAGTGTCCTGAATCTGAAATTCGCTGCACAATTCTCAGGGGGGCGGAGCTTTAGCTCCGACATTAACACCCGCTTTTTCATTGCGGCTTCAGCCGCTGAAGACCGAGCATTAAGCTGATGAACTTCTGACTCAGGACACTAGATCATTGAAACAGCGCCTGACGACCTTGTGCTAAAATCCCCGCTATGAATCATACCGTCCATGCGTCCCAATGCAGACTCAGCAACTCCGCGCATAACCAACGGGCATTCGCCGCCGGGCCAATCCGGGTTCAGCCAAGAAGAGCGATTAGGGCGATTGGGGAGGCTAATGTGTGTTTGCTGAAAAATACTCTCAAGCTTCTGGCCGTTCTGATGATCGCTGCGATCCCGCTAACCGCGGCATGGCGGCAGGTGGGCCCGGTGCACGCCTTGCCTCCTCAAGGCGATCAAATGGTTTTTCGTGGAGAGAATTCCCGGATTGCAATCACCGCGCTCGCGCCATATCTTATCCGCGTTCGCATGGCGGCCAGAGCCAACTTTGATCCCGGCTATTCCTGGGCGGTAGTGAAAAAGGATTGGCCCCGCGTTCCTGCGGACTTTTCAGGCTCAGGAAATAATCGCGTGTTGAAAACGAGTGATCTCGAAGTTCGAGTTCAGCTTTCACCCTTTCGCGTCGCCTTCTATGATCCAACGGGGCGATTGATTTCAAAAGATGCTGACCAATGGGGCATGGCTTCTGACGGCAGTGACGTCCGCTGCTGGAAGTGGATGCCGCCGGATGAACACTATTTCGGCCTGGGCGAAAAGAGCGGCCCGCTGGACAAGCGCGGCCACAATTACGTGATGTGGAATACGGACTCTTTTGGCTGGGGTGCGACGACCGATCCTCTTTACCAGGATGTTCCTTTCTTTATCGCCCTTCGGGACGGCCGGGCTTATGGGATCTTTTTCGATAATACTTACCGCTCCACCTTCGATTTCGGCTCGGAGTTTCGCAACCTGTATTCATTCGGCGCCGAAGGCGGCGAGATGAACTATTACTTCTTCTATGGGCCTGATCCGAAGGCAGTCCTCGAGCGATTCACAGATTTGGTGGGCCGCTCACCGCTTCCACCGCGATGGGCGCTCGGCTACCAACAGAGCCGCTATAGCTACAGTCCTGAGAAACAAGTGCAGTTCATCGCGGATAATTTCCGCGAGCGAAATATTCCCTGCGACGTCATTTATCTTGATATTGCCTACATGGACGGCTACCGCGTGTTTACGTGGGATAAAACCCGGTTCCCTGACCCTGCGGCAATGACGGCCGGTCTCCGCAAGGAAGGGTTTCGCGTGGTCACGATCCTCGATCCCGGGATTAAGGTTGATCCGAACTATTGGGTCTATCAGCAGGGCCTCGCAGGTCATGAGTTCGTCACCAATCCAGATGGTTCGATCTACAATGGCGCCGTGTGGCCGGGCCTCAGCGCATTTCCTGATTTCACGTCTCCAAAAACACGCGAATGGTGGGGATCACTCTATCGCGGGCTGGTTTCCGCCGGCATTGCCGGCTTTTGGAACGATATGAATGAGCCTTCGGTATTTAATGTGCCCACGAAGACCATGCCCTTGGACACTGCCTTTTACGACCATGGCCTCCACAGCCCCCAAGCAAAAATTCATAACGTCTATGGGATGTTGATGTCCGAGGCAACGCGCGACGGCGTTCTGCGCCTTCGCCCTAACGAGCGGCCGTTCGTGCTCACCCGCGACACTTATGCGGGCGGCCAAAGGTATGCCGCCGTATGGACCGGCGATAACACAAGCACCTGGGACCACCTGCGCATCAGCGTCACCGAGTTGATGAACATGGGTCTCTCGGGCCTTACCTTTGCCGGCGCCGACATTGGCGGATTTGCGGAAAGCCCCAGCCCGGACCTTTACACGAGATGGCTCGAAGCCGGCGTCTTCTACCCCTTCTGCCGCACTCATACCACGCTCGGCAGCCGCGAGCAGGACCCCTGGTCTTACGGCATCAGGCGCGAAGACATCAATCGCGATTCCATCGACTTGCGATATCGCCTTCTTCCTTATTTGTACAATGCCTTTTACCTGTCCTCTCAGACAGGGCTGCCGGTAATGCGCGCTCTTTTGCTCGATTATCCTGATGATCCAACCGCCATCCGCCAGGAAGAAGAGTTTCTTTTTGGCGACGACTTGCTGGTGGCGCCCGTGGTCAAAGACGGCGAATGGAAATGGGATGTCTATCTGCCGCGCGGAGAGTGGTACGACTTCTGGTCCGACCGGCGCTATGAAGGTCCGCGGACGATGACGGTGGATGCGCCACTCAGCAGCATTCCAATTTTTGTTCGCGCCGGCGCGATTATTCCAACTCAGCAGGTGGTGCAGTATACCGGGCAGGCGCCTATTGACCCTTTGACGTTTGAAATCTATCCAGATGGCAATTCCGCGCGTGAATACTACGAAGATGACGGCAAGAGCTTCGATTACCAGCATGGCTCATATTTGCGCGAGCAGATTAGCGCCAGACAATCTCCGTCGCGGATCACGATCGATATATCCGCGCGCCAAGGCTCTTATCATCCGCCGGCCCGCTCACTTGTGTTGAGGGTTCATGCGCAGCGCGGCGCGCCCCGCGAGATTGATCTTGATGGTCAGGCGCTCAGCGCGCAGAATTCCTCCCAGTCTCTCAAAATCGCGGCCGAGGGCTGGTACTACGATCCTACGAACGACACGGTTGCAATCAAGTTTCCCGACCGTAGGACGGCAGTAACTGCGCGCCTGGAGAAGTGAGGTCTGAACTCCGGATAAAAGCGTATTCTTGAATGTCCTCGCTGGGCGCGACGGCCACTTTCGGCGCCCGCAAGGGAGACGGCTTCGTGCACACGCAAGCAATGAGGATGGGCAAAAAACAGTGCGCGGTTTTTCGCATCGCTCGATTATGGCTCCCTAGAAAGAAATCGTCCCATTTATCCCGTTTGTCTCAAAAGTCTCAGAGTGGCGTGCTAGGCTGGATTTGGTGTTCGTCTTATAACCCTGCGGCTGGCGTTGTAGCGGCGGCGTCCTCGCCGCCGGTCTTTACCTCTTGAAAACCGGCGGCCAGAGGCCGCCGCTACAGCCGAAGTCGAATTTGCTCGTTAGTGCACATGAATATTGGCTGTAAGCCATTGAACCAAAGCCGGTCAAAAGCGAAAATAGAGCGAATGCACAAAAAAGCATTGTTTTACTTTTTTGCAAACTATTGAAACTAAAGAAAGATTAGTAACACGAACCGGCGCGAACCGGAGCACGAACCGGACGAAATCAGCATAACTAATTGAAGGTAAATGAATTAGAGAGATTTCCACTACGAACCGGAGCATTTGTAATAAAACAAAGGAGATGCCAGAGCCAGTCTGGTTCGTTTCCGCTTCGTAACCGCTTTTTGGGGGTCAAAAACGGGTTTTTTCCGGTTCGAAGCGGGCGGCCAGAGGCCAACGTTACCGCTAGAATGTCACCCACTTGCTTCCCGCGCCTTCCGGGGTTATGATTCGCTCATCGGACCCAAGGTAATTTCCCACAGCACTGTGGTTTAGAACTTGTTCTCATAGTGGGCCAGCGGTTCCACTTGACGGAGGAGGCACAGGCGCAATGAAATACTGCACAGGCTTATTTCTGTCACTCTTGCTTTTTTCATCTTTTGGCCCCGCGCAGACGCAAAAGAAGCGCGTTGCCGTGCTGAATTTCGACTACGCGACGGTGCAGAACGAAGTTTCCGCGATTTTCGGCACCAATCAGGATGTAGGCAAGGGCGTCTCGGACCTGCTTGTTAATCAACTTGTAAAATCCGGAAACTATGTCGTGCTTGAGCGGCAGGCGATCGACAAAGTGATTGGCGAACAGAATTTCTCCAACAGTTACCGCGCAGACCCGACGACGGCAGCTAAAATCGGGCGCCTTCTTGGGGCCGACGCGATCGTCCTTGGCAGCATTACCCAGTTTGGGCGGGATGATAAAACACAATCTTTCGGCGGCGGGGCTCTTGGCGGCCTCTCGCGGAAATACGGTCTGGGAGGAATACAACGGCGAAAAGCCAAGGCCGATGTCGGCCTCTCAGCCAGGATCGTGGATGTGAACACCGGGCAAATTCTGGCTGTGGCGGAGGGGCACGGCGAATCCACGCGGTCCGGCGAATCTCTTCTCGGCGCGGGTGGCGGTGGCGGTTCCGCAGCGGGCGCTGGCTACGACATGAGCAGCAGTAATTTCGCCAACACCATTCTAGGCGAGGCGGTGCACCAGGCAGTCAACAATCTGGCGCAGCAGCTTGGGCAGGATGCGAACCAGCTTCCAACGGAGCACATGACGGTCTCAGGTCTTGTGGCGGACGCTTCAGGAAATCCGATTGTCCTGAACGTGGGTTCTAAGGCGGGAGTGAAAGTAGGTGATCAGCTAGGGATTTACCGCAAGGTCCGGGACATCAAAGATCCGGTTAGCGGAAAAGTAATCCGCACAATCGAGAATAAAATTGGCGAAGTCAAAATTACTGATGTGGACGCGCTTTCCGCTGAAGGGCAGTTTACCGGAACTAGCTCGGCAAAAATTGGCGACATCGTGAAGAGCTTGCCATAGCTGGGATCGCGTGGCGCATCGACGCAAAACCGGACCGCCGGGCACAACCTTCGCTATATGAATATCAAGCTTACTCCGGCGCCAAGTTCCTCGGGACGCTTCCCCTCACCCGCCCTCCTTCGTCGGGCACCCTCTCCCACCGGGAGAGGGATGGAATCCCGGCCTCTTGCCCTCTCCCCGCGGGAGAGGGTAGAGGATCAACAACAAGATCACAGCCCTCTCCCGATGGGAGAGGGTGCGCGAGGTACGAGCGCGGGTGAGGGGTATTTCAGTCCACGACCGCGATCGAGCCGCAGGAACAGGCCCCTTTGAGGGGCCGCCCATTCTAAAGCCACCGGCTCTGCCGGGGGATATTTACTGGGAGTCTCCGATGAGCTTTGAAATCGGGAATCGAATATTTGACTACGAAATTACCGGAGTGCTGGGCGCCGGAGGCATGGGCAAGGTCTACAAGGTTCGCAACGTGATTTCGGACCGCGTTGACGCCATGAAAATCCTTCTGCCTGACCTTGTCCATCAACCCGAGTTGGCCGACCGTTTTTTGCGCGAAATCAAAGTGCTGGCCAGTCTGAACCATCCGAACATTGCCGCTTTTCACACCGCGCTGACGTTTGAAAATCAGCTCATCATGGTGATGGAATTTGTAAGCGGCATCACGCTGAACGAAAGGTTACAGCAGGGACCCCTTCCCCTCAAGCAAGCCATCACTTGCATTGACCAGGCGCTGGCTGCCCTCGGTTACGCGCACCGCCAAGGCGTCATTCACCGTGATATTAAGCCCGCCAACATGATGCTGACGCCGGAAGGCGGTCTTAAACTAATGGATTTTGGCATCGCCAAAGCCGCCACCGATCCGCATCTGACGCGCACGGGCACAACCGTAGGCTCGTTGTTTTATATTTCTCCCGAGCAACTGAGCGGCGGCGCGCTGGACGCGCGCTCCGACCTTTATTCTCTGGGCGTCGCTATGTACGAAATTGTGACGGGCAAGCGTCCGTTTGAGGGCAAGAGCGAGTATTCGCTGATGGCGGCGCACCTCAATGAAGCTCCACGCCCTCCAATGGAAATGAATTCTGCGCTTTCGCCCGCCCTCAACAGCGTTATTTTGCTGGCGCTGGCCAAAAATCCAGACGAACGATTCCAGTCGGCGGATGCTTTCCGGGCCGCGCTCACCGAGGCCACGAGAGGCCTTGAGGCTATCACCGTTCCGGTTGTGGCGACGCCCCAGCCGGCAGAATATTCGCGTCATCACCCGGCAAATCAACCGAGTCATCTGAATCTAACGGGCAGCCAAAATCCTGGCCACCGTGGACTCTACATGCTGCTCGGCGCTTTGATTGCTATTGTCATCATTGTGGCAAGCGCCGTCGAATTGCCTCGATGGTTCCGGGCGCGCGCTCACACGCAAGGCGCGGCGCCTGCCGCCGTTAATGCCCCTAAGGGCGCTCCTGCACAAAGCCAGGCGCAAGCGATGGCCACGCCGCCAACCGCAGCGCCTCCAGCCTCGAATAAAAGCACCGATTCCGGGGCAATGCCATCTTCCTCTCTCTCAGCGCCAGCCGGATCTTCATCTTCGCGCGCTCTATCCATGGCGGCCCATCATCTGACTGCTGCCCACGCCGCTCCCCATGCGGCCACACCTTTGCCTGCCAGCGAGCATTCAGGAGAATCCAAAGGCCAAGCACTGCGTGCCACAGCAGCACAGCAAGAATCTCAGCACATGACCTCCGAGGGATCCCTTTCTGCCCCCGCAGACGCTGCCGAATTGCAGACGCTCTCGGACCACATGGACCAGCTTTCCGCGCGCGCAAGCGCCATAAAGGCCACTTTTAGCGAGTTTCAACAGCAGGTTGGCGCTACAGGTCAGTCGCTGCGCCCAGACATCATCGCTACTGAAAACCGCATGGAGCGTTATATGGACGAGGCGGACTCGGCCCTCGCTGCCCACAACGCCGCCCAGTCGCAGCACTATCAGGAATTAGCAGAAAGGGAAATTGGCAGTCTTGAAAAGTTTTTCGGAAGGTAAAAGAAGGAAAGCGTTGAGCAAACCCTGCGCGTATTTGAGGCGGGAAGCGGCGCGCGAGACGCTTGCTGCCAGGCGAAACCCCTCAACCCCATTGGAACGCGACGATCCGGGGTTAAACGGGCTTTCCCTTAAACTTATGTTGCAGCGCCTCATGCAGCCGGTCACGCACTACATCCGGCATGGGGAAGAGCTTTCCGTCGCAATAGAGGTCAATCGCCTTGCGCGTCGTGTCAAACACCACTTTGCAATGCGCGCATCGGCCGACGTGCTCTTCGACCAGCCGTTTTACCTCGACGCCCAGCTCGCCGTCGAGGTATCTCGAAATTTCCTTCCACGCTTCTTTACAGTTCAAAGATTTACTCTCGTCTTAAGACTTTGCTTAGTTCTTCACGCAACTGAAACCGCGCGCGAAACAAGCGCGCTTTCACGGCACCGGTGGTCAAGCCGAGCGCGTCGGCCGTTTCCTCGGTTGAAAGCTCTTCAACATCTCTTAGAAAGAAGACCGTGCGCAGACTAGGCGGCAACGCCCCAGCCGCATCCAGCAGGATTTTTTCCATCTCTTTCTGGCCCATCTCCTGCTCAGGGTTCGGCTTCCAATCCCGGAAGTCGCGGGGTATAACCTGCCCGTCATCATCAACACTGTCTTCCATCGGCTGCGCTTTGTCTGATCTGCGCTTGCGCAGCTTCATCAATCCTTCGTTCACTGCGATGCGAACCAGCCATGTATAAAAACGCGAATCCTCGCGGAAATCTTTCAGATGCTCGAAAGCCTTCAGAAAAGTGTCTTGAAGAACATCCTCGGCGTCCGTCTCATTGCCCATCAGACGCACTCCAAGCCTATAGATTTTCTTCTCGTAGCGATTCACCAATTCTTCAAAGGCTTCAATACTGCCGTTCTTGGCGTCAGCAACGAGATCTGATTCGGGTTTTGCGAGAGCTTCTTGCGGCAACTGAACTTGATCCTCCGGAAAAACACGGGGGATAACATGCGGCCCCACGTGCTCTCCGAAGTATAATGCATGTTGGGGGCGAGCACCACAGGCGACAGTGTTTGAAGCTCCGTAAGGATTCATCTGCTTATAGGATGAAACATCCGGTAACGAGGATACAGCCGCCCCTATACAGAGCAGCATAAATTAGCAACAGCCATCGGCTGTAGCGGCGGCATCTGGCCGTGCTACAAAATCAACTCTCGCTGACCAAACCCTGCGAGCGATCTTTCCAACGTATGAAACTTTACCCCCAAGAACCTTTTAATTTTCATCGCACGCTAAGATTTATCTTAAGTCCCCCTGCCTTGCTGAATGGACGGCAGTTTGATCCGCTACTGGACTATTTTGTGGGAGGCGAGTTGCGCCGCGCGGCGGAAGTCGGCGGCGCGCCTGTTCTCTACGGTGTTTCCGAGGACAGCAACTCCGGACCCGGTTCTGCGCTGCGCGTTCGCATCCTGCGAGGCCCCGCATCCCGCTCCGTTCGCAATGCGGTCGCCGGGATTGTACAGCGGCAGCTTGGCCTGGACGTGGAGATCACTCCCTTCTACAACCTCGCGCGGCTTGACCCTGTCCTCTCGCGTCTCGCCATTCACTTTCGTGGCATGCGCATCCCGCAGGTGGCAAATCCTTATGAAGCTCTGGTCTCTGCCATTCTCGAACAGCAAATTAACCTCTCGTTTGCTCACCAAGTGAAGAAGGCGCTCATTGGAAAATTCGGGCAAACGGTTGAGTTTGAGGGCAAGCATTACAACATGTTTCCGCGCCCGCAGGCGCTGGCTGAAACAACTCCCGCCGAGCTGCGGAAAATCCAAATCTCCGGTCCCAAAGCCAGATACATTATCGCTATTTCGCAGGCCATTGCAACGGGCGCTCTTGATCTTGAAGTCTTGCGCTCGCTCGAACCGGCGGCGGCTCACGAAAAGCTTTTGGCGCTTAATGGCGTGGGCGCATGGACGGCGCACTATGTTGGCATGAGGGCGCTCGGCCACCTTGATTGTCTGCCTGCCGCGGATGTAGGTCTGCAAAAGGCCCTACAATACTTTTACGGTCTGAGAAAGCAGCCGGCGTGCGCTCGCGTCGAAACGCTGGCGCGTAAGTGGCTGGGCTGGAGAAGCTATGCCACGTTTTATCTTTGGCTGACGTATTGGGAGGATGCGCTATGGAAAGAAAAAGTGCGCGCCGAAATCCGGGATCTTCGTCCGCGAAAAAGCGCGTGAGCGCGAAGGACGCACATGCCTATGAATTCCTGAGCCGCGCCGGGCATGCGCTAGCAAAACAATACTTGCCTCGCATTACGGCCTGCCTGAGCGAGTTGAGCGACGAAGACATTTGGTGGCGACCTAACGCCGCCTCGAATAGCGTCGGGAACCTAGTGCTGCACCTTGCCGGAAATATGCGCCAGTGGATCGTTTCGGGCCTGGGCGGCGCGCCTGACATTCGCAACCGAGACGCGGAATTCAGCGATACCGGATCGATTGGGGGGCGTCTTCTTGCGGCGATGCTGACGAGAGAAGTGCGCGCCGCGAACCGTGTTCTCAAAAGGCTTACTGCGGCAGACCTTAGAGCGCAGCACACGATTCAGAAACATCCCCACGTAATGGGCATGGATGCCGTTCAGCGCGTGGTTGAACACGCTGCTTATCACGCGGGTCAGATCATTTATTTGACTAAACTCCGCCTTGGCAAGGACTTGGGATTTACCCATCTCCCAGGTGAAAAGAAGCCGCGCCGCAAGCAAGGTTAACAATGGTCCCTGCGATCCCGCTTGGAAAGGAAAGGATTTGCTTCTCGAAATCCAAAGACTAGTCCGGTCGAAATTCATCGCGACCGTCAAAGATTTGTTTGGGTTTGAAATCGATAATCCTACCCTCGGCTTTCCTCCAACGCCTGAGATGGGCGAGATTTCGATTACCGCCTGCTTCGATCTTGCGAAACATCTCAAGCGCCCGCCGCGACAAATCGCGCAACAAATCGCGGGCCGTCTGTTGCCTTTAGAAGGCGTCGAGCGAATTAGCATTGCGGGGGCCGGGTATATCAACCTTCACCTTGACCGCGCCGTGCTGGCGTCCGCCCTATTTCGAAGCCGCGCCATCGCGCAGCCGAGTTCTGCGTCCGCTGAATCAATTTCCAAAGGTAAAATTCTGGTTGAACACACGAGTATCAACCCGAACAAAGCAGCCCATATCGGTCATCTTCGTAACGCCGTGCTCGGAGACACGCTGGCTCGCTTGCTACGCTATCAAGGACACGAGGTGGAAGTCGAGAACTACATTGACAACACGGGCGTTCAGGTGGCGGATGTCGTCAACAGCTTCGCGCATTTTGAAAAGAAGATGGTGGCACAGGTCCGCGAAATGGCGGCGTCCTCCGAACCTCGATTTGACTACCTCTGCTGGGATCTGTACGCGCGCGTATTCCAACGTTATGAGGACGATCCTTCGATGCTTGCCCTGCGCAAGGAGACCCTGAAAGCCATCGAAGAGGGTCACGGAGAATTGGCTGAAATGGCGTCCGTGGTTTCAACCGCCATCTCGAGGCTTCACCTGGATACGATGCGCCGCATCAACATCCGCTATGACTTATTGGTTGAGGAAAGCGAAATTCTACGTCTGGAATTTTGGAAATACGCCTTTGAGCTTATGAAAAAGACCGGCGCCGTCCGCTTCGAGGACTCGGGAAAGAATCAGGGCTGCTGGGTGATGAGCCTTGAGGATGGGGATTCTCTTCAAACGGCAGACGGCGGCGAGGAAGACGTGAAGATTATCGTGCGGTCGAACGGCACCGTGACTTATGTCGGAAAAGACATCGCCTACCACCTCTGGAAATTCAACTTGCTGGGCCGCGACTTTCAATATCAGCGTTTTTACCGTTATCCGGATGGCCGCGAAGCCTGGCGCACGTCAGTTCAGGAAGAATCCGGCGCGCCCCAGTTTGGCCGTGGGAGCGCCGCCTATGCGGTGATTGACACGCGGCAATCCTATTTGCAGGATGTCGTTCGCAGGGCCTTTCTTTCTCTTGGATATAAAGACCAGGCTGCCCATCTTCACCACTTTGCTTATGAAGTGGTCGGCCTTTCGCTTCGCTGTGCAAGGGATATGGGCCTCGAAGCGGGCGAAGACCGTAAAAACTATGTGGAAGTCTCGGGGCGCAAAGGGCTTGGCATCAAGGCGGATGATCTGATCGATAGACTCGTGGCCGAAGCCTTAAAAGAAGTGCGAGCCAGAGAAATGACCACGGATTTTGCCGCGCAGGAAAATATCGCGCAAATGATTGCCGTGAGCGCATTGCGTTATTTTCTGCTCAAGTACACGCGGCGGACCATCATTGCGTTTGACCTGGAAGACGCGCTCGCTTTTGAAGGAGAGACCGGACCTTACCTTCAATACACTGTGGTCCGCGCGCGCAATATTTTGCGGAAATATGCGGAGGCGCGCCCCGGCTTTGATCCTTGGTCTCTACTGGATGAACTCAGTCCGGACCAGCTACGCGGCTTGCTCAGCGAGAAAGATGCGCCGGATTTCTGGGAGATGGTATTGCTCGCCGCAGGTCTTGAGGCGGCGGTAGAGCAAGCGGTTTTGGCTGAAGAGCCGGCAACGCTGGCTAAATATGCGTTCCGTCTGGCGCAGGCGTTTAACAATTTTTACCATCAGCACCACATCCTTCATGAAACAGACGCCCTGCGCCAAATGTTTCTTTTGTTTCTGGTGTCGCTGGCCAGCCAATCGCTGGCGCAGACCTTGGAATTACTTGGCATTGAAATTCCGGAACGCATGTAAGACGCTTGGCGCCGGTATTCCGGCCCTTTTATTGAGGATTACAAATTATAGTGGCAATTTTTTCTGTGGCGGCGCTCTCTGAGCGCCGCAAAACCGGCGACCAGAGGTCGCCGCTACAACATTTGTCGTCACTATAATTTGTAATCCTCAATAATTCATGCTTGTTTGCATTTTCATGTGGGTTTACGATAGTCCCCTTATTTTAGTGAATCTATTTTATCTGGAGGGTCTTTATGTCTGATATGTCTCGCCGTGGTTTTATGCGCACGACAGCAGGTGGGGCGCTCGCCGGCCCATTTTTGCTCGAACCATCTCGAATTGCCGCCTCGCCGCGGCCTGCGCCGCCAAGCGACACGGTGCGCGTGGCGATTTTTGGCTGCGGCATGAGAGGTTCCGGTTTGCTCTCCACCGCCATCCGCCTGCCGGGCGTGGAATGCGTGGCGGGCAGCGAGCTTTACGACGGACGCGCAACGCTCATCAGGGAAATTGTGGGGAAGCCGGTTCCGGTTTCGCGGCATTATCAGGAAGTGCTCGACCGCAAGGACGTGGATTGCGTGATCGCCGCCGTGCCCGATCATTGGCACAAACAGATTGTTTTGGATTGCTGCAAGGCGGGGAAGGACGTCTACGTTGAAAAGCCGATGACGCACAAGGTGGAGGAAGGCTTCGAAATCATTCAGGCCGCGAAAGAGAACAACCGCATTGTTCAATGCGGCAGCCAGGAGCCGAGCTCGCTGATTTATCAAAAGCTGAAGGAATTGTTTGAGCAGAAGGCGCTTGGCGACCTTTGCCTGGTGGAAGCGCAAATGGGCCGCAATAATTATTGCGGCGCATGGGGTTACACCATCCCGCCCAATCTCTCTCCCCAGACGCTCGACTGGGAGACATGGCTTGGAGACGCGCCCAAGCGCCCCTTTAGTAAAGTTCGCTGGACCCGCTGGCGCTGCTTCAACGACTATGGCGAAGGCATTCCCGGCGACCTATTTATTCACCACCTCACCGGAATTCATTACGCCATGGGCATCACCGCGCCGCCCAAGCGCGCCCTGACCCAAGGCGGCCTCTATCGTTGGAAGGATGGCCGCGACGCTCCAGACGTAATGACCACGGTTTACGACTATCCCGGCTTCAGCCTCACGCTGCGGGTGACGCTGACCACCGACACGGGCGAGGGTTTTCATTTCATGGGGAGCCACGGGATCATGGCGGTGGATGGCGTGGAAAATCCTTCAGGATTCTCCATATCGCCTCAGGATGGCGTCGATCACAGCCCGTGCACACCCGGATGGCCGCGCCAGATGGAACAGGAATATGATGCGAAGTGGCGAGATGAGCATACGACGCAACCCGGCACGGAAAAGCTCACGTCGACCCTCAGCTACGTGGTTCCGCCGCATTATGACTCAACGCGGGAGCATCTGTGGAACTTCTTCCAGTCGGTCAAGTCGCGTCAGCCTTCGATTGAAGGCCCGGAGTTCGCTAATGCCTGCGCCATTGCCTGTCATATGGCCAATTATTCTTACTTTAACCAAACCCCGGCCGTCTGGGACGAGAGCGCCCGGAAGATTAAGGGTTAGCGAGCGGCCGCAATCCCGCGGTCGAATTGATAACAAAACATTGACACGATCCTGACAAACGCCTCTTCAGCGCAAGCGAAACTAGCTTGTGGACTTGCAAGGCAGCAACAGCAGCCCACTATTGAGGATTACAAATTATAGTGACAATTTTTTCTGTAGCGGCGCTCTGTGAGCGCCGCCGTTTTAAGTACCGGCCGGCGGTCAGAGGCCGCCGCTGCAACATTTGTCGTCACTATAATTTGTAATCCTCACTAATTAAGCGAGCGAGGAGGCGTTTTGTGAACTTAATTCTTCATCTGAATTTTCCGCGAGTCACGCGGTTGTGGGGGGATTGCCAAGCCGGGCTTTTGCTGGCGGCCACAGCTCTTACTTTCCTGATTTTGCCCCAGGCGCTGCGAGCGCAGGGAGCTTACGTTCAGACCAACCTTGTTTCTGACGGTTTTGTGCCCGCTCAGACGATCGACGCAAATTTGAAAAATCCGTGGGGGCTGGTGCAGTCCGCGACCAGTCCTTTCTGGGTTTCTGATAATGGCACGAACGTCTCCACTTTATACACCGGTCAAGGCGCAAAATTGGGCCTGACCGTCACCATCCCAACCCTGAGTACACCCTCAAACGGACCGACGGGCATCGTATTCAACGGCGGAACGGGCTTTCCGTCTCCGGCCGCGGGTACAACCAAAGCTGCTTTTATATTTGCTAATCTGAATGGAACGATCGATAGCTGGGCGGGCGCAAATGGAACGGCTGCGCAAGTGGGAGCGGCCGTTCCTAACGCTGTCTTTACGGGGCTGGCGATTAATACGTCGTCCACGGACATCTACGCGGCCAACTTCGGTTCCACGGGCGGCATCGACGAATTCAATAGCAACTGGTCCCCAGCCTTGCCTTCGGCCAATGCCTTTAAAGACTCATCGCTGGCCTCCGGCCTTGAACCCTACAACATTCAGGATATCAACGGCACGCTCTATGTTGCCTATGCTTCAATCGGCAGCAATGGCAAGCTCCAATTGGGGCTAGGAGATGGCGCCTTGGCAACGTTTGATGAAAGCGGCAATCTCTTGAAGACGCTTGTCCAGGGCGGGAATCTTGATGCCCCGTGGGGCGTGGCGATTGCGCCGGCGGACTTCGGACAATTCAGCAATGACCTTCTGGTGGGGAATCGTGGCGATGGCGTGATTAACGCCTTTGATCCAACCAGCGGCGCTTTCTTGGGCATTATCGAGGATAGTTCAGGCAATGACATTACAAACTCCGGGTTGTGGGCATTGTTTTTCGGGACAGGCGGCTCGGGCACAAGTAAAGACACCCTCTACATCACGGCTGGTCTTAACGGATACCAGGACGGGGTGCTCGCGGCCATCGACCCAACACCTGAACCGGCAAGTCTCATCCTGCTCGGCAGCGGGCTACTTATGCTGGGCATAATGCTCCGCCGACGGACGGCAGGGGTAAAGCTTGGTTTGGGACGCGCTGGCGTCAATGAGAGTTGACGCTTTCGCTCTCTTCACGGGACCTCGATGGCAGAGGTGTACGTGTTGGGGCGGGTGGTGAAGAGCCACGCCTTCACCACCCGAATTTTTTAGTGAGCTTTGCTATACGCGGGATACCGCCATGCAAGGATCAATGCGATTTTGTGCTGGCCGGAGTCGACGGGGGCTGGATAGTGGAAGCAATACCCGTTTCAGAATCGTCAGGGGAGGGCATTGAGATGTCGGTTCGGAGCACAACGATATCGACCCGACGGTTTCTGGCCCTTCCCTGCATAGTTGTATTGGAAGCCACCGGATGAAATTTGGCATAACCTGCGGCAGAAAGGCGCCGTGGAGCGATGCCAAACCGCGTAATGAGGAGGTTGAGCACCTCAGTTGCGCGCGCCGTCGAAAGTTCCCAGTTAGAAGCAAATTTCGAGTTGTGGATGGGAACGTTGTCCGTGTGTCCCTCGACGCGGATGTTCTGTGGGGTTTTGGAAAGAATGGAGGCGATTTTGCTAAGCGCGGGCATGGCGCCCGGCTTCAGCACCGCCGAGCCGCTGTCAAAAAAGCCTACTTCTTGGAGGCTAATGATAAGGCCTTCGCGGGTAATCATAAGATTTACCGCGTGGTAATGAATTTCAGGCGCGAGCACTCGTTGGAGGGCTTTCTTAATCCCCGCAAACTCTCCTTTCATATACTGGGGGCCGGACAATACGTTTGGCGATTTCTCCCCTGGCGGGGCGGAGCCATTTTGCGAGGCGGGGGGGTTCGCATTCGCAAGCAGCTTGATCCTTTCCAGCTCCTCGTTGCCCTTACCGCTCGAAAAAACTCCGAGTTGCTGAAAGGCGGTTTGAATCGACTGCGCCACGGCGATTGTTTTGCGCTTGTCAACCTGCGATGAAGCGAACAACACCACAAACAGAGCGAATAAAAGGGTGATAAAGTCCGCGTAGGAAATGAGCCATCGTTCGTGATTGACGTGGCCTTCCGCTTTCTTCTTCCGGCTCATGAAGCCCGCTCCAGCTCTTTGGCCTTTTCCTTTTCCGGCGCCTGGCTTTCCGCCAGATAGCCACGGAGCTTGGTTTCGACCATGCGGGGATTCAAACCTTCAAGAATTGAGATAACGCCCTCCAGAATCATCTCGCGAGTCAATTCCTCCTGGCGGTTGCGATGTTTGAGTTTTCCTGCTGATGGCAGAAAAATCAAATTAGCGCATACGAGGCCATAGATAGTGGCGACAAACGCCACTGCAATACCGCGCCCGACTTCCGCGACGTCGCTCAGGTGTTGCATCACCTGGATGAGCCCGAGCACCGCGCCCACGATCCCCATCGTTGGGGCATATCCTCCGGCCGCCTCGAAGACTTGCGGCCCTTTTTCCTCCTTCTCGGACATGTTCTCCATATCCAGTTCCATTATTTTTCTAAGTTCTTCGGGTTCCGTGCCGTCGATAGCCAGCATTAGAGATTTCTTAAGAAACGGATTCTGAATCTTTTCTAATCCGCTATCGAGCGAGACAATGCCTTCCTTGCGCGCCTTTTGCGCGTAACCCAGCATCTCCTGAATGAGCGCCTCGAGGTCCGTGCCTTTTTCGAAGATCACCTGGCTCAGGCGTTTGAAACTGCTCATCACAACCGGAAGCGGATAGGAAATCATCACGCCTCCGATCGTGCCGCCAAGAACAATCATGGCCGCCGTGGGTTGCATGATCTGGGCAATTTTTCCCCCTTCAATCATCATTCCGCCCAGGATTCCGGCCACGGCCAGAACTACCCCGCCCAAGGTTGCTTTGTCCAAAGGTTTCTCTACCTCATTCGGATTCGTCAGATTCTTCAGTTTCGCCGTGCTTGCCGGCCCTTGAATGGAGAACGACAGGCGGGGGCAGCATTGCCAAAGATGTGGGCAACAGACGCTGCCGGAAAGAGATGATGCGGTCAAGAATATCTTGAATGCCCTCCGACACGACGACTTTTTCGCCGGTGACCAGCGTCAAGACCGTGTCCGGCGTATTTTCGATGAACTCAATTAAGTCAGAGTTCACCACCAGCGGAACCTTATTCAAGCGTGTAAGTTCAATCATGCGTTTTGAATCCCTCACTTCATCGGACGTCATGCGCATCATCCCTTTGCAGGACAAGTTCCATTCAATACGGCATATCGGCAAAAACTCGATTACATTCAATCTCCGGCACGGTTAAAGCCGTCTTGCAGAAAAAAGTTGGCACAAGAAATGCAAGAACGGGGGCGCGGACGACTGTGAACCCATCCGTTCGCATGAGGCAGGCCATCGATCACAGGCCCCAAAGGTGGCCGCATTCATGCTGTGCGGACGGCGCGCGCGGCGCAAGAGAGGGTTAAAAAGGTTCGTGGCGGGCAATTCTTGCCGGGTAGGGATTCGGCCGGTTGGCGAAATATCATCAGCGGACGGCCTGCGACGCTGCCGCTCCGAGACTGAGGTGTAGGGATGCCAGAGACAGCGGTGCTTTCAAAAGCTGAGAATCAGCATCAGCAAGCCTTGTGGCTTTTCACCGAGGGAAAATATGAGCAGGCCGTTGGGCTGCTTGCGGAATCGATTAAGAGCGGCGAAAGCAGTGAGCTTTGGAATGACTGGGCAACGGCCAAGCTCATGTGCAATCAGGCGGAACATGCCGAACAAGGCTACCGCCGCGCGCTTGAGCTTGACCCGCGCAGCAGCCGCGCCGCCGGCAATCTCGGCATTCTCCTGGCCAGCAAAGGCCGTATTGCGGAGGCGCTGCCGCTGCTGGAGCAAGGCGTAAATGGAAGCGCAGGTTCCGAGCGCGAACAATTACTCCAAGTCTTGCGCTTGTGCCGCGCAAAGGGTTCCTCCGAGCTTGCCTCACAGCCTCCCATAATTCAGCCAGCGCAAACGGACCCGATCACTCAGATGGCAAGCGTAATTAACCTCCAATCGCAGGCGATTGCCGGCCTTGCGAAGCGCCTGAGCGCCATTGAATCCGGCGCTCCATCTATGCCGGTCGCAGGGTCC
>DASZAE010000159.1:0-20573 GCA_035945515.1 Terriglobia bacterium
CGTCCGCAAGATTTCCTTTGGTCAGGGCGTGGAGCGCATCTTTCCCCTGCACTCGCCCGTGATTGACAAGATTGATCTCGTGCGCTCAGGCCGCGTCCGTCGCGCCAAGCTCTATTACCTGCGCAAACTCAAGGGCCGCGCTGCCCGCATCCGCGAAGCACGCACGGAAAACAAATAGGGTTTCAGGAAGGGTGTAGCGGCGTTTCGCCGCCGCTACAGAATCTGTTTCCTTTTTCTGACGCCTGACGCCTGAAACCTGGCACCCAGCACTCGCTTTCCCTATGCCGCGCATCCGGGACGAAAAGCAGCTTGAATGCACGTGGCGGCTCGAGCGGCACGCCTACAGCCGAGGGATCACCTTCGTCGCGGGTTGCGACGAAGCGGGCCGCGGAGCCATGATCGGTCCTTTAACCGCTGCTGCGGTGATGCTAAACCCAGCCAAGCCTATCCCTGGTCTCAACGACTCGAAGAAACTCACGCCCTTAATCCGCGAAGAGCTTGCCGGGCGCATTCGCAAGGAAGCAATCACCTACAAGGTAGTCTTCATCAGCGCCGGAGAAGTGGACCGCCTGAACGTCTACCAAGCCTCGCGGATTGCCATGATCCGCGCTCTCGGCGATCTCGCGCCAGCCCCCCAATACATTCTGACCGATGCCATGCGCCTCTGGAGCGACCTCGGCAGTTCCGAAGTAATCGCGCCGTTTCGCTGTCTCATCCACGGCGATGCGCGGTCAGTTTCGATTGCCGCTGCCTCTATTCTGGCGAAGGTCGAGCGGGACGCCCACATGCGCGAGCTCGACCGGCAGTATCCGCAATACGGCCTCGCGCAAAATAAAGGCTATTGCACTCCGTATCATTTGGAGACACTCAAGCAGCACGGCCCCTGCCCCGAGCATCGCAAAACCTTTCAACCCGTCAACGAACTTCAATTGCGGCTCTCAGATCTGTAGCCATAGCCTTTCGCCATCGGCTTTTATTGAGGATTACAAATTATAGTGACAATTTTTTCTGTAGCGGCGCTCTCTGAGCGCCGCCGTTTTAAGTACCGGCCGGCGGCCAGAGGCCGCCGCTACAACATTTGTCGTCACTATAATTTGTAATCCTCAATATTAGTAAAGACCGGGGCCAGATCTCACAGAGGCCGCTGCTACAACGCCTTTTTGCGCAGCGCGGGGGGAAGTTCATTCAGCAGCGTGGTAAAGACGCCATTGGTCCAGCCGAATCCGATCACGTTCTGCGGGTAGCCCACTTGAATAGTTAGCTCCGAAGAGCGGGTCACGACGTTGTATTTCTCGCGGATGGTGTGATCGCGGCGGAAATTAGCCGCCACCATGGAAAGGAAATCGAGAGACACACGATCGGCATCGCGGTTGTCCCCATAACGGCGCAAACCTTCATCGGCAATCAATTGCAGCGGCGCCCAACCGTAAGGGTAATCCCACTGCGCGCCGGTCTGTTTCTGGCTCATCACAATGCCGCCCGGTTCTTCCAAAAGCTTCAGGCTTTTCTCCACGGCGGCGGCTTGCGCAGGCGACGCCGCGCCCACCCAAAGCGGGTAAAAAGTGGTGGCGTAAACGTAGTCTGATTGCTTGCCAGTCTTGAAATCGTAGTCGAAATATAAGCCGCGTTGCGGATTCCAAAGATAACGGTTTATCGCAGCCTTGCGTTCAGCGGCTTGTTTCCGCCAGGCGGCGGTTTGGTCCGCGCGGCCAAGCTCGCCCGCCATCCAGGCGAGGTTCTCTGCTTCGTTGTAGAGCAGGCTGTTCAGGCCAACCGGCGCATAATCCGGCGTGCCCGCGCCAAAAGGACCGAACTTGAACGTGATATCAAAGCCGGATTCCCGCAGGCTGCGGTCGCCTTCATAGAAAGCCGCTGAAAGACCTACTCGACCGGCAGCGGCGCAAGCCTGCGTGTTCAAGGGATTGCTGCCAGCCGCTGCCGGATTGCATACAAAGATTGGAAACAGCGGACCGAGCGATTGAGGCGGCCCGCCCAGAGATTTCGGTTGCGCTGGTCCGGCGTGCACAAGATAGGGCGCTGCGTCTTGAGGGTGCGTGAGGAAGTAGCTGACGACGCCTCGATAGTAATCAGCGCCGGATGCGCCGAGCTCGGGCGCTGGGCCGCTGCCGAGCGCCTTGTAGCGGGAAAGTCCGGTAGCGCCCGCAAGATTCGGAGCGCGAGTCCAGAAGCCGACCTCTCGCTCGCCGTAAGCATAGGCTTCCCGGAGCCACGCCCGGTCATCCTGCCCGCGCGCCTTTTCCGCGCCGTAGACGGCGCGCGCCATCGCGGTGAGAAAAGGCGGCTGCGACCGGCTCAGCGTGTAGCCGCGATTGGCGTTGAGGATGGCGCCGTAATGGTCGATCTCAAAGAAAAAGTTCTCCACAATGCCGCGCGCGAGATCAATCCTGCCCGCTTGCAAAAGACCGCGCAAGATAAAGTAACTGTCCCACCCGTACATTTCGTTAAACATCCCGCCGGGCACCACGTAGGGGTGAGGCAGATAGAGCAGCCCGTGCGGGTTGATTTCGTGTTCGTTGAGACCACCGAGACGGTGAATTACACTGGGAAGGTGTTCGAGCCTCACCGGGCAGCCCGCGAGCGCCCGCTTAAGCGAATGCGGCACGGGAACATCGAAGGGAAAGTAGAGCACTGCGTTCGCGGGATCTTTCGGATCCGCCAGCATCTTGCACTCGGACATAGAGCGCGTCAACGTCGTCCAGGCGCTCGAAATGTAAGGAAGAATTCCGCCCGGATTCTGAGAGCGGGCAGGCTGTAGCGGCGGCCTCTGGCCGCCGGATTTTAATAGTAAAGACCGGCGGCCAGAGGCCGCCGCTACAGCCGGATTGATAAGCCCGGCGGCGCAAATGATAACGACGGCCGAATAACGAAAATGTTTGAACATCGCTCTCATTCTTGTGAGAATACTCCTTGCGCACACATTGAGGCCAGATGAAATTCCTTCTTACGTTTGTCCTGATCGCTTTTTCTGCTTCGCTCGCCAAGGCGCAATTAGAAGGCGGCAGCGTGTTGATTGTGACCTATTCTCCCGATGAAATCGTCATGGCGGCCGACAGCCGGGTAACAAATCTCAAAACCGGGCAATTCCGGGATAACTATTGCAAGCTCTCCGCGCCCGGCGGCAAGGTGCTTTTTGGAACCACCGGACTGGTGGAAAGCATCGGCGGGTTTGACTCCGTTGGGTTGTTCCGGCGCATTGCGCAAGAAATGGGCGGCAATTACAAAGAAGGATTCGTCGAGCAGCTCGCTATGCGCTGGGCAGACGACATGGACCAGAACTACGCCAAAATGCCCGCGAACCTGGCAGAGCAATTTATCGGAGAGAATTCAGGCAAACGGGCGCTCGACTGCACGCTGTTTGCCGGGGTCAACCCCTCGGGCAATCTCTCGCTGGTCCGCGCCCGGCTCTTTTACGGCAAGCCGGCCAATGGCGGACCGGCCACTGTGCGATACAAGATCGAGGTTATTCCGCTTGAGGGTCCTACGCCGGACTATCTCAATATCGCAGGGTGCGGCAATATTGATGTCCTTCAGCAATTCACCCCTCCCAAAACGCAATCAAACCAAGCTGAAGTTGAACAGTGGAAGCAGCTTACAGGAGACGTCAAGGCGCAGATTGCCGTCCGGTTGGTGAATCTGACGATCGCGCGCGAGAAACCGGAGCCGTTTGGCGGTCATCAGGTCGTTCCGGTGGGTGGCCCAGTTGACGCGGCTGAAATTCAGCGCGGGAGCGCCGTCAAGTGGATTCAGCGGAAACCAAGCTGCCCGGCGAATTAGGATTACAAATTATAGTGACGACAAATGTTGTAGCGGCGGCCTCTGGCCGCCGGCCGGCACTTAAAACGGCGGCGCTCAGAGAGCGCCGCTACAGAAACAATTGTCACTATAATTTATAATCCTCAATAGTATTTGGAATACGCTTTATGCGGCGCTGGGCGCTCTCGCGGGTAAAAAGCCGTCTCATTTATCCCATTCGTCTCAAAAATCTCAAAGTGGCGTGCTAGGCTTTTTGTAGCGCAGACCTCCGTATTTGAGGTCTGCGGCTTTTCATCGGAAACTTGGATGCAAGCCGCGGACCTGAAAAACGCAGGTCCGCGCTACGCAGCTTGCGCTGTAGCGGCGGCGTCCTCGCCGCCGGCTTTAATATCCAAAAAGGTGGTAGCCACGGCACGATGTTCGTGCCGTGGGATATTGGTCTGGCAAAAGAAAAGCCCACGGCACAAACATCGTGCCGTGGCTACCCGTTAAAATCCGGCGGCCCCTTATAGGCTTTACCCGCCGCTACAAAACGGGCTGGCCGCGCCCACGGGAGAACTCACAAACCATGCTCGTGTGCTGTTCTCTAAGAACGCTAACAAAGTCGTCACCTGTCACCCTGAGCCCTTCGGCTTCACTCAGGGTAAACTCCGCGAAGGGTCTCGATATTTATTTTCAAAGAAATACAGAGATGCTTCGCTTCACTCAGCATGACAATGGGCCGTTAGTGCACATGAACTTTTGCGGTAAGCGATTGAACCAAAGGCGGTTAAAGGCGAAAATAGAGCGAAAACACAAAAAAGCATTGTTTTACCTTTTTGTAAGTTATAGAAACTAAAGGAACATTAGTAACACGAACCGGCGCGAACCGGAGTTCGAACCGGACGAAATCGGCTCAACTAATTGAAGGCAAATGAATTAGAGAGATTTCCACTACGAACCGGAGCATTTACAACAAAACAAAGGAGATGCCAGAGCCGGTCCGGTTCGTCTCCGGTTCGTAATGGCTTTTTGGGGTCAAAACGGGTGTTTTTCTGGTTCGGTGCGGCGGTTGTAGGCGCCACCGCTTACCCTCGTTGCTAGGGGATCGAACCTGCTGTAGTGGCGGCCTCTGGCCGCCGGTCTTTATTATTAAAATCCGGCGGCCAGAGGCCGCCGCTACAACCAAAAACCCGCGGAACTGAAAAACACAGGCGCATCGAATCTTCCTCTGCGAGGCAAGATTACTGCTTGTAAACCCCTTCTGCCCTAAGCTATGCTGCTACCTTCGTTTTTACCGTTAAAGGAGGACACGCATTTATGGAAGATGAAATCTTGGGTTTGCTCGTTAGTCGAAGGGCTGTTATTCGGGGACTTGCAGCGACGCCGCTTGTGCTGCTGGCATCCGGTTGCGGCTCTTCCGCAAGCAGCCTGACGGGTTATTGGGTGTTTCGCGTGCCCAACAATGACGGCACGTATCGGGAATCATTCTTTCAGTTGCAGCAGTCCGGCGAAGCCATTACCGGCAAAGTCATGATGGGTTCCCGTGAGCTTCCCATCAGCAACGGAACATTGAAGGGCGGGAAATTACACTTTGAAGTCGCCATGCGCTTCCGCCAGCAGGCGCGCACGGTTGTTTACGACGGCGCCGTGCAAGGCAGCCGGATCGCCCTGACCATGCAATTCCCCAGCCGCAGGTCTGTTTCCGGCACGGCGGAGCGCACTACGCGCGAGGCCACGCTGCCCCCGGCCCGGCTGCCTTTACCGGCGCTTCACGACGTTCCCGACAACGGCTTGGTGCGCACCCCCCAAATGGGATGGAACAGTTGGAACAAATTCGCGGGCCGGGTGGATGACGCTGTGGTGCGCGCTGCCGCTGACGCGATGGTCTCAAGCGGCATGAAGGCCGCCGGCTACACCTACATCAATATCGATGATACCTGGCAAGGCGAGCGCGATAAAAACGGCAACATCCAAGCCAACCGCAAATTTTCCGATATGAAGGCGCTCGCTGATTATGTTCACTCCAAGGGGTTGAAGATCGGCCTCTATTCTTCGCCCGGCCCTAAGACGTGCGCCGGCTATACCGGAAGCTTCGGCCATGAAGAGCAGGATGCGCACACCTATGCTGAGTGGGGCTACGACTATCTGAAATACGACTGGTGCAGCGCATCGAGCATTTACAAAACCGATGAGATGCAGCCCGTCTATCAAAAGATGGGTGATGCCTTGTCAAAATGCGGACGGCCGATTGTCTTCAGCCTCTGCCAATACGGCCTCGATGACGTGTGGACTTGGGGCGCGAAAGTGGGCGGTAACTCCTGGCGGACGACGGGCGATATTCAGGACAATTGGAAATCCATGTCAGCCATCGCGCAAAAGCAATTTGCCATTGCATCCTACGTCCGGCCCGGCCACTGGAATGATCCTGACATGCTCGAGATCGGCAACGGCGGCATGACCACCACCGAGTACCAGACCCACATGAGTTTGTGGTGCCTGCTTCGCGCGCCTCTGCTTGCGGGGAACGACTTGCACACCATGAGCGCCGACACAAAAGCTATCCTGACCAACCGCGAAGTGCTTGCCATCAGCCAGGACCGCGCCGCAAAAGCGCCAAAGGTGATTTCTCAAGCCGGAGAGATCAGCGTTGTGGCGCGCCCGCTCGCAGATGGCTCCGCGGCGTTCGCCTTCTTGAATTGGGGCGATCAGCCAACCGAAGTTAGCGTGGAATGGGAAAGCGCCGGTTTGTCCGGTAAGCGGCTGCGCGCGCGTGATCTGTGGAAACATCAAATCGTTCGTGTTCCCGCCGGCCGCGAGTTCGGCGCGAAAGTTCCCGCCCACGGAACGCTTCTGCTGCGGGTTCACTCAGAGTGATGCGGCATCCGACACTGTAGCGGCGGCCTCCGGCCGCCGGTCTTAAATGGTAAAGACCGGAAACCGCTACAGTAAATGGCCCGTTGTTGATTTATTTGAAAGGTGGCGTGCCGATGAGCAGCAAAGTTGATCGAAGAGATTTTCTCAAGCAGGGCGGAATTGCGACCGCGAGCACCTTTATTGCAGGCGGCGTGAAGCACCATCTCTTAGCGGCGGAGACTGCCGATGAAGGCGAACCCGCGCAGGCCGTCGCCGCCAACGACCATTTGCAAATTGCGCTTATCGGCGCGGGCGGTCAGGGGCAGTTCGACACCCGCACGGCCGCCCAGATTCCGGGCGTAAAAGTGGTGGCCGCCGCCGATTGCTATGACGGGCGGCTTGCGCACGCAAAAGAATTATGGGGAGCGGATATTCAAACCACGCGGGACTATGCGGAAATCCTGGCGCGCAAGGACGTTGACGCCGTCATCATCGGCACGCCTGACCACTGGCATAAGCAGGCTGCAATTGACGCGATGCGGGCGGGCAAGGACGTCTATCTTGAAAAGCCCATGATTCACCTCTATTCCGACGGGCCTGAGATTATCGAAGCGTCAAACCAGACGGGCCGCATTATTCAGATCGGTAGCCAGCGTGTCAGTTCCATGATCTACAAAAAGGCAAAGGACCTGCTCGCCTCAGGAGCGATTGGCAAGCTGAACATGGTCACGGCCTGGTGGGACCGCAACTCCTCGATTGGCGCGTGGAACTACACCGTTCCGCTCGACGCCTCCACCCAAACCTGCGACTGGCCGCGCTTCCTCGGCGCCGCGCCCAAAATTGCATGGAATCCGGAGCACTTTTTCCAGTGGCGGAAGTGGAAGGCTTACGGTTCGGGCGAAGCAGGCGACCTCTTTGTGCACCTGTTCAGCGGCACGCATTTTGTGACCGGCGCCCACGGCCCCACGCGCGCAATGGCCACCGGCGGCCTCCGCTATTGGCGGGATGGGCGCGACGTGCCCGACGTGCTGGTCGGTCTTTTTGACTACCCGGAAGGCTTCAACCTGAGCCTGCGCGTCAACTTTGTGGACGGCGGCTCAGAGAGCGAAGGCCTGATCTTTACTGGCTCCGAGGGCACCATGACGATTGGAGGAGATGGCGTGAGCGTGGTGCGCGTGCCGCGCGAAAAGGAGCCGGGCTACAGCGTTGCCAGCTTCGCCAGCGCCATGCAGGAGGAATGTATCGCCGCTTACCGGAAGAAATATCCGAGAGCGCATCCCACGGGAGCAATCCCGTTGGGAGAGGAAAAATACGTAGCCCCGCGCGGCTACAATGATAGCTACGACCACCTGAAGAATTTCTTTGACGCCGTCCGCGCCCGCCGTCCGGTAGTCGAAGACGCCGTTTTTGGATACCGCGCCGCCGGAGCCGCCTTGCTCAGCAATCTTAGCTATGATCGCGGCAACGTCGTTCATTGGGACCCCGAGGCGATGAAACTCCTCGACCAAGCGTAAACTGTAGCGGCGGCCCCTTACGGGTTTCGACCAATGCTGTCCGAATTGGCAAAACATTTTGGTGCGAAGGGCGGCTCTGCCGCTGGCTGTGCGGAAAGCCTATGGCTTTCCGGCCAAAAGCGCATATTTTTATGATCCTCGCCGGGCGCGAAGGCTCAGCCTTCGCGCCCAGCAGCCTAGTCTAGAGGTTACGACCTCACTGCTCTTGCGAGGTTCCTGTATTGGGATTTCGGATACCAAAAGGCTAAGATATCTCTTGACAAAAAGTTGTCTGTGTGTTAATTGAATACTTATATATCATTTATTGGGAGGTTGTTATGTGTCAGCACTTCACCTCCCTTCGAGCTTCTACCTCTCTAAAAATTTGGCTTATCGCAGGAGGGGGATTGTTATTTGTGTTTGCCGCGCTTGGTGTCCCGGCAATGTTTGCTCAACAAGGATGTGGTCTTAACCAAAGTTTGCTGCGTATCCATCAATAGCATCAATGTTCCATGTGACGGAGATAATTGCAACGGTTCCGCGTCGATTAACGTTTGCGTGTATAGCGGAGTGACGGCTATCTGCTATGAATTTCAGAACTTTCAGTGTTGCGATGTGCCTCTTCAAAGTATCACTTCGCCCATCGGAGGTTTGTGTGCCCAAGATCGGCCAGAAAGAAACGCACTACAGATCACTGGTAAAAATACTTACATCCAGACTGTGCTAGTGCGCGGATGCTCCGGCAGCTATGAGCCTGTAAAGGTTGTCATGGAGCAACTGACGCCGATACGACAGATAAAAGCAACTTCTGGCCGCGCTACCCAATTACAAACACGTCTTGCCACGGTCACCCATTCAACTCTGATTCGAGGGGCAGATCGCAAGTGAGGATCTGTTATGGATCTTCCCAGTCGAAAACGAAAGTGGTTGGCTCGCTTGGCGCTTGTCCCTCTTATTATTGTCTGCGCGGTGCCCTGGGTAAATTCCGCGCAAAAAAGGGACGCACAGGGTTCCAAGCCGCTAACCCTCCCTGTCCAGCCGCTTTTGCCCAGAAGCGCCATTAACTTTTCCGCGCCAGCGCCACAGATCGTAGAAACAAACGCAAAGTGCGACGCGAACGGGGATGTTTATCTTGTGTATAGCGGAGCGCCATGGCGAACTATTCTTCCCAATTTACCCTATGGAGTCTGTGGGACAACTAACTTTGCCGACGAAGAATCAATAAGTTACAAGGGTTGCTTCATCCGTAAGTTGTTGATTCTAGGTTCGACCTCCGAGTTGTCCCACAGACTCCTATGGAAAGGCGTTGCTTACCCTCCCTGTTCAAGAACTCTCGCTTGACTCGAAAACGGCTATTTCCTTTCCCGTGCCTCACGTTTCAGATCATCAGGACGTGGGGAGGCTGGACTTTAACATCGATAGCCAAGGCAAGGTCTACGCGCTGCTAGAGGCCTCTAACCCGGTTGGGCAGGGCCAGACACCTAAAACAGATTATTATATCGCTGGATATAGTGGTGACGGCACTAACA
The DNA here is from genome assembly GCA_035945515.1 of Terriglobia bacterium. Taxonomy (GTDB): domain Bacteria; phylum Acidobacteriota; class Terriglobia; order UBA7540; family UBA7540; genus RH2-MAG17b. The sequence goes on from DASZAE010000159.1 coordinate 9,632, forward strand.
ATTCTCTAGTGCAAATCAGCGGCATTCCCGACAAAAACGCCATCCCGCTTCGCTTGGCTGCATTTCTGAATGGCAATTTCTTGCTTACTGGTAATACATCGATTCCCGGGCAGGAGCCGAAGTTTTTTGCGGCCATTCTTGCCAGCCATGGAACGTTTGTCACGGACGTCCACCTTCAGTCAGGCGGCAGTTTGAAGTCAATGACGGGTAATGGTCTTGCGGTGGGCGCCCCTGACGGAGATGTTTACGTGCTACGCGACACAACGCCGCCCCGTTTAGCTGCAATCTCTCCTCAAGGACAGGTGGTGCATGAACTTCAGGTGCAACCGCCGTTGCCTCACTTGCAGCCGACACAGTTAGGCATTGCAGGAGATAATTATGTGTTCATCCAATTTAGCCCTGTTTCCACGGCGCAGATGAGCAAGCAGAGCGTTGGAAAGATGGTTGAGGTGTTGGACCTTGCTAATGGCGTTCCTTTTGCCTTATATCGGTTGCCCTTAAGTAAATCCGACTTCGGTCTGGCTGCTTGTGCAACATCTCCGTACCAATTTTTCTCCCTTGGAACCGCTCCCGGCGGCGGGCTGGAGCTTATTCGTTATACTCCGCCGGGTTCCTGATGACTTTGCCGCAGGCGGCGGCCTCGGAGATTCGTAGCCTGTTTGGTTTGATCGTTGCTTGTACAGCAAACCCGTCCCGCTATCACTGCGGAGTTTTGAAATACCGGCTGGCGAATTTGATGAACCACGGCCAATTGGGAAGATCGGTGTGTCCCTGATGATGTTGGCGGAAAGCGAGGTCGCCGCTCAGCAACGGAGTGCCGATGGGCGGGAACACCGTGCTTTCAAGGCCCTTTTTGCCCAGCAACTCATACACAGGGCTTGCCGCGGCGGCGGCCATAAACATGCCTCTCGCGTCCACCCAGCCATCTCCCTTCGTCGCTCCACCACTGATAAACACAGGGCGCGGCGCGCACATTGCAATGAGTTCGTGAGAATCCACAGGCAAATCATTGGGCGTGAGCGGACCCGCGTATTTGAGAAAATTGCCCGCCATCCAGTGATATTCGTTTGTTGCCGCGACATTTTCCAGCAGCTCACCAAAGTGGCGGCGGTAAAGAGTCGCGCCGCCCATGCCGGACGAACTCACATAGGCGATGGCGAAACGCGGATCGTATGCCATAGCGACAAGCGTGGCCTTGCCAAAACGCGAGTGCCCTTCGAGGCCCACTTGTTTGGCATCCACTGCGGGGTCCGTCTCAAAATAGTCCAGGGCGCGGCTCGCGCCCCAGGCCCAGGCGCGCAGCGCGCCCCACTGGTCAGGCTTGCGCGGCTGGCCTTTATTGCATAGGCCGATGATGCCTTCGGTCAGCCCAGCGCCGTTATCGGCCTGCACGCTGTACGGGACAATCACCGCATAGCCCCAACCCTTGGCCAGAAGCTGCTGCTGCCAGGTGGGGCCGGGGGGAGGCGGCGGGAGCTTGATGCCGCGCGCGAGCAACCGCTTGCGGAATTGCGCAAAAAATGCCGGATCAAACCCGAACTGCATCATCACCGGCACAGGCCCCTTCACATTCGCAGGCGTGGTCAGCGTAAGCTGGATGTTCACCGTCACCAGCGGATACGAGGAGTTATCCACGTGGCCCACAAGGTGCTTGGTAATCACAGGCGCGCCGCCATTGGTCTCATGAGTTGTGCTCGTCACTTCCCAATTCATCTTCGGCGTGCGCTTGGGAACCCAGCCGTAGACATCTTCGTTGAACTCCCGCACGATTTGCGGGCGGCGCACCTTCCACCACATCGCGGCCGTGGTCACTTTCCTGCCGTTGTTCAAAACCAGCGGGTTCGGCAGGTTCGGGTAAGGATTAGCCTTGGATTCATCATAATTAACATAGTTCGGCGCGCCCGGATGATTGGGGTCTGCGCCGGGCCGCAGCGACTTGATGTGCAGCAGGTCCATCGTCCTTTGGTGATCCTGCTCCGAAGTCAGGTGTACGACCGTCGGCAACGCAGAAGATGGATCAGCGGCTGGATGCGCCTCATTGGCCTGAGTGGCTTGCGTGGCTTGACGGACAACGGAACGATTGGCGGCGCGCCCTTGAGGGATGGAGAATAACGCCAAAACAACAAATGCCAAGAACCATCGAGTCAAACGCGAAGTGTTCAATTATTCCTCCTCAATTTCGGTCTCTTTTTCATAACTTTGTTTGAGGCGTGAACTATATCACAATGAACATTTCTGTCAAGCCGTAAATCAACTCCGGCTCAATAAAATTGCCGCCGAGTACGCCGGTTATTGCATTCCTACCGGCTCCAATTCGTATTGATGCGGTTGTGGCTGGACTGCGGCTTGCGCCTGCGCGGCCAAGTTGTTTTTCTCCTGCATCAATCGCGCCAGCAGTTGATTGACGGCATCTTGAATGCCGGGCGTCTTATCATCCTTTAGAGGTACCTGCACTGCCCGCCAGGCATAGAAGCGGGCGTCCATTTCCCGCCAGACCAAATCGAGCGTCTTATCAGCTTGGTCCATCATGGGCGTCTCATACTGCGCCAGGTTAATGCCCTCGGCCAGTTGGCCGCGCGTGAAGGTTCCAACCGGTTCTCCGTCGGTTTTCAACGTGTACGCGGGCGCCTGCAGCCCGGAGACTTTCAGAGTTTCGGAATCAAGCTCGTCATACATCTTCATCAGGCGCGTCACCAAAGCGGCGACAGGATTGATCTCCGTGCCGGTGAGCGGAGGCAGTTTCCAGAACATGCTGGTCGCCTCGCGCCCAAACGGATCGGGTGGGAACTGCGGCCACTTCGTGGAATGGAGCGTCATGATAGGATATGGCAATGCTTTGTCATTCTGAGTCCAGGCGATGCTTCTCAGCCCGCCCCTTAATCCGCTCACGGTGGTATTCACTGCCCGGTCCGAAGTGTGATCCATAGCATTGATTTCAACGCGCGTGACGGTCTCGGGAGCGCCCCAGGCTTTCAGCAGCAGTTGCGCCATCACCAATTCCCCGGTTGCGCCGGGATGAACGCGGCCCGGAATGATCTTCCCGGCGAGCGACGGATCGGACTTCTCTGCCTCCTCCATCAGTTTCACAAGCGGCGTGTTGAAATCGACCACCAACAGATGGTGACGGGCGCCAAGCTCTCTCACAAACTGGCAATAGTGCAGCAACGTGCTGTTATAGCCGCCTGGCAGGTTTTGAGGATTGTAGCTATAGGAAGGCTTCACGGTGACATCATCCCACGGCGTCGGTTCAATCAGCACAATCCTGACGCCGGGCAGGTGAGCCTGGAGCGATTCGACGATGTGTTCGTACCCAGTCGTGTATGTGTTGAAATAAGTTTGGTCAAACGGGCGATAGCCGGCATCGTTCATGCCGAGCATGATGGTAACGACATTGGGCTTGAACGGAAATACGTCGCGCTCAAGGCTCTCGTCTTCCGAACTGACGGTCCAGTTCCCGGTGACGCGCGCGCCGCCTACGGCGGAATCAACAAATTTCACTTGTAGATTGGGAAACCGCGTGCGGATATAGGTCTCTATGGCCACTGGGTAATAACGCTGTTCGGTGATGCTATCGCCGTAGAAAAGCACACGGTCGCCGTTGTGCAGATAGAAATGAGGCGGCGCCGCCGAAACGATCTGGGCGAATATCGCCACAAACAACCCTAAAATCAGACTCCACTTGAAAAACCTCATGAATGCCTCCTGAATATCAAATCCGCCGGTTGTTTTCTCTTGTTTCCGGTCTAAGCCTCTAATGGAATGTCCCCTAAGAACGCCAACAAAGGCGTCACCTGTCACCCTGAGCCCTTCGGCTACGCTCAGGGTAAACTCCGCGAAGGGTCTCTGTATTCATTTTCAAAGAAATACGGAGATGCTTCGCTTAGCATGATAAAGCACGCTCTGAAATCTGCCGCGAACTTCGGGGACAGAACACTATTGCAATGCGCTCAGCGTCGTTTCTTGGTTTCGTTCTGCGCCACCCGCAGCTTCACCATTTTCTTAACCAGGGCGGCGGACAGTGGCTTATCTGTGGGGAAGTGGATGGTCCCTTTAGAGATGGAAAAACCCTTCAGTTCATTTTTAAATGCTTCGATAACCGCTGCCGTGGGGAACAAACTGCAGTGATCCGAAAAGGCGGCGAACCACATCAGAACTCCGTTGTGCTGGAGGGCAGGAATCCCATAGCTAATAGTTTCGGTAGCCTCTGGCGGCGCAGCGGATCGAATCGCCGCGCGAATCTTGCCCAAGGTGCCGCGGGCGGGTTCCGGGACGCGAGCAAGGTATTCATCAACGGTTTTCGGAGCGCCCTTCCCTTTCGCAGCCGTGGAACTGCGCTTGCCGGATTTTGCTTTTTTCATGCGGGCAATCCTACCGCAAGCTCCAGTTTAAGTCCATGCCTTAGGCCATCGCGCAGCCGTTCAACATGGCCCGTGCCGCCGATTCTCCGCAAGCTATTCGGAGGAGCGGCGCGCGCGAAACCGGAAGGCTTCGACGTTGGTTTCAATAAACACATCCGCAAAGCCCGCAGCTTCAAGGCGCGCGCCGAAGGTTTTTGGATCAATAGGGACCAAAGTATCCCAAACATGAAGAATGCGCATAGGGATGCTCTGGCGGACATCTATGCCCGCGAACCATCCGCCGGGTTTCAGGACGCGGCGCACTTCGCGGAGCAGTTTATCTTGCAAGGCGGGCGAAGGCACGTGATGGAGCATGATGCAGGAAATCGCGCCGGAAAACGTGGCATCGCCGAACGGCATCGCCGCCGCGTCCCCTTCGATAACGGTCACATTGCTGCCGCGCAGCCGCGCGCCCAAAGACTCTGCCAGAGCGGAATCGATTTCAAGCACGGTCACGCGCGCGGCATTCTTCCGAAGAAGATTAGTGGTCAGGCCGGGACCAGGCCCGACTTCCAAAACGTCCGGGCCAAGCTCCACATCGGTCAGCACCCACGGCATCACCTTGTTTTCGAGTAGCTTCTGCCAGCGCGCGGAGCGGCAAAGCCACCTATGGATGCGATTCATGTTTGTCTCGCTGCGCGCCAGCAAACCCAGATTATTCCTGAATCCATCGGAAGGTTGCGAAAGGGCGCCGATTCATCCGCGCCGAAAGACATTCCGCTATCATTAAGCTCTTTCACGCCGCGCCACCGATGTTGCGCGCCGCATCGGTGACACGGAATTCTTTGTGGGCCACGATTCCAGCACGGCTGGAAGTCGCGCCCTTTCGCGGCTCTAGTGTCGCGCAACTCAGACATGTGACACATGACTGGCCTGTCATCCTGAGCGGAGCGAAGGATCTGCTTTTTCCTGATTTCCACGGCCTCAACAGCAGATGCTTCGCGGAGTTTACCCTGAGCCAAATGCCGGGATCCTTCGCTCCGCTCAGGATGACGAGCGAAGGGCTCAGCATGACATCGGGATAGAGGCTATGTGTCACCTATTTGAGAACGCGACTCCAGCGCGCTCGTGAACAATCCGGGCTATATTTGCGAATATCCCGCAGGGCTGAGAAAGATGTTGCTGATATTCGTAATGATTTCTGGATCGGTATATCCCGGCGTGGTGCTGAGCTTGTGCCACGCCGGGTCGGAGCCAAAGACGCCCCATTTTTTCTCGCGGTCGGCGAGATTCTCAAAAGTCAGCATGTAAGTGAGGTGAGGCATGCGGCTCCCCACCAGCGCGTTGCCGAAGAAAACCGGCGTGAGGCCGGTGCGCCGGAAGATGGCGATTTCCGCCGTGTTGAACATTTTCACTTTGGTTTCATTCGCCCGCTCGCTGGGATTTTCATACGTCCGCAGTTCAAAAATGCGCCGTTTTTTGGGCGGCGCTTCGACGCGCGGAACCGCCTCAAATGCTTCCAGCAGGAAGGTCTCATAGCGGACGTAAGCGGGCTGCGAAGCAGTTGCGCTGAGGTAGCTGGCGGCGCGGCTCTTATATTCTTCGTCCTGCTCCAGTTTCTGGACGATTTCGCCGATGGCTCTGAGCGAAGGGAACGGAATCAAGACCCAAGTTGACGGATTCTCGGGACCCACCATGCCGTTAAACACTCCCACCGGGCTGATGCCGGCTCGGTTGAGCGCGGGAATGGCGGCATCGCGGAAATATTCGTGCACCATCTTTGGCCCTGGACCGTTGCGAAACTGGTATCGCCCTAGTTCATAGACTTCACGTCCAGCAGACGGCTCCGGGTCTTGCGCGCGGGCATCTTGAGCAATCATGCCGGGCAGGCCCACGGCGGCAGCGGCGGCAAGCGAACTGGCAAGCAAATCGCGTCTTTTCATGATCCATCCTTATCCGGTGTGATCGAGCGTCAGACTAAGCTCCGCATTATACCGTTTCCATGCCTTGCGCGGGTGATCTTCTTTCCCAAAGCAGATGATATTTTGGGAATGACCTATCGCTGCGCTCAACAGCGAGAGACGAATGCCTCGCCTGCTTTCCACCTTATCAGGAACTACGTATTATAGTGATGCCAAATGCTGTAGCGGCGGCCGCTGGCCGCTGCGTGGACAAACGGGCGCGTCGGTTCCCGCCCGCAGCATATTCCATTGAAATTGGACGCAGTCTAGCACAGAACAACTTTGATCCGTTATCCTCAGCCATTCGTTGTGCTATAGTAGGCGGTCTGAAAACGGCTTTATGACAGGGAAAACGAATTACACCGCCCCGGCCCGCCTGCGCAAGATTTTTGCCGCGCTGGATGCGCTGTTCCCGCAGGCGCAATGCGCCTTGAAACACGAAAACCCGTTTCAGCTTCTGGTGGCAACCATACTTTCCGCGCAGTGCACGGACGTGCGTGTGAACATGGTGACGCCGGGGCTTTTCGCAAAGTATCCCACCCCGCAGGATTTTGCCGCCTTGCAGCCGGAGACGCTGGCTGAGGACATTCGCTCCACCGGCTTCTATCGCAATAAGGCCAAAAGCATCGTGGGCGCGGCGGCGAAGATTATGGCGGAGTTCGAGGGGAACGTTCCGCAAAACATGGAAGACTTGCTCGGGCTTCCTGGCGTGGCGCGTAAAACGGCAAATGTAGTTTTGGGCACCGCTTACGGAATCGCCACAGGCTTGGTGGTGGATACGCACGTCTTCCGCATTACGCACCGCCTGAAACTTTCGCTCTCGAATACGCCGGAAAAGGTGGAGCAAGACCTGATGAAAATCATCCCTCAGGAGCGATGGATTTCCTTCAGTCATCAGGTGATCTGGTTTGGGCGCAAGGTTTGCATCGCCCGGAAGCCGCTCTGCATTTCGTGCCCTATTGAGAAGATATGCGATTCCGCCGACAAGACAACCGCACGGGCGAGGGGGTACGGTCTCGTTACGAAATAGCATGGACAAATACGAGTGGTAGCCACGGCACGGCGTTTGTGCCGTGGGCTTTTCTTTTGCCAATACAAGACCCACGGCACAAACGCCGTGCCGTGGCTACCACTCGTCTTGTTCCACAGCCTCGCGGTGATTCATGTATCGCAAGGTTAAGGTAAATACCATGAAAAAACGCTGGCTGATTTTTCTAATACCTTTTCTCCTGGCTGGCGCGCAACTCGGCCTGGCGCAAGACGCCTACCGCGTGGAGCAGCGGTCGGGCGTCTGGTGGTTCGTGACGCCTTCGGGCGAGCCTGCGCTGTCAGCCGGTGTTGACACGGTGACTTACCAGGGCGACGTGATCAAAGGCACCAAGACGCATCCTTACCACGCGAGCGTAGCGGCCATCTATCCCAACGAGTTCTCCTGGGGCGCGGCTGCGATCGAAAAACTTCATCGATGGGGATTCAATACGCTGGGCGCGTGGAGCGACGCGCACCTTTGGGACCGCGGCATGGCCTATACCGTGATTTTGAACATTGCCGCGCGCTCCGGCGCCAGTTGGCAGTATGGCAGGCCGGTCGACGTTTACGATCCGAAGTTTGAACAGGCGGCCCGCGAAATTGCCGCGCAAGAATGCAAACCGCGGGCGCACGACGCCCAACTGCTCGGATATTTCAGCGACAACGAGCTTCGCTGGGGACCCGATTGGCGCGGCAAGCAGAACATGCTGGCCATGTATCTTTCGCTTCCCGCAACTGCGCCTGGCCGCGCCCATGCCATCGAATTTCTGCGCATGAAATATAAGCGCATTGCCGCTCTCAACCGCGCATGGCGCACGCACGCGGCGGGCTTCGATGACTTGCCCGATTTATCCGCAAATGTTTCAGCGCCTGCGTTTGAAGCCGACAACCTGCAGTTCCTCGCGCACGTGGCGACCCGCTATTTCGACGTTTGCGCCCGCGCCATCCGCGCGGCGGACCCGAACCACCTTTATCTCGGCGCGCGGTTTTCCGGAAAACCTCCCGACCCCGTGATTCGCGCTGCTCACGTGGCGGACGTGGTTTCAATCAATATCTATCAATTCGATCCGCGCCTGCTGGTGAAGCACGTTTATGAGCTCACGCACCGGCCCGTGCTGATTACCGAATTTGCCTTCCGTGCGGAAAATTCCGGCTTGCCCAATACGCAAGGCGCGGGCCCAAAGGTGGCGGACCAAGCCGCTCGCGCCCAGGCTTACCGCGATTTTGTGACCGAGCTTGAGAGCCTCCCGGAAGCCGTCGGTTATCACTGGTTTGAGTGGTGCGATGAACCCCACCAGGGGCGATTCGACGGCGAAAATTCCAACTATGGCTTGGTCAGCATCAAAGATCAGCCGTACACCCAATTCGTCAACGCGGTTACAGAAGCGAATCAGCAGGCGCTGGCCATCCATCAAAAAGCGAACTGAACTTAATCCTTACATTTATTGAAGATTACAAATTATAGTGGTAGCGGCTGCTGTAGCGGCGCTCTCTGAGCGCCGTTTTTTATAATTAGAAACTCGACGGCCAGAGGCCGCCGCTACAACGCTTGGACTTCCTTAATAATTCGCCGCCTCCATAACAATCTGATAGAGCATCTTCACACCGCGCCGGATTTGCTCAACGGGGACGCGCTCGTTCGGAGCGTGTTCGGTGGCCTCGATCTCGGGCGTCACCAGCACAGGCGCGAATCCGTAACACGTGATTCCCAACGGACGATACATCTGGCTCTCGGTGTAGCCGCTATTAAGGATGGGCGTTATCAGCGCGCCGGGGTCATCCCTCTCAACTACGCTCTTGATGATGCGGTAGAGGCTCGTATCCGTAGGCGAAGCGTTGGGCGGGCGAAAGGGCGCCGTTTTCTCGATACTGATCGAGTCATTGCCGATCACCCCGCGCAGCTCGCGGAGGAAATGATCGGGGTTGCTGCCCGGCAGCAGGCGGACGTCGAGATCGGCAGAAGCGATGGTAGGAATCACGTTGGTTTGCGCGCCCGCGCGCATTTCAGTGAGCGAGACAGTATCCCGAATCAAAGGGTCAAACTCCGGGGTGCTGCTGAGGCGCTTGAGGAAAGCAGGTTTTTTGATCGCTCGCTGGATGTGCTGGAATTCGCCCGCGAGCGGCGCGGGTTCAATCGGAGCGATGTCTTTGAAATATTCGACGATGGGGGGAATCAACCGCGCGGGCGGCTGCCAGCCAGCGATTCGGGATAAGGCGCGCGCGAGTTGGTTAGGCGCGGAATCGGCAATGGGAACCGAACCATGGCCGCCCCGCCCGCGCGCCGTAAGTCGAAGCCAGAGAGGCGCTTTCTCGGCCACGCCGATGCCATAGACTCGAGCGCCGTGGGGCCAGATAATATTCGACCCTCCCTCGGTAATCAGATACTGCGCGCCGCGCACCAGTTCCGGATGATGCGCCAGCAGCCACGCGCTGCCAGCATCGTTTACCTCCTCATCGCCGGTCGCCAGAAAGATTATGTCGCGCTTCAGCGGCGCGTGTTCATGCGCGGCAATGAGCATCACCATCGCTTCAAGAACACCCATGTCCTTCATGTCCATCGCGCCGCGCCCGTAAATCATGCCGTCAATGATCTGGCCGGAAAAAGGCGGCGCGCGCCACTCGGAAGGCACGGCCTTGACCACGTCCATATGACTGAGTAGCACGATGGGCGGCAGGCTGCCGTCGCCTTTTAAGACCGCGTAAAGATCGGCCCGGCCGGGAATAAATGTGTAAATGGTATTTGGAATATGCGCAGCGTCAAACAGCCGGTGGAAAAACTGCGCCGCAGCCATCTCGTTGCCGGGCGGATTGGACGTGTTAATGCGGATGTATTGCTGAAGCAGGCTCACCGCCTGATCTTGATAGGGTTTGAAGTCGACCGGCGGCGCTTGGTGTTGGGCGGTGTACGATGGGATGACCGTTAGAAAGACCGCGAGCCATAGACCCGCGAAGCGCGTGCTACCGCAAAGCCGCGAGCCATGAGTCGCCATGGGTTGAGTCCATGGAACGCGGACCGCTGTTATCCTCCAATAATTTTGGAGAGGTTGAATGTCGTTAAACCATCGTATCATCGGTGTACGTTCTCTGGTTGTAGCGAATCTCCCTCGGCGGGCTACACAAGGCGAGGCAGCCAGCCAAAATCCTTGCCTTTTTTCAATTAAACAACTTATATTGACAGACTCAAGCCCATAGCAGCAACGAAATGGCATTTGGGGATAGCGCCTCGCGCAACGGAATTGGACTGGGGGACGGGGCTTCAGCTCCGTCATGACCGGGCACCCCCAAGACGGAGACTTCAGCCGCTGAAGCTTCAGGGTCTAAAGGCTCCTTGTCGAAGGTCAGGCTATCGCCGGACCTGAAGCCGAACCCATGCGCATTCGCACCAACTGCTTGAGATTGTTTACGGAAGGATAAACCTTGGCCAAGCACGCGCAACCGCGCATCTTCGTCACCATTGCCGCGCCCACGCTTGCCGCAATGGAAGATCAGGCGGCGAACGCCGGCAGTTCGCAGATCGGGTTCGAATGGCGGCTGGATTATCTCCATGATTTCGAAAACATCGAGACGCGGATGCACCAGATGCTCTTCCGGCTTCGCTTTCCCCAGAGCATCGCC
>DASZAE010000160.1:0-5227 GCA_035945515.1 Terriglobia bacterium
TCCCTTCTGCCGTGTAGCCCACTGAAGCAGTACGAGCTCGGCAGGCTTCTTCACCGGGAGATTCTTTAGCATCACGGCGTCCATGAGGCTGAAGATCGCCGTATTGGCTCCGATTCCGAGCGCGAGTGAAAGCACCACCACCGCAGCCATCCCAGGCGATCGGCGCAGTTGTCGAAGGGCGTAGTGAATGTCTTGCAGGAAAGTCTCAATAAAGTTCACGCGGCGCATGTCACGGCATTCCTCTTTGATTTGTTCGACTCCGCCGAGCTCGCGCAGGGCGGCGTAACGCGCTTCCTCCGGAGCCATCCCTTTGCCGAGATTTTGCTCAATCAGCTTTTCAAGATGGAAACGCAGTTCGTCACTCAGTTCTCGCTCGACGCTGCCCTTGTGGAATAGCGACCGAAGCCGAAGCGAAAGCTTATGTATCCAACGCATAGTAGCTCCCAGCTTTCAAAGCAAAGCGCAGACCGGCGTCTTTACGGTCCGCGTCTTTCCACTCACGACAAACTGCGGACCTCAGAAGTGGAGATCCGCGTTGCCAAACACTACCGCATTTCTAAAACAAGCCCGATGGCCCCGGAGAGCCTCTTCCAATTGGCCTCTTCTCGCTCGAGATATTTTCGTCCGGCCGCTGTCAGCAAATAGAACTTTGCCCTGCGATTATTCTCTGACTCGCCCCATTTCGCCTTGATCCATCCGTTTTGCTCAAGCCGGTGCAAGGCAGGATAGAGCGCCCCTTGGCGCACCTGAAGCTCCTCTTTTGACATCTGCCGGATGCGCTGGGCGATGCCCCAGCCGTGCATCGGCTCAAGGGCCAGCGTTTTGAGGACCAGCAGGTCCAAGGTGCCCTGGATCAAATCAGTAGGTTTTCCCATCGGTTCTCCTCTCAACTATTGAGAGATCATCATATCTCTATCTTATGTCAATAATCAAGAGGAAAGGATCGCGGCGCTGCATCTCCGCCGATGGAGCGAGCACGCCTACCTGTTGCTTCCCCAATGAAAGTGTGGCATCCTTCTGTTGGTAACCCAATGGTTGAAAAGAGAGAGAAAAAGGACGTTTTGCAGGGTACCTTGGCGCTGATGGTGCTCAAGACGCTGGATGTGCTCGGTCCAATGCACGGCTACAGCATCGCCCGCCGCATCGAGCAGATCAGCGGAGACCTGCTCGCGGTGAATCAGGGCACATTGTATCCGGTTCTGTTGAAGCTGGAACAAGAGGGATCGATCACTTCGGAATGGGGCGTTTCGGAAAACAACCGCAAAGCCCGCTTTTACCGGCTCACGCGGCAAGGGCGCAAGCAATTGCAGGCCGAGAAACAAGATTGGGATGCGACGGCCGCCATCATTGCCCGGTTTTTTGCCGTGAGCGCGGAGGACCTGAAATGAAGCAGCTAAGGCGATTCCTGAAGCGGCTCACCTCCTGGGCGAGAACGGGACAAGATGAAGACCGATTGCGAGCGGAGATAGAAGCGCATATCGCCTTGCAGACGGAGGATAACCTTCGCGCTGGCATGTCTGCGGGCGAGGCGCGGCGCCAAGCGATGCTGAAATTTGGGGCGGTGGAGGCAATCAAGGAAAGTTACCGGGACCAGAGGGGACTGCCCTTCCTGGAAGCCTTGCTTTACGACACACGTTACGCGCTGCGCCGGCTGCGGAAGTCGCCCGCATTCACGGCCACAGTTGTCCTCACGCTGGCACTCGGCATCGGCGCGACCACGGCGATCTTCAGCGTCGTCGACGCTCTTTTGCTGCAGCCCCTGCCGTATCCGCATTCCGCGCGGCTTGCGAATATCTGGCTGCATTCTCCCGGTATCGGCATCTTTCGCGACTGGCCCTCGCCGGGCGAATACTTGGATCTCAAAAACGAAAGCCACTCTTTCGATGAGATGGCCATTGCGCAGCTTCGCGGCATGACCCTCACCGGCCGCGATCAGCCTGAGCCGGTCGGCGTTATTAAAGTCTCTTCGACACTACTTCATATGCTTGGCTCGCGACCGATTCTTGGGCGCCTGCTGCTTCCCGGAGAGGACAAACCTGGCAAGCCACCAGTCGCTATTCTCACCTATCCCTTTTGGCGGCGGATGTTCAGCTCGAATCCGCGAATCATGGGCAAAGCCATCACGCTCAATGGCCAGCGTTACACCGTGGCCGGGGTGCTTAGTCCAAAGTTTTATCTCAACTCGGAAGTGATGCCCGCCGAAGGCCCCATGGACAAAATCGATGTCGTTTTGCCGCTGCCCTTAGGGGCAGGCGCCGAGCAGAACCGACGCGACGAGAATTATAACATCATGGTGCGGCTGAAGCAGGGTGTTTCCCTGTCAGAGGCGCAGACGGACGTGGACGTCATCGCAGCGCGCATTCGCAAGAAAGACAGGCGAGACCGAACTTTCGGAATGAGCGTTGTCCGCTTGCAGGACCAGGTGGTGGGCAACGTGCGCCGCGCATTGCTGGTGGTGCTGGGTTCAGTGATCGTGGTGTTGCTGATCGCCTGCACCAACATAGCGAACCTGTTGCTCACCCGGGCCGCGAGCCGTGAGCGGGAAATTGCAATTCGCACAGCTTTGGGCGCGAGCGGGTGGCGCATCGTCAGGCAGCTCCTGACCGAGAGCGTTTTGTTGGGGGTCGCTGGGGGCGCCGCCGGGCTGGTAATTGCAAAATGGGCTCTCTCTGTTGTCCGCTCCATCAATCCAGGCAACATTCCCAGACTTGACGATATCCGGATCAACGGAGCTGTCCTTGCCTTCACATTTGGAATCTCGCTCGTGACAGGAATTCTCTTCGGCCTCGCACCGGCATGGCGAGCCCTCGTGATCGACCTCAACGCCTCGCTCAAATCGGGCGGCCGCACGGGTCAAAGCTATGGTGGGCCAGGCTTTGCCCGGAACCGGTTGCGCGGCCTGTTGGTAGTTTCGGAACTGGCGCTTTCACTCATGCTGCTGGTCGGAGCGGGACTGCTGATTCGAAGCTTCACGCGCCTTCAAAACGTTCCTCCGGGGTTCTCGACGAAGCATATCCTTTCGATGCAAGTTGCGGCTACCGGCCCGAGTTATCGGCAGGATAAGGCGGTGTCGCAGTTCTATCAGGAGGTAAATGATCGAGTCGCCCATCTGCCCGGCGTCGATGCCGAAGGTTTGGTCTCGGCGCTGCCGCTAAGCGGGGAGGTGGGGTGGGGCGGAATCCACGTTGAAGGCTATACGCCGCCTCCTGGCCACGAGCTTCAAGTAGACCGGCGCGTGGCAAGCGTCAACTACTTCCGCACTATGGGCATCCCTCTGGTCCAGGGACGTTTCTTCTCCGAGCATGACCGCGGCGACAGCCAGCAGGTGGCCATCATTGACGCAAAATTCGCCCGCCGCTTTTGGCCACACGAAAGTCCGATCGGAAGGCACGTCTGGTTTGACCCCAAGAAGCCCATCACCATAACGGGCGTAGTCGGAGTGGTGAAGGAATATGGTCTCGGCGCCGAAGGCAAGATCGCAATCTACTTTCCTCAGCAGCAGGCGGCTGACAACTACATGTTTCTGGTGGCGCGCACGTCTTCGGATTCGGCCGCGCTCGCCGGCGCGATCACACGCGAAATTCACGCCGTTGATCCTAACGTGGTGGTCTATGACATTCGCACGATGCGGAGTTTGCTGCACCACTCCTTGGCCCGCCAGCGGTTTGCTACCGCCATGCTAGGAGCGTTTGCGGCGTTCGCGATGTTGCTTGCCGCGCTTGGAGTCTACGGTGTCATGTCCTATCTTGTCTCGCAGGGAACGCACGACATCGGCGTGCGGATCGCTCTTGGGGCGCGTCCCGCCAACATCCTTTCGCTGGTGGTCCGCCAGGGTATGGGGCTTATTCTCGCCGGCATTCTGGGAGGTTTGATCGGCGCGCTGGCGCTGACACGGGTGATGGCCGGGCTGCTGTTTGGAGTCGGCGCAACGGATGCGGTCAGCTTCAGCGCGGCCGCTGTGATTCTGGCTCTGGTGGCCGTTGTGGCTATCTTGATCCCGGCGCGCCGGGCGATCAAAGTTGATCCCATCGTGGCCCTGAGGGACGAATAGCCGGCGGCGGGCAGGTTGCTGTGGCTACCCCCGCGGCCCACCGCTCCGGCAGGTTGCTGAAAGAGAGAAGATGTGAAAAAGCGGCAGGCGTCATCCTGAGCCTTTCGCCTGTCATCCTGAGCGAAGCGAAGGATCTGCTTGACACTCAGGGTAAACTCCGCGAAAGGATCCCGGTATTTTTATTTTGAATACCCGCAGGGATTCTTCGCGGAGTTTACCCTGAGCGAAGTCGAAGGGCTCAGGATGACACACTCCATCGATTGCTATGACAGTGGAGGATCTGAAATGAAGAAGCTAAGGCGATTCGTGAGCCGTCTTACCTCCTGGGCAAGAACGGACCGGGATGAAGACCGATTGCGAGCGGAGATTGAAGCGCACATCACCTTGCAAACCGAGGACAACCTTCGCGCCGGTCTTTCTCCTGACGAGGCGCGACGACAGGCGGTACTGAAATTCGGGGCGGTGGAGGCCATCAAGGAGAACTACCGGGACCAGAGAGGATTGCCATTTGTTGAGGCTCTACTGCGCGACACGCGCTATGCGCTGCGCCGGCTGCGAAAGTCGCCCGCATTCACGGTTACGGTGATTCTCACCCTCGCTCTGGGCATTGGCGCGACCACTTCTATCTTTACGTTGGTGCAAGCAGTCCTCATGAAGTCGCTGCCGGTGGCGAACCCAGGTGAATTGTACCGGGTAGGGAAAGAGGCGCGTTGCTGCTACTGGGGTGGATACAGCCAGGAGAACGAGTTTTCTATTTTCTCTTACGATTTGTACAAGCACTTCCACGACCACACCCAAGGCTTTATGGAACTAACGGCGTTCCAGGCGGGCGGGACACTATTCGGTGTGCGCCGCTCCGGCCGCGCAGAGGCAGCGCAAGGCTATCCGGGTGAGTTCGTTTCAGGCAATTACTTCACCATGTTCGGCATCAGCGCGTATGCCGGACGGCTGCTCACCGATCAGGACGATCAGCCCGATTCTCCCCCAGTCGCCGTGATGAGTTATCGATTGTGGCAGCAAAGGTATGGATCGGATACATCAATCATTGGTGCTGTGTTCTCTCTGGACAACAAGCCATACACCGTCGTGGGAATCACTCCGCCGGGCTTCTATGGCGACAAGCTCCGCGCGATTCCACCCGATTTCTTTCTGCCGCTTGCGACTGCGCCGTTAACC
>DASZAE010000161.1:0-3325 GCA_035945515.1 Terriglobia bacterium
TCCGTGGTGGCATTTCCTAAGTCTCCATAAGCTTGTCACCGCTCATCCGCTCGGCGGAATGCCCCTGGGCGAAGACTATCTCCAAGGCGCGGTGGATGAATTCGGCCGGGTCTTTACTTCAAAAGGCGACGTACACGAAAATCTTTTCGTTGCCGACGGCTCGCTAATTCCTTCTGCCTTGAGCGTGAACCCCTTGCTCACCATCTCCGCGCTCTCGGAAAAAATTGCGGAGAAAATAATCCGAAACTTCCAGGGAGAAGCTTACCCGGCGCCGCCCGCCGCAGTGAGTGTTCACTTTATTGATCCGCTTGATGCGCCGGACGAGGACGAGGCGGACCTCGAGCGCATTTTTACGCGCGTCGAAACGCAACCAATCGACGTGATGGTAAACGGCGGCGAGTGGTCCGTCGATGTTGCAAAAGGAATCGTTCGCAATGACGCCGCATGGCGAGGTTATTTTCCTCACGGACACGTGCTGAATCGCATGTCAACGGCTCTCAAAGAGTCCTTCAAAAAGAAGTTCTCAAGGACCCCTTCCGGCATCACAGGCGTCACGAGTTCGACAGACGGATTCCTCAATGTCAATAACACTTTGGAAGAATTCACGCTGGATAAGCCCACAGGCTCGCTCGAAGAAGGCAAATATATCTTGCTGCGTTATACCAGCGCGCCATGGTCGGTGTTCTATGACATTTTTAAGGTAATCAACCAGGATCTGCTCATTGGCCGCGTCTATCTCGGTGAATTCCCGCGCGGCGCGCGGATGATCACTTTCCCCATGACCCGCGTTTACCGCCTTGAGGACATGACCGCGTCTGACCATGAGGCGCTTTACCAGCGTTCTGCCGCGCCCACACCTCAGCAGCTTGCAGGGCTCTGGGAGATGAGATGTGTTTCGAATGCTGGCGACACTGGCGTCCTCGCTTATCTTATGTTCACGCTTGATTCCGGCGGCAGGCTGCAAGCCCGTTATCGCTTTCTGGGTGTGCTCGAAGGACTTGTTGAGCCTGTGTTTGGCCAGGACCACTTCCAGATGGATGATTTCACGCCGTTCCATGATGAAATCCGTTTCGTCGCTCCTGACTTTATGGTGGGCTGTTATACAAGCGGCCCGCGTCCAATCGTCAGCGATCTTTTTGGCCCAGGATCGCTCAGTCTATTTCAGGTAGATAAAACGGGTGGTGGCGAGCAAATCTCCTTTTATTACACGCTCACGCGGAGCCAAAAAGGCGAGATGCCGGCCACGGTGTTCCTTGAGCCTCTGCTCAAGATACAGCTTCCTGACGGAGTCGGGATGACGTTTGACGAGCAGATGGCGGGCTATTATTTCTCCGGCTTCATTGTTCCTGACACACGCGCAGCCGGCCAGACCATTGAAGCCCGTGTATCTGCTTCCGGTAAGCCCCAAGGTGCTGTCGATTGCAACTTTCAAGCGCGCATGACCATTCGGGACGTGAATGAATTTCTTGCAAACCCGGAACACGAAGCCACTCTCAGCGGGGTGATTCATTTTGCGGGTTTTCAGGGGCAGGGGGAAGCGTCGTTTCCTATGGACGCTTCCCGCAGCACGTTCAATTATCTGCGCGTTGATCCGGAGACGCATGATACTCAAATGGTCTACCGCGTCTATTTCAGCGATTCCAAGAGCAAGAAGTATTGCTTTATTGCTCGCAAGTACATGCAGCGCGACCCAAATAAGCCTTGGGCCGGACCCGCCGAAATCCTACATGATTACACCACGGCCTATTGTCATCTGACGGAAGAGACGAGCGGCCATGATCTCGGTTCGGGCCTGCTCAAATTCCGAACTTTTCAGGATTGGGCTGCCGTCGAAAGCTTCGCGGACTTCTTGAAATCCTTTCAGGTAACGGGCACGGATAACCTTTGGATCAAGGCGCAGGCCCGCGCGCGGTTTCTGGCGTTCACCAGCCAGTTCGTCATCCGGGAATACGAGCCTTCGAGCGTAGTGGAGGACATGACAGCGGATGAAGTCCGCGTGGCCGTCCTGCGCGGCGCTACTCAACCCGATGAATTCAGCACCCAACCCACTGCCGAATTACAGACAGTTCTCCGCGAAACCCATACTCTGCCGCTTGAGACGCTGCTGAACCACGGCGAGGTGACGATTGACTATGCAGACCGCCGCATCTGGCGCGACTCGTTCTGGAAAGGCTCCTTTGCTAAGGACTCCCTCCTCGGCCGCGAGGAACGCCTGCGCGATGCGCTGCTCGGCGGGGTGTCTTCAAAGGCCGCAATGGATTACACCGGGGGTAGCTTCTGGAAGCGATTCGATTCCATCGAGAATGGCGAGGCATCGGGATATGTGGTGAATTACGAACTGCATTGCCTGCCCGGCCATCCCGTGGTCAAACAGGTAAAATACCCCGATAACAACCGGAAATACTTCAAAGCTGGCGATGACATCTTGTTGCTCAATTACCTCAATGACCCTTATCGCAAGGTATATGACACCATCAAGGCGCTCGACCCGAACAATTGCGTCGGCGTGATGCACATCGGAGACTTCCCGAACGGCATCGAATTCGCAACTTTCGTGATGGCCCGCAACAACTATCCTTTCGAGAAAATGTCCGTGCCTGATCATCAGGCGATTTTCAACGGCGATCACGTTCATGTGCCGTCGCCGGCGGAAGCGGCAGGGTCCTGGGAAGGGTATTTGATTTTTCTGATGCGCCCGGACGTGAGCCTGCTCAACCAGCTTAATCCAGTAGCATTCCGCCTGAGGTTCATGCCTACAGCCAATGGTTCAGTCGTGCACTATCAGTTTGGAATTATTTCGGGCAAGGAACCGGCAGAATTCACAAGTGATGCCGTGGAGATGTTTGATTTCACGCGCTTCCACGATGAAATCCGCATGATCGACGGCCAGACGATGATCGGCAAATGGGTCTCACCGCCCGCACCCGCATGGTTGACACCATTGATTGAAAAGGCGCTCGCGGGTTATCTCGAGCCGGGAAAAGACAGGCTGGCATTCTACTATCTACTGACTCGCGCTAATTGAGGACCCATGCCAACCGCTTATAGAACGAGGAGTTAGTTGACGAAACGTCTCAGAACAAGGCACACTGAATAGGGTGCTCAGAGGGGCGCGCGATGGTTGCAGCCCTGCCTGGTGAGCACTTGAATAAGGCGCGACGCAGGCGCAACCCGGCAAAGGTTCTGAGGAGAAGATCATGAGATTTCCGCTCGGTCTGACCGTTGACTTGGCCAAATATATTGGGGGGAAACGGCTGCGCGGCATCGACAAGTTCCCGCTGGTGATGATGCTAGAGCCGCTGCACGCATGCAACCTGACGTGCAC
>DASZAE010000162.1:0-20536 GCA_035945515.1 Terriglobia bacterium
CACAAACAAGGCCTTTCGCCTTGGCAAATCATCCAGCAACTTGAACCGCGCCGATCCCTCGATCTTTGTCTCCTCCCGCCCGTGTTTCTGGATTACTATCTCAATGACCAGGGGGGATACGATCTGCCTAGGCATCCCTAAGAAGCCTGCGGTCTGGTAGCGTCTCAGCTTGATCAATAGAACCGACAAAACTGGAGCCGAGGCGAACCCGAAGCCCGATACAGCGCGAGAGTTGCATGGTAATGCTGCCTAGGCTTATCACGATTGGGACCGTTGTTTGCATCGCGTGCGGAGCGTCAGCGAGAAGCTTTGCGAAGGAGAAGACGGCCTTGGCGGTTACGCAACTCGCCGGCACGGGTTTCTTGCTCGTCGTAATATTCGCTCACGTTTGCGAAGCCTTCGGATTTATCCCTTCGCTTGGATGGGGAAGACCCAGAACAGTTGGGCACTACATTGACTTCGTTAGCGCCGTTGCGGGATCAATTCTGTTAGTGCTCGGATACTTTGGCCGCTGGATTATCCGGCGACGAATTTCAAACTGAGACACTACTTGCGGCTTTAACAGGTTGCTGAAAAAGTCGATTCAACTGTCATTCTGAGCCCTTCGCTTGTCATTCTGAGCGCAGCGAAGAATCCCGGCATTTTGCTCAGGGCAAACTCCGCGAAGAATCCGGTATTTCCGCTCAAACTTCCGAGATTCTTCCTTCGCTCCGCTCAGGACCGCCTTCGGCTCCTCAGAATGACACGCTCGGGGAGTTTTTCAGCAACCTGTTAAAGTCGTGCCTTTTCGCATTCGGCAAAACTGCCGTTTTTGACCTAAAAAGCCGTTACGAACCGGACCGGCTCTTCCATCTCCTTTGTTTTGTAGCAAATGCTCCGGTTTGTTGTCAGAATCGCTCTAATTCCTTTGCTTTCAATTCATTGCATCGATTTTGCCCGCTTTTCCGTCCGGTTTGCTCCGCTTTGCTTTTCTAATCTTCCTTTAGTTTCAATAGGTTGAAAAATTTTAGCTTAAACATTCTTTTTTTCGTTGTCGCGGGTTTCCCCGGAATCGCCTTTGGGCAGGATTTCCACAGCCTCCCGCCGTCCCAACCACTGCTGATCCATCCGTAGCCGCACCTTACAGTCAATACCGCGATCGATTATGTTGAGTTGCCGCATAAGCCGTTTTGTAGCGGCGGCCTCTGGCCACTGGTTTTCAAGAAGTAAAAGCCGGCGGCCAGAGGCCGCCGCTACAGCACAGGCCGCAGAGTTATCTTACGAACCCTGCGCACCAAATCCAGCCTAGCACTTCACTCTGAGATTTTTGAGACATACGGGATAAATGGGACGGTTTTATTTCGAGAGAGGATGGCCTGGGGTGATTGAAAATGGTTAATGTTCAGGTCTTCGGCGTTCGTAGCCCTCGCATTGCAAGACGGGAATGCGCGGATACGCAGGATAGGTCGGGTCAGTGAGCGACCGCCGGCATTGGTAGAAAACGGAGCCGCGATCCGAGCGGACAACCCGCACATGGCAGCACGCGCCGCACAAGCCAGCCGGACTTGCATGGCCTGCCGGAGTCTCGCCTGTCTTGACGATCTTATCCATTCCAGCCGTCGCCCGAAGCGGCTCAGGTTATTACAGTGACGCCGCTAAATGTGGCAGTGCGCGAGGCCGCGCTTTTCGAGATACTGCTGGTGATAGTCTTCAGCCTGCCAGAATTCCGCCGCCGGAGCGATTTCCGTAACAATCGGCCGTCGATACGCGCCTGCCTTCTCCAGCCGCTCCTTCGACGCGCGGGCGGCCGCCTCCTGCGCGGGATTATGCCAAAAGATGGCGGAGCGGTACTGCGTGCCCGCGTCCGGCCCCTGGCGGTTGAGCGTGGTAGGGTCGTGATTTTCCCAGAAGGCTTTCAGCAAATCTTCATAGGACACACGCGCCGGATCATAAACCACCTCAACCGCCTCCGCATGGCCCGTGTGATGTCCGCATACATCCTGATACGTAGGATTCTTGAGCGTTCCGCCGATGTAACCCACGCGCGTCCCCGTAACTCCCGCAATACCGCGAAACGCGGCTTCGACGCCCCAAAAGCATCCTGCGGCAAAAGTGGCTTTTTCCATTTCGATTTCCTTTCTGGATCGCTGAGACGATTATCCGGGGTCGCGCCGCGCGCTGTCAAACAGCGGCTTATGTGAGTGGTCATTCACGAAGGCTGGTTTATACGTAACGCCATAAGTCGGCGGCGGTCATTGGCTGTAGCGGCGGCCTCTGGCCGCCGGATTTTAATAGTAAAAACCGGCGGCCAGAGGCCGCCGCTACAATATTTGTTGTCACTATAATTTGTAATCCTTAATAGGTTGTGTTGACAGTGCTATCATGCTCGTATTGGATCTCTCCTCAGGAGGAAAGT
This sequence comes from Terriglobia bacterium, assembly GCA_035945515.1. GTDB lineage: Bacteria > Acidobacteriota > Terriglobia > UBA7540 > UBA7540 > RH2-MAG17b. Next base: position 2,396 of record DASZAE010000162.1, read on the forward strand.
CTTATGAATCCCGAAGACAAATCTCAGTCCGCCGGACACAGCCGGCGGGAATTTCTCGGCAGGGTTTCGATGGGTCTTGCGGGCGCGGGCGTGGCGGACCATCTGCTTCGTCATGATCCAGCGTTTGCCGCGGAGACTCATCACGGCATCCCCTACAGGACGCTCGGCCGCGCGGGAGCAAAGGTCTCTTGTATCGGCCTAGGCGGATTTCACATTGGCGTGCAGGCGACGGTTGATGAAAGCATCCGCATCATTCGCACTGCCATCGACAATGGGATTAATTTCATGGACAACTGCTGGGATTACAATGGCGGCGAAAGCGAAATCCGCATGGGCGCCGCGCTGCGGGACGGCTACCGCCAAAAAGTTTTTCTGATGACTAAGATTGACGGGCGCACAAAATCACTGGCCGCTCAGCAGCTTGATGAATCTCTCAAGCGGCTGCAAACGGATCATCTTGACCTCCTGCAAATTCATGAAGTCATTCGCATGACCGATCCTGACAGGGTGTTTGGTCCGAACAGAACCATGGAGGCGCTAGTTGCCGCAAAGCAGGCGGGCAAGATTCGGCATATCGGTTTCACAGGCCACAAAGACCCCGCCATTCATCTGAAAATGCTCAGCACCGCTTTTGCTCATCATTTTACTTTTGACACCGTGCAGATGCCCCTCAACGTTATGGACCCGCACTACCGCAGCTTTGCCAAAATGGTGGTGCCTGAGTTGGTCAAGCACAACATCGGCGTTCTAGGGATGAAACCTCTCGCCAATGGAATCATCCCCCGAAGCGGCATTGTGAGCGCCACCGAGTGCCTGCATTACGCAATGAACCTGCCAACATCGGTTGTCATCAACGGCTGCGACTCGATGGAACGGCTTCAACAGGCGCTTGAAGCCGCGCGCACTTTCAAGCCTATGACCGAGACCCAAGTGGCGGCGCTGCTCGCAAGGACTGCGAAAGTGGCGGCGAACGGGGGCGACGAACCGTTTAAGACCACGCATCAGTTCGATGGCACCTATCATAATCCTCAATGGTTAGGATGATGGCTATTGTTTCCGAAGCGTTGCTGCCTGGCTGCAGGGGCGGAGGCATTAAAAGTTTTTAACAAGGTAAAATTCTGAAAAGAAAATGCTTGACAAGCTTTGCAATAAATACTACATATAGGGGCAGCAGCGCAGAAAACCCCAAGGGGTGGCGCTGCTGAAGCATTCATGGAAATCTGGAGAGGAGGTAACAACGCTGATGCCCGCAAAGAAAAAAGCAGCTAAGAAGAAGAGGTAAGTTTCAAGCTTCTGAAGATTACTCCTTTCCCCAAGGCCCGCTTTAAAAAGCGGGCCTTTTTTTCTGTTCTGCATTCTCTGCGGCGGGGTTTGTGTGATGGGAGCGCGCTGCTGCAAATTCATTAGTGCCGCATATCGGAATTACGTGACACACATTCCGAAAGTGTCATTCTGAGGAGCCGGAGGCGGTCCTGAGCGGAGCGAAGGAAGAACCTCCGTAGTTGATTACATACAAAAATACCGGGATGCGTCGCGGAGTTTGCCCTGAGCGAAATGCCGGGATTCTTCGCTGCGCTCAGGATGACGAGCGAAGGCGAAGGGCTTAGGATGACAAAGCGCGTGCTTGTGCCGCTTATTTCCGTTACGCGACATTAGCCGCGTTCCGCGCTTGTCGCAGCCCGGCTTAGCAAAGCAACTGGGCGGGGTTTGAGATTTCCTTTCCCTGCGAAAAAGCTGCCGGGAAAGCGCGCCAGACGCGCATTCAATCGCGCGGCGTCATCATTATAGAGATCGCAGCGGTCGTCAATTTTCTCTTGAAGCTCCACTAACCGGGTGTGGAGTTGAAGGTAGATGCTGTTGCTTTTGAGACCGTCGGATTTCCCCGCCGCGGAAAAAAGCGTTTGAAGAGTTTCAACGATTTTTCCGTTCGCTTCGGATTTCTCTACAATCGAGCCCGCTTTCTGAGATGCGCCGCGCGCGCTGGAAACGGCCATGAGCGCGGGATGATCCGCCGGCATATAGCTGCGGCAGGTTTGCAGCAGGCGGGGAAGATCATCATTCCGCTGCTTTATGAACACCTCGATGTCCGACCAGTCCTTATCAAGCTGGCTTGCGGCGCGCCTCAAGTTGCGGCGCGCCACGAGCAAGAAATAAATGATTAGCAAGATGGCAATGAGAATTAGGACGGGAATGATCAGGATGAGATTCATATTTTTTTAGAGAACGGCCCGGCTTCGGATGTATGCGATCACAGTAAAACACGCGCAGCGCAGAGGACATCATGCGCGCGCCACCCACAGCTTCTTCATTTTTTGCGTTTGAATAGGTTGAAAAGATTTTGCAGGTTCTGCTGCGTCTGATTAGCATTCCGTCCCGGCGGCGCGAGCGCATTGCCGAGCGCGCTTTTTGTATTTAGCCGGAACTGCGGCTTGGCGGGCGTGCCTTGCAGAGTGAATGGCACGCCTATCTTGCCGCGCGCAAAGGTGGCGCCCGAGGCATCGGCTAGAATGTTGGTGAGAGCATTCTTCTGCGCCGTGATTTCCGCAACGCCTTGGTAATTCAGCCGCCCAACCCCTGTCAGATCGACGGCGCCCGAACCCTCGAGCGCCATGCCGTTTCCTTCCATGTGAACGTTCTTTGTGGTAATCGAATCGTTGGCAAGTTGCCAGTCGAGCGAAATGACGGAGAAAGCAGAAGGGTCTCCCGAGACAGGTCCCATCTGCGCAATGTGGGCCAGGCTCAACATGGCTTCGTCCAAGCGCAGCTTGGGCAGCCTGCCCTTGCGGACCGTCAAGGTTCCTTGCCCGCTCTTTCCCGCCCACGGGTCGGGCGAAGACCGGGCGTCGCCCGAAAACGTAAAGCGGCTTTCCAGAGTTCCGGTGATTTCGCCGCGCGCCTGCGGAAAGCGGGCAAGCAAATCTGCGGCGTTCACTCCGCTCAGCTCGCCTTGCGCCGTATATTGCAAGACCGGCGCCGCAAGATTCAGCAGGATGTTTGCCTGGCCGTGGCCGCCATAAAAATCAAATTTCAGATTGTTGAGCTCGACCGCGGCCGGTGTTGCTTGAATGAAAGACGTGACGTTTTCCATCTGCAAATTGCCGGCCTCAAGGCTTTTGACGTGCAACTCGCCGGTGGCAGGCGGGGCGCCCGTCGCGGCGCGCGGATTGGCAAACGCCGCCAGATCGATGTTCTTAAGAGTCGTCGAGATGCCTTGACCCTCAACCACCGGAGGGCCGGATTCGCCCCCCGGCGTGAGGCTCGCCATCACCAGGCTTCCGTCTTTTAAGGAAACGCTGGAAATTTCCTGCAACGAGAACATGGGAGGACCCGCAGCCGGTTGAGAAGGCGGATCTTGCAAATTATAGGATACAGACCTGGGATGTGGAGCACTCGGCGCATCGGCCGCAAGTCCTCGTGAGGGCGGCGCCGCATAATTCCAGCGACCATGCGCGTCGGACAACAGGTTCAAAGTGGGACTAGTAAGCTCGAGAGAGCGGAGCACAATCTGATGATGCCAGAGCGCGCCCGCGTCAAGGCGCGCATTAATCCGGTCGACGCCTAGCCAATTACCCGCCGGAAACCCAGGCGGATTGGAGATGGCGAGATTATCCACGCGAATATTGAGGGTGGGAAAAATAGTCAGAGCCAGCCGGCCAATCGTCACGCGCCGGCCCGTTTTCTGTTCGATGAGCGAAATGACGTAAGGCCGGTAGCGGTCCACCTGAAACAGCCGCGGCGCGATGACAACGCACGCCAAAATAAATGCGGCTACGATACAGACGGCAATCAGAATGCTCTTTCGTCTTTTCGACATGGACTCCTAATGGTCGCCAAGAAAAACGGACTACAGATGAAAACCCTTAACCTCGTCCCAAGTTGCGGCGCCCGGCGCGAGCGTCAACGTTCTGATTATAGCTGCCTTTGACGCCGCCGGTAGAAATGGGGGCTGGGCGGGCGTATCATAAGAATTGATGCAGGGAATAAGCGCAATGCAACCTACGGTGATTACCCAAGGCGGCGAGCCTTTAGCCTCGCCGCTTGATCTTGAGACAGAAATCCGGCGGCTTAAGAAAGATTTGAACGCTGTGATCCTGGCCCATTTCTACCAGGATTCGGAAATTCAGGACGTTGCCGATTTCATCGGCGACAGCCTGCAGCTTTCACAGGAAGCGGCGCGAACCCAGGCGGACGTAATCGTGTTTGCGGGGGTGCATTTTATGGCTGAAACGGCCAAAATCCTAAACCCCTCGCGACAAGTGCTGCTGCCGGACATGAAGGCGGGCTGTTCGCTGGCGGATAGCTGTCCGCCGCGTCTGTTCCGGCCCTTCCGCGAGCAATACCCTGACCATCTCGTGATTAATTACATTAATTGCAGCGCCGAAATCAAGGCGATGAGCGACATCATCTGCACGTCGAGCAACGCTGAAAAAATCATCAGCCAGATACCGCCCGAACAGCCCATTATTTTCGGCCCCGACCGCAACCTGGGCAACCACCTGATGCGCAGGACCGGCCGTCCCTTGCGGCTATGGCAAGGCACTTGTATAGTTCACGAGACGTTTTCGGAGCAGAAGCTGCTGCGCCTTAAGATTCGGCATCCGGGCGCGCGCGTGCTGGCGCACCCCGAGTGCGAGGAGCGTGTGCTGCGGCACGCGGATTTCATCGGATCCACAACGGGCATCCTGAATTATGCAAAACAGAGCGCGGAGAGCGAGTTTATTGTGGCCACCGAGCCGGGCATTATTCATCAGATGCAGAAGGCTTGCCCCGGCAAGACGTTTATTCCCGCGCCGCCGGAGAGCAACTGCGCCTGCAACGAGTGTCCTCACATGAGGCTGAACACGCTGGAAAAACTGTATTTGTGCATGAAGAACCGCGCGCCCGAGATTGTGATGGACGAAAGCTTGCGCCTGCGCGCGCTGGCGCCTATCCAGCGGATGCTGGAGATGAGCTAAGTCCCGGAAGTGAATGGCGGGGGGAAATTCCACGCCCACAAAGCTACAACTTCACAATAATTCAATGATCCAAACGGCATTCACGTTTGACGTGGCATCGCACCGCCGCCTGCTTGAACAATTCCTGGTGGAAGACCTTGGCGCGGATGACATCACCACAGTCGCCACTGTTCCACCTGACCGCCAGGCGGAAGGCCGGTTTGTGGCCAAATCGCCTATGGTTCTGGCGGGGATCAACGTTGCTTCTGAAGTGTTCTGGCTGCTCGATCACAAGGTGTCAGTGCAAACTTCGTGGCGAGATGGCGATTCTCTCAAGGCCGGAGATGTTCCAGTAACGATTCGCGGGCGCGCGCGGGCGCTGCTCTCAGGCGAGCGCGTGGCGTTGAATCTGCTCCAAAGGCTGTGCGGCATCGCCACGCTGACGCGAAAATTCGTGGATGCGGTCGGGGGCACGCAGGCAAAAATCCTCGACACGCGCAAGACCACGCCCGGCTTGCGGGTGTTCGAAAAATACGCCGTCACGTGCGGCGGGGGCCTGAACCATCGATTCAGCCTGAACGACGCCATCCTGATTAAGGAAAACCACATTCGCCTTGCTGGAGGCATTCGAGCGGCGATTTCGCTCGCCCGCCGGAGCCGCGGCAACGCGCGCTTTCTCGAAGTTGAAGTCACCACGCTCGACGAGTTGAAGGAAGCTCTCAAAGAATCGCCGGATGTCATCATGCTGGATAACATGACACCGGCCGGCGTTGGCGAAGCCGTGAGCGTAATGCGCTCGCAGAGCCATCATCAACTTCTGATCGAGGCTTCCGGCGGGATTACGCTTGAAAACGCGCGCCAATACGCCGAAGCCGGAGTGGACTGGATTTCCATTGGCGCGCTCACGCATTCCGCCCCTGCCGTGGACATCAGCCTGGAGATCGGGAGAGATTGAATCATTGATTCATCGGCTCATTGAAATGCAGCGATGCAATCGTATTTTGCAAGTAGTTCATTGCGGCAAATGACTGACATGACCCTCACCCGGCTCGCTCCGCTCGCCACCCTCTCCCGGAGGGAGAGGGGTGAAGAATCAGAGGGTAATGTTCCTGGCCGCCCATGCAGGAAAGGGTAGAAAAAGCCCTCGCTCGCTTGCGGGAGAGGGGGATTGCGAATCTGTGGTGGGGCTTCGCTCTTTGCGGAATAGGGAAAAGCGCCATAAACAAAAATTAACAGTTCAACGAGAAAATGAATCAATCGAACCTCAAAACCGATGTGCTCGTCATCGGCAGCGGGCTTGCCGGGTGCGCGGCCGCCTGGGCTGCCGCCGAACGGGGCGTCGAAGTGGCAATGATTACGCGCGCCGGCCACGCCGATCAGAGCAACACATACTGGGCGCAGGGCGGAATCATCTACGAGGGCAAGGGCGACTCGCCGGAGAAGCTGGCGCAGGATATTCTAGTGGCGGGCGCGGGCTTGAGTTCTCCGGATGCCGCCCGGCTGCTCGCTCACGAGGGGCCGAGGCTCGTCAAAGAGATTTTGATTGATCAACTGCGCGTGGATTTCGACCGCGCGCCCGGCGGCGTCGAGGGGTTCCATCTGACGGCGGAAGCCGCCCATTCCCTGCCGCGCATCTTGCATCACAAAGACCAAACGGGGTCGGCCATTGCCAGCGTTTTTTTCGAGCGCGTCCGGTCCCACCCCAAAGTCAAGCTGATGGCGGAAACGACGGCCATCGATCTCCTCACGCCTTCCCACCATTCGGAAGAGCCGCTTGACGTCTATAAGCCGCTCACCTGCGTGGGCGCTTACGTCTTTGACCAGCCGAGCAGTGAAGTGTTTCCCGTTCTGGCCAAAGAGACGATTCTGACAACGGGCGGCCTCGGTCGCGTCTACCTGCACACCACCAATCCGCCTGGAGCAGTGGGCGGCGGCATCGCTATGGCGAGCCGCGCCGGAGCGCGCTGCATCAATATGCAGTACGTGCAATTCCATCCCACCACGCTCTATCATCCGAGCGGGCGCTTCCTGATTTCGGAGTCCTTGCGCGGCGAAGGCGCGCGCCTGGTGGATAGCCGGGGGCGCGAGTTCATGCGGCGGTTCCATCCCGATGGGTCGCTCGCGCCGCGCGATGTGGCGGCTCGCGCCATCTATCAGGTGATGCTCGAATCGGGCGAGCCGTGCGCCTATCTCGATATTTCCCATCAACCGGCGGAAGAGGTGCGCGACCGCTTTCCGGGCATCTATGCACATTGCCTCGAACTTGGCATTGATATTACGAAGCAGCCCATCCCTGTCGTGCCGGCCGCCCACTATAGCTGCGGCGGCATTGCCGTGGATGAATGGGGTCGCACCAACCTCGCGCGCCTGCGCGCCGCGGGCGAAGTCTCCTGCACGGGACTGCATGGCGCAAACCGGCTGGCCAGCACGTCGCTGCTTGAATGCCTGGTTTGGGGCACGCGGGCCGGCGCGCACGCCGCCGAGAGCATGATACGCGGGGAGGATTATTCCATGCCGCGCATCGTTCCCTGGCGCTACGAGCACGAGGCGGTCGACCCCGCATTGATCGCACAAGATTGGCTCACGATCCAGCAGACGATGTGGAATTACGTGGGCCTCATCCGCAGCGAGAAGCGCCTGAACCGCGCTTACGAAATTCTGCGCGAGCTCGACGCGGAAATTTCCCGCTTCTATGAAAAGGCCGAAGTGACGGACGCCATCATCGGATTGCGGAACGGCATCCAGACCGCCCGCATCCTGCTGCTCGCAGCCAAGGAATGCCGCGAAAGCCGCGGTTGCCACTATCGGATTGACTGAGAAGAGCCGTGACAAGGGACGAGTGAAGAGTGACGAGAAAAGCTAACGAGGATTTTCCTCAGGCCGCCGCTACAACTTCAGGGAGCGGTAGCCACGGCACGTTCTGTGTGCCGTGGGCTTTTCTTTTGCCGATACAAGGCCCACGGCCCAAACGCCGTGCCCCTCGTCACTCATCACTCTCCACTGCCTTTATCGTTTGTTACAATCAATGAATGACGCGCACGCACCCGGCACGGCCCAAAGTCACCCTTGTTCCCGGAGACGGCATTGGCCCGGAAATCACCGCGGCCACGCTGCGGCTGCTCGAAAAGGCGGGGGCCGGCATCGACTGGGAAGAAAAAAAAGCCAAGCCCACGCTCGACCGGCGCGCGGGCGAGCACCGGGAGAATCCGGTCGTCACCTCCATCCGCAAAACGCGCGTGGGCATGAAAGGACCTCTTGCCACGCCGATTGGCGTGGGCCATCGCAGCTTGAACGTGAGCCTGCGCCGCGAGCTCGATCTTTACGCCAACCTGCGTCCGGCTAAGAAGCTGCCGGGCGTGCGCACCCCTTTTGAAAACGTGGATCTGGTGATCGTGCGCGAGAATACCGAGGACCTCTACTCGGGCCTCGAGCATACGGTGGTTCCCGGCGTGGTGGAAAGCCTGAAAATCATCACCGAGCGCGCCTCCACGCGCATCGCGCGCTTCGCTTTCGAGTACGCGCGCAAGCGGGGGCGCAAACAGATTGCCGCCGTGCACAAGGCCAACATTATGAAGCTTTCCGATGGGCTATTCCTCGATAGCGTGCGCAAAGTGGCCAAGGATTATGCGGAAATCGAATATCGTGAAGTGATCGTCGACAACTGTTGTATGCAGCTTGTGATGAGGCCACAGCAATTTGACGTGCTGCTACTCGAAAATCTTTATGGCGATATCGCGTCGGACCTTGCGGCGGGACTGGTGGGCGGCCTGGGACTCGTCCCTGGCGCGAACCTGGGCGAGCAATGCGCGCTCTTCGAGGCTGTGCATGGGACCGCGCCCGATATCGCCGGCCAAGGCATCGCTAACCCGACGGCCATGATGCTGACCGCCGTCATGCTGCTGCGCCACGTCGGGCAAGAGGCAGTGGCGGAGCGCGTCGAGCGGGCCATCCATAAGACATACGAGACAAGTAAGCATCTGCCGCGTGACGTGGGCGGCTCGGCCACGACGGAAGCGTTTACCGATGCCGTGATCGGGGCGCTTTCTTGAGGTAGCGCCGCCGTCCCGGCGGCCGGGGTCGGAGCGGGCTGCCCTGGCAATAATGGGAGCAACATAAACTTGTGCAATTGCCGGCAAGATGCCGGCGCTACGAGTAAGTAGCGCAGACCTCCGTATTTGAGGTCTGCGGCCTGTCCTTCGGAAGATTACAAGCCGCGGACCTGAAAAAACGCAGGTCCGCGCTACCTCTATCGTTCGCGCAACTGTTCCAGCGCCCATCGCGCGTGCTCCCGCACAATCTCATCCTCGTGCCTCGCGGCTTGTTCCAGCCACGGAATAAAACTCTGATCGCCGGAATTCCCCATCGCAACACAAAGATTTCGCAGCCAGCCACGGTACTTTGCGCGCTTGATAGGTGAGCGCGAGAAGGCGCGGCGGAAGTCTTCCTCGCTCAGCGAAGCTAAGGCACGAAGCGGCGGGTTGAAGAGCGAGATACGTTCAGGTTTCAGGTGTGAGGTATCAGGTGTGAGCGAATCGCGTGATACGGCGGTTGTAGGAGTTGTTCTCTCATCCTCGTCACGCTGTACCTGCCCAGGAAGCTCCAAGGTCAGCGGCTGGAACTCAGATTGATCAGTGGTGGCGGCGCCCTTCCGTTCCGTCCGCTGAGGGCTCGCCCGATTCCAGGGACAAACATCCTGGCAAATATCACAGCCAAAGATGTTGTTGCCTATGGCCGGACGAAACGTTTCCGGGATGGAGCCTTTTAGCTCGATCGTAAGGTAGGCAATGCAGCGCGAGGCATCCATGACGTAAGGCGTGAGCGCCTCGGTGGGGCACGCCTCGATGCAGCGCGTGCAGGAGCCGCAGCGGTCGGGCGCAGGCAAATCCGGCTTGAGCGCGAGGTTCGAGAGAACGACGCCGAGAAAAAACCATGAGCCTTTTTGCGGATGGATCAGGCAGGTGTTCTTGCCCACCCATCCAATTCCCGAAAGCCGCGCGAAAGCCCGCTCGACAATAGGTCCCGTGTCCACATAGACGCGCGTTTCCACCCCCGGCGCGAGCATTTCCATTCCCTTGCGCAGACGCTCAAGCTTGGTCCGCATCACCTCATGGTAGTCGCGGCCCCAGGCGTAACGGGAAATCCAAGCCTTTGGGCCGCCGCCAGGCTTTCTGCGCTCTTCGGAATAGGGCAGCGGAGCGTTATAGATAAGTCCCACGCACACAATGGACTCGGCCGACGGCAAAACAAAGCGTGGATCATCCCGCTTGGGGTTGGCAAGGTAGCGCATCTCGCCGCCTCGGCCAGCGTGCACCCATTCGCGCGCGAATGCCAGATCGGAGGCGGCATCCACCGGCGCGACCCCTGCCAGATCAAAGCCAATCTCCAGAGCCAGATTTTTGAGGGTCTCGCCCGCGTCCATAGGTTCTAATGATACGCCTCCGCCGGGGGCGCGAGTCTGATTCCCCGGCAGGCGTTGTAACCAGGGTCCATGCAAAAAAACCGTCCCATTTATCCCATTCGTCTCACAAAACTCAAAGCGGCGTGCTAGGCTTTTTGTAGCGCAGACCTCCGTATTTGAGGTCTGCGGTTTTTTTGTGCATTCAAAGACCGCAGACCACAAAGGCTGCGGTCTGCGCTACGCAGCTTGTGCTGTAGCGGCGGCGTCCTCGCCGCCGGTTTTTACTCATTAAAGACCGGCGGCCTCTTATAGGCTTTGCTCGCCGCTACAGCAGCTTGCCATCCGGACCTGTGAGAATCCGCAGAGTTTTAGAAAGCAAAACTCTGCGCTACACAGCTTATGAGGCAACTCAACATGATCGATCTCGGCATTGACCGCAGGGTGCGGCTACTGATGGATCAGCAGTGGTTCGGACGGCGGGAGGCAGTGGAAATCCTGCCGAAAGGCGATTCCGGGGAGACCGGCGACAACAAAAAAGAGAATGTTTAGGCTAAAATTTTGCAAATTATTGAAACTAAAGAAACATTAGTAACACGAACCGGCGCGAACCGGAGCACGAACCGGACGAAATCGGCTCAACTAATTGAATGTAAAGAAATTATAAGGATTTCCACTACGAACCGGAGCATTTGCAATAAAACAAAGGAGATGCGAGAGCCGATCCGGTTCGTAACGACTTTTGGGGTCAAAAACGGGGCTTTTTCCGCTTGCGAAAGGGCACGGCTTTAACCGGTTGCTGAAAAACTCCCCGAGCGTGTCATTCTGAGGAGCCGGAGGCGACGAAGAATCTCGGAAGTTACTGATTTCACATAGAAGCAGATTCTTCGCGCGCTCAGTAATGACAGTTGAATCGACTTTTTCAGCAACTTGTTTAAGCCGTGCCATCGGGCAGTCCATTATAAATTTAGCCTTCTCGCGCGCCGATGTGGCTTGCCGCATCGGCGCGCGAGAGACGAAGAAATCCTTTACGATCCTGCTCGGCACGACTTGAAGTCGTGCCCTTTCGCAATAACAGCGGCGGGGCGAAAACCTCAAAATAAAAGAAAGTCAACCTATTGAAACATTGGGAGATGATAAGCGGGGCATGGATTAAACGTCGGTCCCGCGGCAGTTCCTTGCCTTTGGCGGGTAAGAACACCGCCCGACGATGAATAACCCATTGATTTTGAAGAGGATTCATAGATTCCGTTCACAATAAAATCCGCCCCATCCAGGCGCATAAAACCGCCATTCGGCGAAATTTGCTTATGGCCAATTGTTGTGAACATTTATCATGGCCAAGGGTAAATAAAGCTCTAATACCCCGAACCGGGGGCGATTTTCGGAGAAGGCTCAAGCCATATAGCTTTTGGGAGCCATTGGAATTTTATTAGGAAGCGTAGCGGCGGGGGCTGGTTCGATGATATATTTCTCAAGCACGGCAGAGCCCTCGCGGGCGATTTACGACGCCCTTTGGTGAGCGGGATTCAAGAACTGAAAAACTTAGGAGGTAACACACCAATGCCAAGACAAAAAGGCCAGCGGCTGATGAAGTATTTTGACAGCGCCCTCTGTTCCTTCGCCGGGGTGGCATTCGATTCGATCCAATTTTTTAATAAATACAGCCCCAACCCCAGTTTTACTCCGAAATGGTCTGAAAAACCTTTGCTGAAATCGTGGCAGAAGACCCGGCCTCAATTAGGATGGCCCCGCGAGACGGACTCGTTGTGCCCCGGTTGCGTGAAGGATGCCCGCGAGAAGATCTTGAACGGCGATCAGGATGTGAAATCGCTGCTTAATGAGAAAGTGGGGGAAATTAAGGCTCAGATTATCGAGCGCGACGGCCAGGTGTGGATGGTGAAGGACTGCCCCATTCACGGACATTATGAAGACATGATGGCGGTAGACGTCAACTTCCTGAAGTGGATTGAGAAGAATTTCCCCGGCCGCGACATCCGCGCGCACAACGACAAAGACCTGCACAATCACGGCTCCAGCACCATCAAGCACGGACGCGGATCGGTGCTGACGGTGGACCTGACCAACCGCTGCAACATGATGTGCGACCCCTGCTTCATGGACGCCAACCAGGTGGGTTTTGTGCACGAGCTTTTGTGGGAAGACATTACGGAAATCCTCGATAACGCGCTCAAAATAAAGCCGCGACGCCAGATGTCCGTGCAGTTTTCGGGCGGCGAGCCCACCATGTCGCCCTACTTCATTGACGCCGTGCGGTATGCCCGCAAGATCGGCTACAACAGCGTGCAGGCGGCGACCAACGGCATTGAGTTCGCCAAGAGCAAAGATTATTCGCGCCGCGCGTTCGAAGCCGGTCTGCGCTACGCTTATTTGCAGTTCGACGGCATCGGCAACGACGCCAACTCGCACCGCCAGGTAGGCAACCTGTTTGATGTGAAGCTGAAGGCCATCGACAACATGCACGAGGCCGGCATCGAGATCATCCTGGTGACGACGCTGGTGAACGGCGTGAACAATGACCAGGTCGGCCCCATTATCAAATTTGCCCGTGAAAATCCCAAGAAAATCTCCTTTGTTTCGTTCCAACCCGTCTCCTTCACGGGCCGCGACGAAGACATCACCGCGGAGCGGCGCCTGCGGCAACGTTACACGCTCTCGCACATGGCGTATGACGTGAAGAAGCAGCTTGGCATCACGGAGCCTACGCGCGACTGGTTTCCGCTTTCGCTTTTCAGTTCGTTCGCGGACTTCGCGGACGTGGTGCACGGTCCTGAGTCGCAGTGGGGCATGGTGAGCTGTGGCTGCCATCCGAATTGCGGCATTGGCACCGCGCTCATGATCAACAAAGAAAATGGCGAATGGGCGCCGGTGCCTGAGTTCCTCAACGTGCCCGGCCTCATCCACGACATGCAGATGATCACGGACGCGGGCCGCGGGCGCGCCATGTCCAACATCATGATGGGCCTCGCGCTGCTCAAGAATTACACCCCCTCGAAGGCGCCGAAGAGCCTGGCGCTGGCGGACATCCTGAAGAAATTCGATAAATCGTTCGCCCTGCGCGGCGAAGCGAAGACTAAGAAGGTCTATGGCAATTCTGGCCCCGACCGGACGTTTGAGGAAACGGCGAAGCGCCGCGCCGACCCGTGGAATTTCCTCTTCATCGCTGGCATGTGGTTCCAAGACCTCTTCAATTACGACTTCCGCCGCACCGAAATGTGCATCATCCCCTACGCCACGCAGCAGGGCGAAATTTCCTTCTGCGCTTACAACACGGGCATCGGCTGGCGGAAGATTATCGAGAATATGCACAAGAACGCCACCGTGGCCGAGTGGTACAAGACGCACGGCAAGCATGAGATTTATGCTCGCGGCAAATCCGTCAGCCTGGGGAATTATGAGCACTCTCTCCAGGTGGATTCTGAGGACGCGGCGCGCGTGCGCGAGCGCGAGCATGACATCCCCATGACCGCGGCGGAAGAAGAACGCGCCCGGCGGAAAGCCGCCTACGAAGCCAAGCAGGTGAAGGAGCTTTATGAAGAGCTTGTTCTCAAGAAGCCTGCCGCCGACTTGGTGACCATCGGCAACGCCAAGCCCTTGGCTGCGCCTGAACTCGAGCCGGAAAAGGTGAGCGTCTAAGAACCAAACGAGCAGCGAGAAAACGTAGAGGCCGCGTCTGGCAAACCCAGCCGCGGCCTTTGTTTTTGTAGCGCCGCCATCCTGGCGGCTTTATTGTTTCCCATTGCCGGCAAGATGCCGGCGCTACGGCTACACGTTGATTACACCGCGGGTGGCGCTGAATTGAGCCATGTTGATCTCCTTACGCTTCGGCCTGTCCAGCCATCTGCTCGATCTGGATGACGACGAACTCAGCGGGCTTCAAGGGCGCAAAACCAACCTGGATGTTGACGATGCCGTTGTCCTGGTCCGACGAAGTCGTGGTCTCACTGTCGCACTTCACGAAGTACGCATGCTGTGGCGACGAGCCCTGGAAAGCGCCCTGCTTGAACAGCGTCTGCATGAACGAGCCGACGTTCATGCGGATTTGCGCCCACAGCGGCTCGCCGTTGGGCTCGAACACCGTCCACTGCGTGCCTCGATAGAGACTCTCTTCGAGGAAAAGCGCGAGGCGGCGGACGGGCACGTATTTCCACAGCGAGCCGAGATCATCATTGCCCTGCGTGGTGCGCGCGCCCCAGATCACAGTGCCGTAGACGCTGGAGTTGCGAATGCAGTTTACGGCCACAGGATCGAGCTGCCCGTTTTGCGCGTCGTTGAGGGGCACGGCTACGCCCGTCGCGCCGGCCAACACGACAGAAGTTCCGGCCGGCGACTTCCACACGCCGTGGCTGGCGTCAGTGGAGGCGTAAAGGCCGGCCACAAAACCGCACGGCGGGTAGTTGCGTGAGACATTCCCGTTGAGCGGATCGGGGGCCTGGATCCATGGGAAATAAAAGGCCGCGTTGCCGCCCGCGCCCGTGATGCCGGGCCCGGTCGCTAGCTTGGTGTAGTCAGTAATCAGCGGGCCGGAATCGGCGATAAGAAACGCGCGCCGTTTTTCGCAATAGCCTTCGAGCGTGGTGAGAGTCGAGGTCACGCACTCGCCGGGGACGCACAGCAGGTTGAAAAGGTCAATCCGATCGAGGAGCGCCGTCGTGCTGGCGACAGCGATATCGAAGGCATTGCCAGCGGTGGGGTCCGTGCTTGGTCTGAGGACATTGCCGTCATTCCCGCCGCTAAGCGCAACAGGCGTGCTGTCCGTGTCTGAAGGCAGAGTTGTCGTGCCTGACGGCGCCGCAACGGTGATGTAGTTGGAGCCGTTGTTGACCACATCTACGACGTTGCGTCCCTGGGGATCGGGACTGATGGTCGTGAGGTTCTCGAACGACTCCACCAACACCGGCGGAGGAGTGGGCGAACCCGAGGGCGTATACAAAACCTGAAGCTGGAATCGACCTGTGGCCGGGCTGGGGTTCTTGATGGCAGTGGAATAGTTGTTCCCCCATCCGCCCATATTCAAAGCATTGACGGTAATGGGCGCAAGGGACGCAGTGGCCGCGGCCGCCTTCGGTGTATCCGTAGTATCCACTAGACGGACAATATACGCCTGCGTTCCTCCGTTGGCGAAGAACTGATTCACGGCATAGCCCAGCAGGCTGCGTGAATCAAGGCCGCCAAAATGATTGTTGAAGTCTGCCCAACTCAACACCCGTTGCGCGTTCGTGGTGGGGCCCTTGGGGGCCCAGCCGATGAGGCAAGCAATGGATGTTGCCACACCGCTGATGGTGTGGGGCCCACTGGGAAGTTCCTCGATATAAACGCCCGGAGAGGTGGGGTTGATTGGCATGCATCATCTCCGTTTTAACTTGAAGCTTTTATGGATAGTGCGCGGGTGGCGCAATACATCGCGCTTTTTGCGATGTGTGCGGAAACGCGCTACACGCCGATGACGCTGACAAGCTGCTTCACGGCATCGGCGGACTTTTGGAGTTCGGCTTTCTCTTCGGCTGTCAACTTGATCTCGATGATCTCTTCAATGCCGTTCGCGCCCAACTTCGCGGGCACGCCGACGAATAGGCCGTGGATGCCGTATTCGCCCTCAAGATAGGCGGCGCAAGGCAGGATTTTCTTGCGGTCATGGAAAATCGCTTCGATCATTTCCACTGCAGCGGACGAGGGCGCGTAGTAGGCGCTTCCCTTTTTGAGCAGATTCACAATCTCCGCGCCGCCATTGCGCGTGCGAGTGATGATGGCTTCGAGTTTCTCTTTGGGCAAAAGCTCGGTCACGGGAATGCCCGCCACGGTTGTGTAGCGCGGCACCGGCACCATGGTGTCGCCGTGCCCGCCAAGGACGAAGCCTTGCACGTTCTGCACGGACACGTTCAGCGTCTCCGCCAGGAATGTGCGGTAGCGTGCTGTATCGAGCACGCCGGCCATGCCGATCACGCGGTTCTTTGGAAACCCCGTCGCCTTGAATGCCGTCTGCGCCATAGCATCGAGCGGATTGGTCACGACAATGACGATCGCCTGTGGCGAGCGTTTAGCTGCTTCGCCCACGGCGCTTTTTACGATCTCGTAGTTCTTCTTCAGCAGGTCGTCGCGGCTCATGCCGGGCTGGCGCGCGAGACCGGCGGTCATGACGATGATGTCGGAATTGGCCGTGTCCGCATAGTCGGAAGTGCCCGTGACGCGAACGTCGTAGCCTTCAATGGGGCCCGCTTCGAGCATGTCTAGGCTCTTGCCCTGCGGAATGCCATCGAGAATGTCCACTAACACCACGTCCGCAAGCTGCTTGTCCGCCAGGCGCTGCGCCACTGTTGATCCCACATTGCCCGAACCAATCACCGTCACTTTTTTTCGCATTCATCCACTCCCTGAAATAAATTTGCCGCCGGCCGCTGGAAACCGACCTCGTTTGCGGTCCTCATCCAGCAAGGCGGCTGCATATAGATTGGGAAAACTCTTTAACTTATCATCTGCGCCCGGCAAACACAATGCGGAAGCGGGTTAGGCACTGTCAATGATTCGTGTTGAAAATGTGTAAGGGTCTCCGGTTAAGCATGGTCGGCTCCGAGCAAGTAGAGTCCCAGGGCGCGATCGGCGTGTTCCGGGTTCAGGAAGCCAGGAAAGCGGCCCAAGAAGCGTCGCAGGTTGCGAAAGAAGCCTTCGGCCAGGTTCGTGGTCTTCAGGCGATAGGCCCAAACCCGCAGGCCTTGCTTCAAGAAGGTGATCGAGGCCTGAAAATCCTGCCAGAAGTAATGCACGAAGTCGGGCTCGGAACTAGCCCAGCGGCGCACGAAATGGAGCGCCCAGCGGTGAGCCTGCTCGGGCCTCATAGATCCACCAGAAATCGCGGCGCAGGTGACGGCGATGAATCCAGGCGCGCTTGTGCAGACAGCCCTCCAGCGTTTTCAGCCAATGACGCAGGCAAGGCTGGATTTGAGCCATCGGATAAACCAGGGCTGCGGCTCCCCGGACACTGCCACAGCCATCGGCCACAATCGAGGGAACTTCCTCCAAGCCGCGCTCGAAGAGGCGCTGGAACAAGGCTTGATAGGCGAAGGCGCTTTCCGCTTCGGCCGCCTGCCAGTCCAGAACGCGAAACAGCCCGTCAAACTGCACTCCCACCGCCACCAGCAAAGCCATCGAGCGGGCCCGGCGGTGCGGGCTGCGGCGAGTGCGCACCCAGACAGCATCCACCACCAGGGCTTCAAACTGCCGCACCGAAAAACGCTCCGCGCGGCGCGCCTCCATGCGGCCAGCGGCAGACTCCACCACCCTCCCGACCCAGGCCGGAGAAATCACCAGACCCAGATGATGCCGGGCCCAGTTCACCACCTTGCGGTAAGACATTCCGCCCAGCGTCGAACTCAGCAGCATCTCCGCCAAGCGGGCTTCCTGCCGCTCCGAACTGAGAAAAGGAACCTCCTGCCGCTTCTCCACGTCCCGCAGGCGCGGCAGATGCAAGCCGTGAATCAATCCCCAGGGGGTCAGCAGCGTTTTCCGCACCTTGTGTCCCCAACGCCGGAGACTATTGCCGCCTCGCGCATGGGGGGCTCGCGCCACCCGGCTGTCGCGTTCGGCCTCCGCCAACTCCTCAATCTTTTTGCGAACTTCCTCCAGCATCGTGCCCTGGAGCTGCGTCCAAGCTTGCGTCACCAGGCTGGAGAGATGTACTTTGGTAGTGCTCATGGGGTATCTCCTTCCTCCTGCCCTCGACCGGCAGGTTGTAATTACCGGAGATACCCTTTTTCTTTCTCTACCGCAATCTTCAACACGAAATGTTACAGTCCC
>DASZAE010000163.1:0-6002 GCA_035945515.1 Terriglobia bacterium
CGCCCGATGTAATAGAGCTTCCCGATCCCTTCAGCGTGGATTGCCAATGCGCTCATATGTGCTGTACCAGCGAGCCAAACTCTTCGTCACACCACATCCGCGAAAGTCTTCTCCACTCGGCGGAAGTAAACCAATCCGCTAAAAATAAGCAAGGCCACCATCGCCGAAGAGGCCAGCAACATCGGCACTGACGGCCTTTGCGTTCCCAGCAGCGCCCAGCGAAATCCCTCCACCACTCCTGCTATGGGATTCAGCCCATAGAGCACTCGCCACTTCGCTGGCACGGCGCTGCTCGGATACGCAATCGGCGACGCGAATAGCCAGAACTGTGTCAGGAACGGAATCGTGTGCTTCACGTCGCGATATTCCACGTTCAGCGCCGAGAGCCACAACCCCACTCCCAGCGTTGTGGCGATGGCCAGCAAGAGAAACAGCGGCAGCGTCACAATCGCAATTCCCGGGTGCACTCCGTAGTAAGCCATCATTCCCAGCAGCAGCACGAACGCGATGCTGAAGTCCACCAAACCCACCACCACCGGCGCGATGGGAATCACCAGCCGCGAGAAATACACCTTTGTCACCAGATTCTGGCTGTTGATCAGACTATTCCCTGATTGGGCCAGCGCGAACGCAAACAGCGTCCACGGCACCAGCGCGCAATACGCAAAAATCGGATACGGCACGCCCTCGGAAGGCACCTTGGCCAGCTTGCCGAACAGCAGCGTGAAAATCATCATCGTCAGCAATGGCTGCAGCACGGCCCACGCCACTCCCAGCATCGTCTGTTTGTAGCGGACCTTTACGTCCCGCCACACCAGTAAGTACAGCAGCTCGCGATACTTCCACAGCTCGCCCAGCCGCAACGCGGCCCATCCCCGCGTCGGGCGTATCACCACCACCGGCCCTTGATCGGCTCCCATCGGCGCGCGCGCCGCTTCCGCCAGCGTCTGCTCCGGAGCCGTCGCCGTGCTCATCTGCCTTTACCTTCGCACACGTACACTCTCCTGCAACCGTCCACGCCTTTCTTAGATGCCTCGACCAAGGCGGCAGCCACACTGACGGTAGTGGCCGCTAGGGGTGAACCGCCTGCCTCGCCTCGCTTTACATTACCAGAACCGCCCTCCCCGCAGTAAGTCGGCCACAAACTCATTGTCGAAGCAACGAAGTGACCGGGGCAATATCCATTTCAGCTGCGACTGGCCTGCTTCGCTTTGCGGATGGCTTCGTACCAGGTACCCAAGAGCGCATACGCCACCAGCGCCGCTAGAGGCCTCTTGCTGCCAGGGAATCTTAATCCGCCCTTTCGTAAGTAACCCGCGATATGTTTCATTGTTTCCATTCGCTCGCCTTGCTGCCGTGCGAGTGCCGCCATATCCCAATGGTATCGCGCGATCGTGCGCCGTATCGTGCTTGTGTGTTGAAACTCCAGGTGCTCATCGAGGGCCTTCAGCGCTCGAATGCTTTCAGTCAACTGGTCGGCTAATGGCCGAGCAGACCATATGCCTCCCCAATGCATCCGATACATGGCCAGGGCCTCGTCCATCAGTACGATCTTTCCCTGTCTTGCAATCAGCGCAAACAGCGCCCAATCACCCTGCACCAGTGTACGAAACCATTTGGGGAGCGATCCGATCGCATCCCGGCGGTAAACCGTCGTGGATGGCACGACAAAATTTCCGCGCAGCAAGTCGTTGAGTGTGTACGATCCCGCTGGCACCGGAGGAAAGGGGAGGAAGCTTGCGTAGCCCGAACCCCGCTCGTCTAGCACTTGGGCTCGGGAACAACAGATAGCGTGGCCACGATGTGCATCGAGGAAATCAACCTGCTTCTGGAGCTTATCCCCGGATATCCAATAATCGTCACCGTCGAGTAGAGCCACGTATTGGCCTCGGCATCTTGCCAGAGTATCAAGGAAGTTCTCTTTACCCCCCACATTGTGGCTTCTAAGCAGCGCCACAATTCGGTCTGGATACCGCCGATGGAAATCCATCACAATGTCTCGAGTAGCGTCCGTCGAGCAGTCTTCGCCGATGACGATCTCATAATCGAAATTCACTCGCTGCGCTAGCACGCTTTCGAGCGCCTGCCCAATGAATCGCTCGTGGTTATAGGTGATGATCATCACGCTCAGCTTCATGCAGTTCACTCCACAATGTCGCACGGGCGACGGCCCGCTTACTTGCGACTCTCACAATGATACTAGATAATCGATGCTGCGCCCGCCTGCGGTGAGACCCGCGAGCCTTCCGGCGAGTCTTAATCAGCGGATGAATCGTGATCTTTTAACTGCACAACGGGCTGATTGAAAATTCATACAAGCAAACGTGTGAAACAAAATGCCAACTGTCAGCGTCATCGTTCCCAATTACAACCACGCGCGCTTTCTGCGCAAGCGCATCGATAGCGTCTTGCGCCAGACATTCCAGGATTTCGAATTGATCCTGCTCGACGACTGCTCCACCGACGACAGCCGCTCGATTCTCTCGTCATACGCAGCCGACCCACGCGTAAGAATCGAATTCAACGACGCCAATTCCGGCAGCACATTTAAACAGTGGAACAAGGGCGTACGCCTCGCGCGCGGCGAATACGTCTGGATTGCCGAATCCGACGACTACGCCGACCCGCGCCTCCTCGAACGCCTCATCGCCGTCCTCGGCTCCGACCCCCAAGTCGTATTTGTGAATTGCCGCTCTTGGCGTGTCTACGCGGATGATCGAGTGGACGGTTACGCGGACTCCCACCTCGTGGCTCTGAACCCGGACAAATGGGCCAACGATTTTAGCGCTGACGGGCGCGAGGAGTGCCGCAACTATTTCGTGCATCTGAACCCCGTGTTCAATGCGAGCAGCGTCCTTTTCCGAAAAGCCGTTTACGACGAGGTCCAAGGGGCCGACGAAAGCCTGCACTTCTGCGGCGACTGGAAATTATGGGCTGCAATGGCCCTCAAAGGACAGGTGGCACACATCAGTGAACCCCTGAATTATTATCGAGTCCATGACGCGACCGTCACAGAGGCAAGCAAACAGGAAGGCCTCGCGGGAGCGGAATACCTTCGCGTTATCCGTTGGCTCCTCGGCCATGTGACACCAACAGAGGCCGCGCGGAAAAAACTATCTGAAACCGTGTCATGGTCTTGGGCTCCCGCTGTAACAGTTTGGCGCGTGCCGCTGCGGAGAAGATGCTTAATTTTGCGGGATGCAATAGCGATAGATCCTCACACATTGCGACAGATGATTCGCTTCGGGCTAGGCACTCTACGACGAAAGTTTTTGCGCCAATGGCGTTCTATTCGCTCGGGGGCCAATCCAACGTGAATCGCCCCCCCGAGGATTTCGTCCGCGAACTGACAGCCCTAGCCGACGGGCAGCCCAAATGACCAAGCCGCTCGTTTCAGCCTTGATCGACACTTACAATCAGGCGCAGTTTATCGAGCAAGCGCTCGTCAGCGTTCTCGAACAGGGGCTTTCGCCTTCGGAGCTTGAAATCGTCGTGGTCGATGACGGCTCCACGGATAATACAGCCGCGGCGGTTGAGAGGTTTGGACGGGACATTCGCTATATACGAAAGACGAACGGCGGCCAAGTCTCCGCTTACAATGCTGGCGTTCCAGAGACTCACGCTCCGATTGTTGCGTTCCTTGATGCGGACGACTGGTGGGCGAAGGGAAAGCTCCAAGCTGTATTGGACGCCTTCGAACGAAATCCTGATGTGACCGCAGTCGGACATGGATACTTTGAGGCGCATGAAGCGGAGTCTACCATCGAGGCTGTGCTTCCTGTCGGAAACCAAGTTTTCAACCTGACGGATGCTGGCGCGGCGCGCATGGCGCATTCCGCTTGGTCCTTCCTAGGCACGACGATGCTATCCGTCAGGCGAAACGTTATCGATATAGCCGGGCATCTTCCAGAAAATTTAATTTTTTTTGATAGGCCCGTCCAACTCTTCGCCATGACGCTAGGCTCAGCGTTCGTCCTCGATCAGGCCCTCTGTTACTATCGCCTGCATGGACAAAATCTCTTTCAATCTCGAATGCCGGATACAAAAAATCTCCGCCGCAGGTATCAGTTTCTCAGCGCTCAGCTTAATTTTTTGCCGGGAGCTCTAGCTCGTGCGGGAGTGACGCCAGATGCTCAATCAGCCTTATTTGAATCGGACCGGGCGGAGTGCAAGCGACTGCGCCTCATCCTCGAAGGTGGCTGGCCTTGGGAAACCTTCCGTCTCGAACGCGAGCGTTTTCAACTTGCCTACCAGCAACACACCGCCGCTTATGGCGCGTTCAAGTGGCTCGTGCTGGCGTCAACGCTGTTCATGCCGCCAAGCATTTTCTACCGAATGCGCAACTGGTATGCGAGGCACAATTTGCGGCGTTTCCGCCGCGTGGTCGGTGATCCCATTCCAGTTGCAAGCATCCACGTGCGGCGACAGAAATCTGTCAACGGTTCCGCGATTTCCGACAGATCGGTATGAGGGTTGAACTTAATTCCAAATGACCAAGCCGCTCGTTTCCGCCCTAATTGACACCTACAACCAGGAGCATTTCATCGAGCAGGCGCTCGTCAGCGTTCTCGAGCAGGGACTTTCGCCCTCGGAACTCGAAATCGTCGTAGTGGACGACGGCTCAACTGACAACACGGCATCCCTTGTCGCAAAATTCGCGCCGCGCGTCCGGTATATCCACAAGAAAAATGGCGGCCAGGTTTCCGCATTTAACGCCGCCATTCCCGAAACGCATGCTCCCGTCGTGGCGTTCCTCGACGCCGACGATTGGTGGGCCGCGGGAAAATTGCGTGCCGTTCTTGACGCATTTGAGCACAATTCTGGTATTGCGGCGGTCGGCCACGGATACTTCGAAGTCCGCGATGACACTTCTCGCACTCAGCCCTTTGTGCCCGAGAGAACTTACTGTCTCAACTTGGCGAACGCGGAAGCCGCGCGCGTGGCGCGTTCTGGATGCGCCTTTCTTTCGACGAGTAAACTCGCCATTCGCCGGCGTGTTCTCGACCAAATCGGGCCAGTCTCGGAACGCTTTGTCTTTTTTGACATTGTTCTTATGTCTCTAGCTCTTGCTCTTGGAGGAGCGATTGTTCTCGATCAGCCTCTTGGTTTCTACCGTTTGCATCAGGGCAATCTGTATGAGTCTCGATCTGCAAATCCAGAAAACATTCGGCGCAAGTACGAGATCGTGAAGGCAAATTTTGAATTCCTGCCGCCCTATTTGTCTGCCGCCGGAGTGCCATCGGATGCTGTAGCTGCCTTCGTGAAACCCGATTTGCTGGAATGCGAACGCTTGCGCATCATCTTGGACGGAGGATGGCCCTGGCAGACCTTCGCCTTGGAGCTTAAACGATTCCGCGCCGGTTACGAGCACAACAGCGTCTCTTACACCGTGTTCAAGTGGCTCGTGCTGGCATCCACGCTGTTCATGCCTCCGAGAGCTTTCTACCGGATGCGCAGCTGGTACGCGGAACATAATTTGCAGCGCTTCCGCAGAAAGCTCGGGGAAGCTGTGCCTGTTGGCGTTCGGACACGTTCAAACCCTGGATGAGAAGCCCGGGTTCTCCACAATGGCTGACAAGAAGTTACGCGCTCTCTTGCTATGCACGCATCCAACTCAATACGGCTCGCCCATGTGGCGCCTCATGGCGCAGCGTCCGGAGCTCGAAATACTCGTCGCGTATTGCAGTCTGGAAGGCGCGGAAGCTCACGTCGACCCCGACTTCGGCGTTCAGGTTGCTTGGGACATTCCCTTGCTCGACAACTATCCCTGGGTAAAGCTCAGAAATATTTCACCGCGTCCTGCAGTCGGAAAGCTCCTTGGTCTGATCAATCTAGGTGTTTGGCGGCTAATACGCGCTGGGAAATTCGACGCTGTTGTCATGTTTACCGGCTACATTTGCGCCACGTTCTGGATCGCTTTAGCGGCTGCAAAACTTTCGGGCGTCCCGATTCTCTTTGGCACCGATGCGCACGATATAAGCCCGCGCGACGATCGTGCCTGG
>DASZAE010000164.1:0-10990 GCA_035945515.1 Terriglobia bacterium
CTAACAAATTCCTGGTTTTCAAGCTGGCGTCGCGCCTGGGCCAGAGATTGCTCAATCTTACTCTTTTCTTTTTCCAGGCGGGCGCGCTCAGCTTCGGCATCCACTTTCGTTTCATGAAACAGACGGAGGTCGGTCGACGCGCCCACCGCAATGCGCTCCGCGTCGCTTGGCAATCGTCCGTGGGTAAAGTTCAACGCTTCAAGGCCCGCAAGCCGCAGAATGGCTTCCTGGCAGTCGCGGAAGAGCGCGAGCAGCCGGCGATCATCGCTCGCCACTTGCGCGCTGGGCTTTTCGCGCTGCAGCCCGCGCTCGGCCTTCGCGTTGCGCGCCGCCACCACCAAAGCGCGGAGTTCCTCAAATTCCTTTTCGGAGACAGAGTCCTCGGCCCGGGCTCCCACCAAGCTGAACTTGGACAACGAAATTGACGATGACGACTCTGCTCCAGGGAGCCGACGCGACAGTTCCTCAGTGATAAACGGCATGAAGGGGTGCAGCAAATGGAGCGACGACTTAAAAACAAGCATCAGATTAATCCATGCAGAAGACGCTCGAGTCTCCGGCGCAGGCTGCGCAATTTCCGGCTTGACCCATTCCAGATACCAATCGCAAAGCTCATGCCAGAAAAAATGGTAAATGCTGTAGGCGGCCTCGTGGAAGCGGAAGTCCGCAAGGCTTTCATTCATTTCCGCCGTAACCGCAGCCAGCCGGGAGAAAATCCAGCGGTGCGCAAGCTCCGCCTGCGCATGGTTAGTACCATGATTTTCCACGACACCGGCAAACCCAAGCTCCGGCGCCGGCTCCAAAGCCATCGCGAGAGCCTTGCGCGCGGACGCCGGTTGGCGGTCCAGGTTCATCAGAATGAATCTTCCGGCGTTCCATATCTTGTTGGCGAAGGCGCGATAAGATTCTACCTTATCTTCGCTGAAGGCAATGTCAGTGCCCGGCGCGGCGCTAATGGCGAGCGCAAAGCGCACAGCATCGGTGCCGTACTTCGCCGTGACCTCGAGCGGATTGAGCACATTACCCTTGGTCTTAGACATTTTCTGGCGCTCCGCATCCCGCACTAGTGCGTGAACGTAAAGCGCGCGGAAGGGCACTTCCTCCGTCAGCTTGAGGCCCATCATGATCATGCGCGCGCCCCAGAAAAAAAGGATGTCCTCACCCATAATCATCAGATTATTGGGGTAGAACCGCGCGAGGTCCTGCGTCGGCTCCGGCCAGCCAAGCGTCGCAAATGGCCAGAGCGCGGAGCTGAACCAGGTGTCGAGCACGTCCTGATCGGCCCGAAGCTGATGGGATTGGCACTTCGGGCAGCTCGCGGGATCCTTCCGCGATACAATCACTTCATTGCAAGCGTCGCAGTACCAGGCAGGAATGCGATGACCCCACCAAAGCTGGCGTGAGATGCACCAATCGTGGATGTTTTCCATCCAATTCACGTACTTCTTGAGGCCGCTTTCCGGCTGAATGCGAATACGTCCGTCTTTCACCGCAGCCAGCGCAGGTTCCGCAAGCGGCGCCATTTTCATAAACCATTGCAGCGAGACAAGCGGTTCCACCACGGTCTTGCATCGTTGGCAGGTTCCGATGCTTAAGGCGTGGTCGAGAGTCTTTTCGAGCAGCCCTCGATCAGCAAGATCGTGCAAGACAGCGTCGCGGGCTTTATAGCGGTCGAGGCCGCGATAAGGCCCGGCAGCATCGGTCATTTGCGCTTTGGCATCGATGACCGCAATGCGAGGAAGGTTATGCCGCAGCGCCAGGGCAAAATCGTTGGGATCGTGCGCAGGCGTCACTTTTACCGCTCCCGTGCCGAATGCCGGGTCAACAAACTCGTCGGCGACAATGGGAATCACCCGGTCGAGCAGGGGGAGTTTAACGCTCCGGCCAATCAGATTGCTGTATCGCGCGTCAGTGGGATTGACTGCGACAGCTGTATCTCCAAGCATCGTTTCCGGGCGCGTCGTTGCCACGGTGACAAACCCCGAACTATCCTCCAAGGGATATCGAATAAACCAAAGTTTTCCCTGGCGCTCTTCGTGAACCACCTCCAGGTCTGAAAGCGCGGTCATGCAGCGAGGGCACCAGTTCACAATATATTGCGCGCGATAGATGAGTCCTTCTTCGTAAAGGCGGACAAATGTCTCGATCACCGCCTGCCCGTAGCTCGGGTCCATTGTAAAACGCTCGCGCGTCCAATCGACTGAAGCGCCAAGCCGCTCCATCTGACGGCGGATTGTGCCGCCATTTGCTTCTTTCCATTGCCAGCAGCGTTCCAAAAACTTTTCGCGCCCCATCTCTATGCGCAACCGTTGGCCTTCACGCTGCCAGACCCGCGCCGCGTCAGGTCCGGGCGCGAGATCCGGCAGAGCCTCACGCCCGATTTCGCGCTCGACGATCATTTGAGTCGCAATCGAAGCGTGATCCGTGCCTGGAACCCAGAGCACGTTATCCCCGCTCATGCGCCGCCAGCGCATGAAAATATCAATCTCGGTATGCTCGAGCATGTGGCCCATGTGAAGCGACCCGGTAATATTGGGCGGAGGAATGACCAGGCAGAAGCTCGGGCCGGCGGCATTATCCGCGGGGCGATAGAGCTTGCGCTCCACCCATTCGCGCGCCCAGTACGTTTCAATGCTTTCGGGCGAATAAACCTTGGGTATCTCAACTTCCATTCACAACTCTCCTCTGAGCGGATTTGCCTGCTCCCCGCAGCCCCTCACAGACCTCACTGGATTTGATATACAGAGCGCCATAAGTCGGCGACGATCATTGGCTGTAGCGGCGGCCTCTGGCCGCAGGATTTTAATAGATTTTAATAGTAAAGACCGGCAGCCAGAGGCTGCCGCTACAGAATCAGGCGCCGCCGACTTATGGCGTCGCGTATAGATCGACTACTCCGCCTGCATGTTGATAAACGGGCTAATTAACGGGTTTCTGCTGGCGCCTCTCAGCGAGAATAGTTACCTGCATATCACGCGCCAGCCGAACCACCTGCTGCACCAGACTGCGGCCAAGCACGGGCACGTAGGGGCCTTGCTGCGAACGAGCCAAAAAAATCTGCGTGATCCGGTGCAAACGGGCGAAGTCGACCAGCGCCTCGGCGACAGGGCCCACGCGCACCACGCGCGTTTCTATGTGCAGGTTGCGGGCAAAATTAAGGTGTCTCTCGAGCGCATCGCGCTGCGCGGAACCGCCTCGGCCATCAGCATCCGGTTGCACGGCGACAGCAAAGCAGTCGGCGCTAAGGTAATCCGCCACGCGACGCCCACGCCGGATCAACATGGCCGTGGAGGGATCGGCGGTGATGTAAATGAGAACGCGGTCCGGCGGCTGCGGCGAAGGAGCGCCCTCCTGGGCAAGACTCTCCGTGGCTTGGGAGGCGACGGTTTGCTCTTCCTTTTCCATCTTGTGGACATCAAGTTCGTGCGCCGTCTGACGCAAGGCCAGCTCCCGCAGCACCCGGAGCGTGGACTCTTTAAAAAAATTCTGCAGCGCCTGTTTGGCTTTTTCAGGAGCGTAGATGACGCCTCTCCGCAGCCGGTTCATCAGCGCCTCGGGCGGCAGATCGATCATCACCACCTCGTCTGCTTGCCGGACCACCCAATCCGGAACAGTCTCGCGCACGCGCACGCCGGTGAAATCCCAAACGCGGTCGTTCAAGCTTTCGATATGCTGCACGTTCATGGTGGTGAGCACATCAATTCCAGCGTCGAGAAGGATCTCGACGTCCTCCCACCGCTTCGCGCGCTCCGAGCCGGGAACGTTAGTGTGCGCAAACTCGTCCACCGCGCAGACGGCAGGGCGCCGCCGCAGAATGGCTTCTGTATCCATATCTTCAAACACTGTGCCGCGATACTCGAGCTTCCGGCGGGGAATAGTTTCAATCTCCTCTGTAAGCTCAATCGTGTCTTTGCGCCCGTGGGGTTCAAAGTAACCGATTACGAGGTCGACGCCCTGGGTTTTAAGCTGGCGTGCTTCCTGCAACATGCGGTAGGTTTTGCCCACGCCCGCCGCATAGCCGAGATAAATCCTCAGCACGCCGCGCCGGTTGGAAGAAGGATCTGTCATGATTGGGTCTCAGTTGGGGAACACACGCACGTCAATGCCCTCGGCTTGGCGGATGAGCCGGTCAACAAAGCTTCCCCAAACACGATGCCACAGACTTTCATGCGTGCTGTGACCAATGAAAATCTGCGTGATGCCGTGTTGGCGGGCAAATTCGATAATAGTGTGAATCGGATCCTCGCCTTCGAGCGTGTGCGTTTGCGCATCGAGCTTGCGCGCAAGAGCAAAATTACTCTCCAGCACTTTCTGGTCTTCGGCGGTGATTTCAGCCTCCGCCACGTAGATCACGTATAGCTCGCCGCGAAACCGCTCCGCATTGCGGTGACCGCTTTCAATCATATCCACCGCCTTCACGCGGGGACTTACGCACACCAGGATGCGCTCGACCGCACCCCACACCTGTTCAATTCCGTGCCGCTCAAGGTAAGCCTCAAGCTGGTGGTCCACCACCTCGGCGGCAAGCAGCAGCGCAATTTCACGAAGTTCGGTGAGCCGGCGCTCATTTTCCCTTCCTTCGACCGTCTCCGTGCACATCTCGGGAGGCGTATCCACCACTTCAATTTCATCCGCGGTTTTCACAAAGCCCAGGGGAATAGAATCATTCACCTCTTTGCCAGTAATCTTCTCCACCCGGTCGCGCAACTCTTCAATGTATTGCAAGTTGACCGTGCCCACAACGGAAACACCGGCCGCCAGCAGGTCTTCAACGTCCTGCCAGCGTTTGGCGTGGGCGCTTGAGGGTGGATTATCATACGCAAGGCCATCAACCAGGCAAACCTGCGGCCGCCGGCGCAAAATGGCGCTGACGTCAATCATGGGCACTCCATCAATAACCTTGAGCGGAATCACTTCCATTTTTCGCAGGATTTCTTGAATGTCGGATGATTTGTAGGGCTGAATAGCGCCCACCACAATGTCTTCCCCGCGCACCCGGCGGCGCCGGCCTTCATCAAGCATCCGGAAAGACTTGCCCACGCCCGAAGCGTAGCCCAGAAAGATCTTCAGCCGCCCGCGCTTGCGGAATTCCTCTTCCGCCTGGACGCGGCGCAACAGTTTCTCAGGATCAGGGCGCGCAATAACACCGGGCATTTTTCAGTTACCTTATGCGTTTATTATGGCGGAGATTGGCAAAAAAGGCCAAATGAGAAGAGGACTGATTTGGTAATGCAACACAATCGGAGATCAAGCTAAAATTTGCGAAAAGTCGGTCGCAGCGCACGCCCCGCCATTATATTGCAAATGCTTACCGCCCGTAGTAATCTCCGGGCTTCATGACAATCCTTGTCGACTGCGAAGGACTTTCGATACGGCTTACCAAGGAGCGATGGGACCACATCTCAGAACATCCTGAGATGAAGGGGCTGGAGGAAGCTGTTGAAGAAACCCTGCGGTTTCCTGAGATTGTCGTTGAATCTTCAAGCGATTTCTCTACCAAGCTTTACTACCACTTTTACCAGAGTACAATAGTGGGAGGGAAATATCTTTGTGTAGTCGTGAAGTGCACGGAAAGCGATGCTTTCGTGATCACCGCCTACTTGACGGATCGGGCGAAGAGGGGAAAGATTCTATGGCCGAAAAAGTCTTAAAAATGTGGTTTGATCCCGAAGCCGACTTCCTTGAAGTGACCTTCGAAAAAAAGCCGGGCTACTTCCGAGCGACTGACAATGATCAAGTTATGGAGAAGGTCGACGAGGATGGCAACGTAATTGGCTTTTCTGTTCTTCGGATCAGATCTCTTAAGAAGGCGCCGCTTGAAGTGGCGTTGGGGTGAAAGGAGGCAAAGTGGAAAGAATCAAGTGTTCCCTATGGAACAACGGACAAAAAGGGTGGGGTATAAAAGTGTTGGGAGGCACTGCAGTTAGGCACCGCTATTTCAAGCGAGAGATCAGCCCTATTGTAATTGAGCTTGACAGCCTTCCCGCAATGTTCAACGTTGACAAGGATAGTTTCTGGACCAAGACCTGCGGCGAGCTAATTCGAAGCGAACCTGTTCGTAGATGGAAAGAAGTCCACTCCGCAGCGGCTGGGGACCAAGTTTGGTTGACCATAATCGAGCCGTACCGGCGATTTAGACTTGATTCCTAACATTGCATACTCCATAGATCATAATTGCAGCCGCCGCATACACGCAGGCACGAAACGCGAAGAACTGAGGGAGCACCGCTCTGCACGCACAATAAGCCCACGGCACAAACGTCGTGCCGTGGCTACGCCCTGCCCGGTGCGCCCAGCGTCTGAGCCAGAAAACTCACGATGCGCTGCCAAGCGTCGGCTGCAGCATCCGGGCGATAGCCGTTTTTATTGTCTGGATTCTCGAAAGCATGACCTGCGCCAGGATATACTTTAGCGTCCACCTGTTTGCCCGCAGCTTTCATCCCGTCGACGAAAGCGTGAACCATCTGCGGGGAGATGCCCCGGTCGTCGGCGCCGGAGTTCTCAAGAACCGGGGCGTGGATTTTTGCAATCGTATCAGCGTCCGCAGGCAGCGCCCCATAGTTGACTACGCAGGCCGCCAGCCGCGGCTCGATTTCAGCGAGTTCGATCGAATAACCGCCGCCCATGCACCAGCCAATATCGCCGATTTTGCTGGCGTCTACGTTGGGCTGCGAGGCAAGATAATTGTAGGCCGCGCTAAGGTCGCGCATGGCACGGTCGTGTGGCACGCCACGCGCAAGCTCGTGAGCCACCGCCGGGTCGGTCGTCACGTGCCCGCGGTAGAGGTCCACTGCCAACGATACGTAACCATGCGCAGCCAGCTTTTCCGCCTCTTGCTTGACCCACGGCGTCAATCCCCACCATTCATGGATCACCACCAAAGCCGGATGTTTTCCCGGCGACGTAGGCTCCGCCAGAAAGCCCTGCACGGTTTCGCTTCCGCTCCGGTAACTGACCATTTTCGTTCGCACTGAAGCTGCGAACAAACCTTGCGCGGTTACGATCAGGGAGAATAAAAATACGCACACAGCGGATTTCTTAGACATAGCTGCCTTTCATGAGAGCAAGATAAAGACTTGGACCAACTGTCCTGCATTATGAAACTTGCTCGCGTCCGCCGCAACACTTTTTATACTTCAGCCCGCTGCCACAGGGGCATAGATCATTCCGTCCCTGGCGGCGGCCTTGCGCGTTCTGCGAGTCCTGCAGGCGAGTCCATTGCATAACGTTGGCGGGCGGCCGCTTCGCGCGCAGCTCAGACGCCATGAATCTCATATAGGGATCGATGTGATGGAAGAAAAGCTTATACCCGGCACATAGGTAATTCAGCCCGTTTTCACCATCCGGGGCATGGATAAACCGATGCTTCGGGCATTCGCCGTTGCAGGCGAAGCGCACGTCGCACTCGCGGCAATAGCGGGGAAGGGTGTCGCGCTTGTCGAGCCCAAACTTCGTCTGCTGGTCAGAGGCTACTAGCGATTCAAGCGGGTTTTCCATGATATTGCCCAGCTTGTTTTCGCGGTAAACGAAATGATCGCAGCAGTAGAGGTCCCCATTGTGTTCAAGCGCCAGCGCGGAGCCGCACGTCTCGCGGAAAACGCAGAGGCTTGCGGGAAGTCCGAGCCACATCTCCAGCGCCACGTCAAAAATCTGCACGTAAGCGCGCCCCACGTCGTTCCGCACCCATTCGTCAAAAATAGCGCATAGAAATTTCCCGTATTGAAGCGGCTCGACGGACCAATCGGAAACCCGCGCGGCCATTTCCGCCGCCGGGCCGATGAGAACCAGGCCGTCGCCATCCGGTTGATGGGCCACTCTCTCAACGATGGGAATAAACTGCATAAAGTCGCTCCCCGCTTCCTTGAGAAAGCGGTAAACGTCCAGCGGGCGCCTGGAATTATGCCGCTGAACTACAGTGAGGGTGTTGAATTCAACGCCATGCTTTTTCAAATAGGCGAGGCCGCGCAAAACGCGGTCAAACGTGGCTTGCCCGCCTTTATCCACGCGGTAGCGGTCATGCAATTCGCGGGGGCCGTCGATGGATAGCCCAACCAAAAAGTGGTTTTCTGCCAGGAATTCTACCCAGCGGTCGTCCAGCAAGATACCGTTGGTTTGGAACGCATTTTCAACGCGCTTTGAGCCTGCGTATCTCTTTTCCAACTCGACGACTTTGCGGAAATAGTCGACGCCGAGCAGAGTGGGTTCCCCGCCCTGCCACGCGAAGTTGACCGTGCCTCCACTCTGCGCCTGAATATATTGCCGGATGTAGGACTCCAAAACGTCGTCCGGCATCTTCCAGTCTGAATGCGTGGGGTAGAGGCTTTCTTTTTCGAGATAAAAGCAATATTTGCAGTCGAGATTGCAGATTGGGCCTACCGGCTTGGTCATCACATGAAAACCGGAGGGCTTTGCCTCTTCAGCAGTTTGGAGATTCATGGCGTTAGGGTCTGGGTGGCACGGCAACTGGAGCGGCGCCTCTGGCAGCCGGCTCTTTCTAATAACGACGGGCGGCGAGATGCCGCCGCATTAAAAACCTTCAGGCGCCTTGGAAATGGCTTTGCAGCTTCGCGTAAGTCGTTTCCAGGTCTTCGGGAAGCACGCGGGTTTCACCTGTAACCGAGATGAAGTTGGCGTCGCCCGTCCAACGAGGCAAGGCGTGCAAGTGAATATGATCGGCCACTCCCGCTCCGGCGCACTTCCCTTCGTTGAGGCCAAGGTTGAACCCCTCAAAGTGGTACACAGCCTTTAGCGCCTGTTCAACCCGGCGCGCCAGGGTGATCATTTCATGCAGAGCAGGCTCTTCGAGATCGCCGAGACCAGCCACGTGCGCGTAAGGCGCCACCAGAACGTGGCCAGGGCTATAGGGATAGAGGTTGAGAAAGACGAAATTCAGGTGGCCGCGTTGAAGGATGTATTGCTCGCGATCGCGCGCCGGGTCGGCACGAGCCATTAAGCAGAAAGGACACCCACCCGCTTTCGCTCCTTCGCTGACATAGCGGAACCGCCACGGACTCCAGAGATAGTCCATAACCCCTGACTTTTTGCGCCGTTTTTGACTTTGGGGACGAGATAGGAGGAGCAGCCGAAAAACTAGCTTATGTGGCCGCCGTGGGCTGGCCGTTGACGACGTCTTTAAGCTCCTTGCTGGGCTTGAAATAAGGAATCTTCTTAGCGGGCACGTCAACCCGCGCGCCTGTTTTCGGATTGCGTCCCGTGCGCGGCTTGCGCTCGCGGGTGCGAAAGCTGCCAAATCCACGGATTTCGATCTTGTCGCCGCTTTTCAGAGAGTGCACAATGCTTCCAAACACCGTTTCAACAATCAGCTCGGAGTCTTTGCGGCTCATCTCCGCGGCTTGCGAGATTTCTTCGATCAAGTCAGCTTTGGTCATTTTTCACTCCTCAGGATGATTTCCGCTTATCTCGCTTCACCAGCGCAACCCACAAAACCGGCGCTCGCCGGAGCGGCAGCTTGGCGCCGTGATCATTCGCCACAAGATTGAATGATTGCAATTCCGGCGTGGCGGAATAAATCCGCCGCCATACGTTTTTCAGCACTATCAACTACGGCTCGGCTTCCGCGCTATGGGTTACCGTAGCGGCGTGTTGCTCGGACGCCGTGGCGGACGCTGCTGCGGCCGAACTTGCCGCCACGCCGCCTTCTTCGGCATTGGTTTCCTTGGCCGCAGTGGCTCGATCCGGCCCATTTGACCCTCTCGCCGCGGACTCACGGGGCCCTGCGGACTGCTGAACAACGCCCTTTAGACTCAGGCTGATGCGCTTTTCTTCCGGATCGAGGTGGAGCGCCAAAAAATCATAGACTTGGCCTACTTCGAGAGGCGAAGCGCCGCTTGCCGTATGCGCGGCGTCAATTTCAGAATTATGGCAAAGCGCCTCGATGCCCTCTTCCACCTCAACAAATGCGCCAAATTGGGCAATCCGCGCCACCCTTCCGGTAATGGTGGCTCCCGGTTGAATGCGGGAACAAAAGTCGCCCCAGAGATCCTGCTTTAACTGCTTTAGCCCTAAGGAGATGCGACGCTTTGACGGATCCAGGCTCAGGATTTGACCTTGCACCTTCTGTCCCTTTTTCAGAACCTCCGAAGGATGCTTGATGTTCCTGCTCCACGAAAGGTCGGAGATGTGGATGAGCGCGTCCACGCCATCTTCAATTTCGACAAAGGCGCCGAAGTCAGTAAGATTCCGCACCCGTCCATCCACCATCTGGCCAGGCGAATATCGCTGATCGATGGTGGTCCAAGGGTCAGGAAGGGTTTGACGAAGGCTCAGAGAAATCCGGCGCTGGCCGCCGTTCAACTCCAGAATCCGCACCGAAACCCGGTCGCCCACCTTGACGATCTTGGAAGGGTGCTTCATCCGGCGGCTCCAGGCCATCTCGGAAACGTGCACCAAACCCTCGACGCCCGGCTCAATTTCCACAAAGGCGCCGTAGTCCGTGATGCTCACCACGCGGCCGCTCAACTGCTGGCCAATTTCATACTGGGTCGAGATCTTTTCCCACGGATCGGGCGCAAGCTGCTTCAGCCCCAGTGAAACCCGGCCTTTCACAGGGTCATATTTCAATACCTTAACATTCAACTCCTGGCCCACCTGAACCACTTCGGACGCATGAGCCACGCGGCCCCAGCAGAGGTCCGTAATGTGCAGCAAACCGTCCATGCCGCCGAGATCGACAAACGCTCCGTAATCTGTGATGTTTTTCACCCGGCCGGTGAGCACCGCTCCTTCTTTTAGTTGGTCGAGGAGATCGGCTTTCTTTTGATTCAATTCCTCGTCCAGCACAACCTTCCGGCTGACCACCAGATTGTTACGCGCCTTATTGAGCTTGATCACCTTGCAGCGGATTTCCTGCCCGATCAGCGACCCCAAATCGCGCAGGGGCCGCGCGTCCGCCTGCGAGCCGGGCAAAAAAGCGCGCACGCCAATATCCACCATTAAGCCGCCTTTGGTGCGCTCAAGCACCCGGCCTTTA
>DASZAE010000165.1:0-2373 GCA_035945515.1 Terriglobia bacterium
CCTGCCGCGCTTATCCGCGTCCGCCGCCATGCGCCACAGCAGGACGCTCCCGGAAATGACTTCGATAAAGCTATCGATGCCAAACGCCATCAAGGAGAGGCTGCCCGCCATGACGCCCATAATCACAGCAACAAGACCCTCGATGGAATTCCATGCGATGGTGAAGTATTCGAGCCGTGTGCCGCGGCGCGCCAGCACGCCGCGGTTTGCTATGCCAGGAGTAGCCATTACATCCAGCATACTCCTTCGCAGGCGCGGCAGTGGCGGCGGCGTCTTGCCGCCTTTTCGACGGCCGGCCAGCCACTGTCTGCTGACAGTTTGTTGAAAAACCCGTTCTCGCTGTCATTCTGAGCCCTTCGCCTGTCATCCTGAGCGGAGCGAAGGATCTGCTTCTGCGTAAAATCAATAACTTCCGAGATTCTTCCTTCGCTACGCTCAGGACCGCCTCCGGCTCCTCAGAATGACATGTTTACGGAGTTTTTCAACAAACCGCTAAAGGTTATCCGGCACGGCGAGTAAGCTTGCGGGCGCAAAGCGGCAGCAAGCTGCCGCACTCCAAAGCAGCGCGGGCTTTCCGGATAAGATTACAGGGCAGAGACCCGCCTACGGAAACGCCTTGCCCTGGCGGATAATCCAATAAAATGGGACAGTTAGAATAGCCGCAATGGTGGACCAAGCCCTCCTTGAAAAATCCGAATCGCTTCCCGCGCAGCCCGGCGTTTATATCTTCAAAGACGGGCGCGCACGGCCCATTTACGTGGGCAAGGCGAAAGTGTTGCGGCAGCGCGTGCGGCAGTATTTCCAGGAGGCCCGCCCGTCTGACGTTAAGCGCGAGCAGATGCTCGATGCGGCGCGCGACCTTGAATGGATTCTCGTGGACAACGAGAAGGAGGCGATGGCGCTTGAGAACAATCTGATCAAGCAATTCAAACCGCGCTATAACATCCTGCTGCGCGACGACAAAACCTACCCCTATATCAAGCTGACGGCCACGGAGAACTATCCCCGCGTCTACGTCACGCGGCGGCTGAAGAAAGACGGGTCGGTCTATTTCGGCCCTTACTTCCCGGCAAGCCTCGCCTACCGAATTGTGGACCTGATTCACCGTAGCTTTAAGATTCCTTCATGCCGCGTGGATCTCACGCGCGCGCATCCGAGGCCTTGCCTGCAGTATTACATCAAGCGATGCCTCGGCCCCTGCGCCGGGCTGACCACGCCGGAAATTTATGCCGCGCACGCGCGGCAGGCCCGAATGCTGCTGGATGGGCGCGTGAGCGAGCTGGCGCGCGATTTGCACCAGCGCATGATCCAAGCCTCGGAGGAGCAGCACTATGAAGAGGCGGCGCGGCTGCGGGATCAAACTCAGGTGATTGAGCAGGTGCGCGAACGCCAGAAGATGGCTGCCTCGCGCGGCGATGACGTGGATATTTACGGCTTTCACCAGGAAGGGCCGCTGGTGGCTGTGAATCTGTTTCATTTGCGCGGAGGCCGCGTGGTGGACCGTCGCGAGTTCTTCTGGGAAGACGCTGCTGCCTCGCCGCAGGAACTATTCTCGGCTTTGCTGAAGCAGGTCTACCTGGGTCAGCAGTATGTTCCCGATGAAATTCACATCCCGGTGGATTTTGAAGATCGCGCGACGCTCGAAGAATATCTCAGCGAGATGCGCGGCGCTAAATGCCGGATTCTTACGCCGCAAGGCGGCACCAAGCGGTCCATGATGGAGCTGGTGGCGCGCAATGCGCACAATTCGTTTGACCGCCGCTTCCGCGTGCTCAAGCCCGAAGCCGGCGAAATGCTCCAAAGCCTCGCCGACGCTCTGGATCTGCCCAAGCCGCCCCAGCGCGTCGAATGCTTTGACATTTCGCACATTCAGGGCAGCGACATTGTGGCGTCCATGGTGGTGTGGGAAACGGAAGGCATGAAGAAATCAGATTACCGCAAATTCATTATCAAAACTGTGCCACAAAACGACGACTTCGCCAGTATGCGCGAGGTGGTGGGAAGGCGCTACCGGCGGCTGATCGCTGAAAAAAAGTCCTTCCCCAGCCTAATCCTCATCGACGGAGGCCTCGGTCAGTTGCACGCCGCCGCCGCCGCGCTCGAAGAGCTTGAAGTCATCAACCAGCCGATGGCAAGCATCGCCAAGAAAGAAGAGATTCTCTACGTCCTCGGTAAAGAAGATGAGCCGGTGGCGCTCGACCACCACTCGCCTGCCTTGCACCTGATTCAGCAAATTCGGGATGAAGCCCATCGTTTCGCTGTCAGCTTCCACCGCCGGCGTCGGTCAAAAAGAGAAATCACCAGCGAATTGCTCGAAATTCCCGGAATCGGTGAAAAATCAGTGAGAAAATTGCTCACTCAATTTGGCAGCCT
>DASZAE010000166.1:0-6334 GCA_035945515.1 Terriglobia bacterium
ATGGTGCCGCGGGACGGAGTTGAACCGCCGACGCCAGCCTTTTCAGGGCTGCGCTCTACCACCTGAGCTACCGCGGCACAGCCCTTGATTGTGGCGTTGATTGCGCTCCATGTCAAGGTTTTGGAGCGATCTTATTGCTCCAAAACGAAGTGGTGGCGCTAGTTGCGCGACAGGAAGATGCGCAGGTTGCCGGCGTGCTTTGAGGCGCGCAAATTGTCGAGCGCGCGCGCTTCGATTTGGCGGATTCGCTCGCGCGTGAGAGCGAGCTCCCGGCCCACCTCTTCAAGCGTGTGCGTCTCGCCGTCCTCAAGGCCGAAGCGCATACGGATGACGATTTGCTCGCGCGGCGTGAGCGTCTTCAGCAAAGCGTCTGTTTTTTCGGTGAGGTTATGTCCGAGCGCAACCTCAATGGGAAGAGGCGTCGCTTTATCCTCCATTAGATCGCCCAGTTGTGATTCCTTGTCGTTTCCGACTGGCGCCTCAATCGACACCGGCTCCTGCCCGATCTTAAGCAGGTGGCGCACCTTTGCCGCCGGAAGACGCATTCGGCGGGCAATTTCCTTCGTGGTAGGCTCGTGGCCGAGCTCCGCCACCAGCTCGCGCCGGGCGCGCATGAGCTTATTGAGGGCTTCAATGGCGTGCACGGGGAGACGGATGGTGCGGCCCTTATCCGCGATGGAGCGGGTGATGGCCTGGCGAATCCACCAAGTGGCATAAGTTGAAAACTTAAACCCCCGGTGCCAGTCGAACTTCTCAACCGCTTTCATCAGCCCCAGATTTCCCTCCTGAATCAAGTCGAGCAAATGCACTCCGCGATTGACATATTTCTTGGCAATTGAAACGACCAGCCGCAGGTTGGACTCGGTAAGCTCTTTCTGGCCGTGCTCCACCTGGGCTTGCGCGCGATGGATTCGCGCCCATGTCTGCTTCAATTCCGGCAATCCCACGCCAGCTTCAAACTCGAGCCGCCGCAGTTCCCGCTGGTATTTTCTGATTTCAGAGCGCATTGCGGAGGCTTGCTTGCCGCGTGCGGACGCGACACGCCGGTTGAGGTCCTCTGCTTGGCGCGAAACCCGGCGCAGGCTTTTATACGTTTCTTCAATCTTTGCAATAATGCGGCCCTGCTCTGCGCCATTCAGTCCGAGGGACCGCGCCCGGCGGGAAATTTCAATATGCGTGCGAGCGAGCTTGTAGGCCCGGTGGAACGCGCGTGACGAGGTTTTCTTTTTGGGCGCGTTTTCGAGCGCCGAGGCCTGTTTTAATGAAGCCTGATAGAGTTTTGCAATTTCCCTTATCGCCTTCAGTGCGCGCAGGGTTCTCTCATGCTCCTCGTGGGAAGGATCCTCGCCGGGAGCGACACTGAGACGCACAATCTCTCCGATCGAGCGGATCCCGGCAGAAAGGTCTTCGCCCAGCTTGAGGAGTTCCTTCACCGCTATGGGCGATCTTGAAAGGGCAATCAGCGCCTGCGCTTGACCGCGCTCGATACGCTTGCAAATCCTAACTTCGCCCGCGCGGGTCAAAAGCGGCGCTCTCGCCGCCTCCCCCAGATAGGTGCGCACGGGATCAATAGCCTCGCCCGCAGCATCCGGCGCGAAGTGAGTTTTCGGATGCTTGATCTCAAGGTCAATCCCAGCCTGTTCATCAAACAAGGAGTCAGCTAAAGCTCCAGCTTCAGCCGGATGCTGGTCATTGTTCCATGCGATGTCATCCGCGTCATTCATCTGTGCTTCGATATCCAACGCCATAATACTTTGGTCCTCTACTACTTATAGTCGCCTCTATTGCTGCCGCAGGCGCATCGACTTCTGTTGTCCAAGGCTATATCTATTTGAAAATAAATGCCTTGGCCCGCTTGTCTTTACAGGGCAATGCACTTTCTGTATTCCTACATAATCTTTAGATGCTGGAAGATACAAATACGATTTCCCTTTGCTTGTATGTCTGTAATAATGACCATTTGCCTTGATCCGAGGGGTGGCGCATTTTCATGGTATGCTCACCGCCGAAAATCGGGAGCATGTTGAACAAAGTGAATCGCGGGCTGCGCGCTGGTCCTGGCCATGCGAGGCCCTTATCGCTCTGTCTATCACAATGGGAGATTATGTTGCGTAAACTCATGTTTGCTGTTTTGATTGCCGCTGTTGGTTCGATCACGCTGCTTGCCGCCAGTGGCCACGGTCAGACCGTGGAACGGCGCGCTTATTCGAGGCCCAAGCTGGTGATCGTGATTGTGATCGATCAGTTCCGGTACGATTATCTCGTGCGATTCCGGCCTGAGTTTGTAACTGGCGGGTTCACCCGCCTGCTCAATGGCGGCGCCAACTTCATGAACTGCCGTTACGACGACGCCTCCACCGTCACCTGCGCGGGCCATGCCACGCTGTTCAGCGGCGCTTATCCCGATTTCAACGGAATTATCGACAACAATTGGTACGATCCCGTTCTACACAGGTCTGTATATTGCGCGACCGATCTCGGAACGAAGCTGGTCGGAGGCAGTGATGTTCAAGCCTCAACATCGGCCGGAGCATCGCCGAAAAACCTGATGGGCACAACACTCGGTGATGAGATGCGGATGGCCTCGAACTTCAAATCAAAAGTGGTGGCCATTTCGCTCAAAGATCGCTCCGCCGTAATGCCCGGCGGCCACACTGCAAACGCCGCATACTGGTACGACGCTGGAAGCGGCCATTTCGTTTCAAGCACCTATTACATGCCGGAGCTTCCTGCATGGGTGCAGGCTTTCAATCAACATCCTCCCGTCGCTTCCTATTGCGGTAAGGATTGGAAGGCGCTGCCAGAGAATCCAATTGCCTCCGGCGAAGTTTTCAAACGCTTCACGCCGAACCAAGGCGAGCGATGCCCGGACACGCGCTTCCTGAATTGGCTTCATCAGACGCCTTACATGACCGCGCTTGAGCTCGATTTTGCCGAAGACGCCATCCGCAACGACCACCTCGGCGCCGGACCCGCGACCGACCTGCTGGCCATTTCCATCAGCGAAAATGACGTCATCGGCCACGCCTATGGACCTTACAGCGCGCAAGTGGCCGACGTCACGCTATGGACGGACCGTTACCTCGCGCAATTCTTCCAGGCGGTGGATCAAACGGTCGGACTGAACAACGTCTGGATCGTGCTTTCCGCGGATCACGGCGTCGCTCCAAACCCGGACTTCATCGCCAAACACCATCTGGGGCAGGGCAGTATTAACCTTGCGAACGTTCACCTTGAAGTTGAGCGCGCGCTCGACGCGCAATTTGGCCCGGACCGCTGGATTGAGAGCGAGGATGAGTTCTATTTATACCTGAGCCGCGACGCGATGGCGAGGCATCATGTAAGCCCCGAGGCCGTTGAAGCCGCCGCCGCAATCGCTGCCTCTAAAGTGGACGGCGTGCGAGCGGCGTTTACGCGCGCGCAGTTGATGAGCGGCCAAGTTCCTCCAACGGCGCTTGCCCGCAAAGTGCTGCACAGCTTCAACCCGCAGAGGAGTGGCGACGTGTTTCTGGTGCTCGATCCCTTCAGTGTGGCTGTTCCGCCGGGCATCCGTACCACTCACGGCACGCCGTGGAGTTACGACGCGCAGGTCCCGCTGATCTTCTGGGGCAACGCCTTCACGCCTGGAATTTACCGGACGCCCGTGCAGCCCGTGGATTTGGCTGCGACGGTTGCCGCCGCGCTCGGCATCACGCAGCCGTCGGGCGAGGAGGGGAACCCGTTGTCGGCCGCAATACGCTGAGGAATTGTAGCGCCAGCGTCCTCGCTGGCTGTATTTAATGCCGCCGGGACGGCGGCGCTACATTATTTGAAGTTAGAACGGGATATCCTCGTCCGTCATTTCGGGAGGCGCGGGGGCGTCGACAGAAGGCTCGGGAGCAGCGGAAGGCCCAGAGGCGCGATCCGCCACCGCCGAGGCGCCGCGGCTTGAATACGATGATGAGGGTGAATCGGATTTCGAGCCGAGCATTTTCATTTCGCGCGCGATAATCTCGTAAGATGTTCGCTTGTTGCCGCTTTGGTCCTCCCATTGGCGGCTGCGAATGTTGCCCTCGATATAGACCTGCTTCCCCTTGGTCAGATATTCCCCGCAGATTTCGGCAAGCCGGTTCCACGCCACAATGTTGTGCCACTCGGTATGTTTCTGCTGCTCGCCCGCCCGGTCCTTGAACACCTCGTCCGTGGCAAGGGTGAACTTGGCAACGGGCGCTCCATTGTTGGTGTATTTCACTTCTGGATCTTTTCCCAGCCGGCCGATGAGAATGACTTTGTTGATGGAAGACATGCCGTGCCCCCAAATTCGCGTAGTGAAGTTTAAGGAAAGACTGAATCGCCGCGACGCGAGCTACCGCCGGGCGGCAAGCCGCAGACGGTGCAATCGCTCCCGCGCCAAATCCGCTTCGTGGCTGGTGGGATACTTGTGGATCAGCAAATCAAGCGTGTGTTCGCCCGCCGTCCGCTGATTCAAGGCAAGCAAGGCATATCCTTTTTTCAAGTACGCCGCCGCCGCCTTATTGCCCTTTGGATAAGATTGAATGCACTGGTCGTATTGTTTTACGGCGTTCTTGTAGTCTTTCTGATTGTAATAGGAATCGCCGACATAGAATTGGGCATTGGAAGCGAGATCGGTATCACTGTAATTCTGCAGATATTGCTGAAAGCCTTGGATAGCAAGGTCATATTGCCCCTGCGTATAGTCGGATAACGCCGAATTGTAGAGCGTTTGCGGGTCAGGCACAGCGGGAGGTTGAGCAGCGGCAGCGGCCGGCGGAGCATCTCCTCCTGCGCCCGTTGCGCCATTTGCCCCTGGCGCCGATGTGCCATTGGGAGCCGCGGCGCCGTTAGGAGTTGCGGCTCCATTTGCGGGCGGCGTATTGATAGTTTGGATGATTTTTTGAGTCTGCGCCACTTGATCGCTCAACTTCGAAAGCTGGCCGCGTGTCTCGTCGAGGCTCGCCGAAAGCTGCTGAATTTGGCCGGTCATGGCGTCAAATCGGTTGCCGGTGTCGGCCAGATTGCGTTGTTGCGATTCCTGCATCTTGTCAATGGACGCCTTCATCGCGTCTACGCTGGCGCTGGTTTGCTGAATCAGAGTTTTGAGAATGGCTGTCTGGCTGTCGACGGTATGCTGCAGAGCTTGCACTTCCTGCTGAAGCGTGTCGAGCTGGGTCATCATCTGGATGGTTTCTTTACTGACGCCAAAACCGGGCAGCGCGGCCAGAATGATGAAGAGGGATAAAAACGATATGGGGAGAAAGTGTTTTTTCAAGTTAAACCTCACTCGCAAGATCCGGTTTCTCTTAATGAGTTTACTTCTGCGAAGGGGGCCGGGTCAACTTGAGTGGCACGCTTAATACAAATCAAAAACGCCGGAGGAAAGACAAACTATACGATTTGCGGCCAGGCCTTCCAGACACACGAAACCTCTCCGCGCGCCGATGTTTATCTTTTAGTCATCGAGTTGGTAAGTCAACAAGCGGCCGGAAGTCCACTGGACTTCCGGCCGCTTGTTCGTAGGAGGCATTATTACTTGGATTCGGTGCCGAACGCCAAGTGACCGCGGCGGTTCTGCTGCCAGCAAGCCTCATTGTGATCAGTGCAGAACGGGCGATCTTTTCCGTAGGAAATGGTCG
Source organism: Terriglobia bacterium (assembly GCA_035945515.1). Classification (GTDB taxonomy): domain Bacteria; phylum Acidobacteriota; class Terriglobia; order UBA7540; family UBA7540; genus RH2-MAG17b. The sequence continues at coordinate 5,634 of DASZAE010000166.1, forward strand.
TCACGTTGTCGCCTGATACACCGAGGTTCACGAGGTAGTTTTTAACCGCATTTGCGCGCCGGTCGCCCAAGCCGAGGTTGTATTCCTCGCTGCCACGCTCGTCGCAGTGCCCCTCAATCGTGAACTTAATATCGGGGTGCTGCTTGAGGAAGTCAGCATCGTGTTGCAGGGCCTGAGCCGCATCGGAACGGATGTCTGACTTGTTAAAATCAAAGTAGGCATCCTTCACATTTTGGTTAAAGAGTTCTTCCTCCGACACTTGTTGCGGTTGTGGAGGTGGCGGCGGTGGCGGCGGCGTGGTGACGGTCACACGCGCGGTGGCCGTTTGGGTTCCGCCTGGACCTGTCGCCGTGATGGTATAAGTTGTTGATTCATCTGGTGTTACTGTGGATGACCCCTGGGCCTGAACTGATCCCACGCCCGGTTGGAGATCCAAAGTTGTGGCGTTGGTTGAGGTCCAGCTTAGCGTTGCAGACTGGCCTTTTTCAATCGTGCTGGGTTCTGCGCTTAACGTGACCGTCGGCGCTGCCGGCGGGGCCGGTGGGGCCGGTGGTGGCGGCGCCGCGATCTTCTGCTTATGGCACGCGCCTGCCAGCAAAATGACTCCCAATAGACCGACTAAAACAGCAAGCACTTTCTTCCGATTTGGCATTATTTCTCCTCCTAAGTCGGCAATAAAATTCCGGAAATCGTGGGTGAAT
>DASZAE010000167.1:0-17370 GCA_035945515.1 Terriglobia bacterium
CTTGCCCGTCGTGCGATCCAGCACAAAGAAATAGCCATTGCGCGAGGTCTGCATCAGCATTTTCCGGCGCTTGCCATGAAACATTCCATCAACCAGCACGGGAGTTTCAACCGCGTCCCAGTCGTGGGTATCGTGAGGAGATGCCTGAAAAGCCCACACCAGCTTTCCTGTATCTGGATTCAGCGCCACAATGCTGCATGTGTAGAGATCATCGCCCGGTCGCGGCCGCCCATTCAGCACCGGCGTGGGATTCCCGGTTCCCCAGAACACCAAGTTCAAACCGGGGTCATATGTGCCTGTCATCCAAGTGGTGCCGCCGGTTGCTGCGTTTGGCGTTCCGGGTGGCGGTGTGCTATCCCACTGCCACTGAGTGGCGCCCGTTGCCGGGTCAACAGAACGGATATACCCTTGCAAGTTGTCAAAGTCGCCCGAGACGCCGACGAGGACGTGATCGCCGACGATGAGCGGCGCCATCGTCGTCCAATAGCCCTTGGTGTAATCCGCCACTTGCTTGATCCAGCGCACGCTGCCATCTTTTGCATTGAGCGAAACTAAATGGGCGTCCGGCGTCATGAAGTACAGCCACTCTTTGTACATGCCCACGCCGCGATCGCCAATATGGAAGCCTTTATTCGGCGGATATCTGTAGTGCCAGATCATGTGACCTGAGCGCGCATCCACTGCCCACACATTGTCGGGCACGGTGAAATACAGGATTCCATCGACCTCAAGCGGCGACGATTTGATTTCATCGCTCTGATGCGTCTGAAACGCCCAAGCGAGACCGAGATCCGCCACATTCGCAGGGTTAATCTGCGCCAGTGCGCTGTGGCGTCGCCCGGAATAGTCCCCGTGATAACCGGGCCAACTGTTCAGAGGCGGATGAAGGAGCATCGCCGCAGTGACGCCCTGAGCGCCAAGTCGCTGCGAAGGTATGATTAATAGGAACGATGCAAGACTTAGGACAAATGCTTTGGCGGAGATCTTCATATTCGATTGGGATTCTTTAGCAGCGGCACGCATGATCGCGGCGCGCCTATCACTTCAGCGTCTGCAAGTAAGCCATCAGATTGTGCATGTCGGCGTCCGTGTATTTCCCGAGTAGCTCCACGTGGGCGTCGACGGGCGAATGCACGACGTACTTCACTTCATTCACCGGCCATGATCGATAAAACCCGGATGAGTCGCGTAGCCCGATGGTGAATTCGTCGAGATAAGCGAGCGTGCCTGAAACCACTTTTCCCGACGGCAATGTCACCTCGACGCTTGATTGAGCGCCCCTCGGGTAGAGCATCCGCTCCTCAAGTCGCAAGCCCTGGTAGCGCGATGCGACGCCAGCCAGATCGCCAGTTGGGGAATGACAACTCGAGCACTTCCCATCTCCGTTAAAATATTGTTTGCCCGCTTCAACGTTCCCGGTTTGAAGGTCAGCAGGATCAACGCCCCGGCGGCCACCTTGCTGCGACGCGGCCTTAGTCCGCTGTGTATGGATAAAGGCGACTAACGCATTGATTTGCGCCTGAGAGAGGTTAAAGGCCGGCATCCCTTGCGCCGGCCGCCCGTTCCGCACGACCATGCCGATTTTATCTCCACCGACATCGCTGGCGACGAGCTTTGATTGCGTAAGGTCAGGTCCGGTTTCTCCGCCCTCGGCATCCCGCCCGTGACAGAAAGCGCAATGTTGAATGAAGAGCGATTGGCCGCTCTCAACCATCACCGGCGAATAGGATGGAGCTGCTGCGCCCGTTTGCTGCGCCAGAAGCGGCAAGGTAAACGTCAGCGATATGGCGCAGGCTGTAAGGCGTAAAAGGTATCGTCTCAAAAACATCGCTCGAAGCATCTCCTCAAAGCCTGCTGGGCAACAACACAACCTGACCCACCGCAGGAAATCATAAATCATATCACTTGCAGCCGCCTAGGGCACGATGCCTTTGCCTTCAATCACGGTAACGTAGCGGTTGATGGGCGGGTTCGTAATGCGCTCGACCAAGCCGCTTGGCTGCGGCCATTTGATTTCCACCCAGTCAAGCTTGGTTCGCGGCCCCAAGCCGAGCACCATGCGCGGGTCGTGGGATGCCAGATAACTGCCGCCGCCCGTTTTCATCGCGCTCCTCTTGAAATCGCCCGACTGCCACGTCACCCGCGCGCCCACCGCGTCCGGGTTGCACTTTTTGCCGATCAGACGCAGTCCCAGCCAGTGGTTTTGACTGCCCACCATATTCCGCAAGAGAAGCGGCGCTCCACCGTTCACCGCCACCAGCACGTCAACCGCGCCGTCGTTGTCGAAGTCCCCGACGGCCATGCCGCGCGCCGCAAATCGCTCGGTGAAAAGCGGCCCGCCTTGCGTGCTCACATTCTCGAAGGCGCGCTGAAATGAACCCCCAATGTTGCGGAAGAGCAGCAGCGGCTCGCGATAGGTCACGGCGCTGTATTGCTCGCCAATCTTATCATCCGGGTGGCCGTTGGCGATAAACAGATCAATATTCCCGTCATTATCGTAGTCAAAAAATTTCACGCCCCAGCCGCTCATCATATAGGTCGTCATGCCAATGCCGTTGGAGATGGCCACGTCGGTGAACGTCTCATCGCGGTCGTTGTGGTACAAGGAATACATCTCGTGATCGACGTTATCGACAAACAAATCCATCCATCCGTCCTGATCATAATCGGCGGAGTCGATGCCCATGCCCGACCGGGCCACGCTGTCTGAGCTATACGCCACCCCTGCCTGTAGTCCGATTTCCTCAAACTTGCCGTTGCCCCGGTTGGCGAACAGAAAATTCGGCACGGTGTCATTGGACACAAACAAGTCCATCCGGCCGTCGTTATTGATATCGGTGGCCACCACGCCCCATGCCTTGCCCAGCACGCTTCCAATGCCGGATTGCTTGCTGACGTCGGTAAACGTGCCGTCGCCATTGTTATGGAAGAGCCAGCTCGGCATGGGATCATACAGGCTCGGAATGCAGTAGCGCACTCCAATCTCTTTGTTGCCACAGATTTTATTCTTCTCTTTGCTGTAGTCGACAAACCGGCAGACGAAAAGGTCAAGTTTGCCATCATTATCGTAATCAAACCAAACCGCGCTCGAGGACCACCCCGGAGCGGTCACGCCCGCCTTATCGGTAACGTCAGTGAACGTTCCATCGTGATTATTCCGGTAGAGGACGTTCCGCCCGTACTGAGTGAGGTAGATGTCCGGCCAGCCGTCGCCGTCAAAATCGCCCACGGCCACGCCTTGGCCGTAGCCGCCGGAGCCGACCCCGGCTTTTTCGGTGACGTCGGTGAACGTGCCGTCGCGGTTGTTATGATAAAGGGCGTTGCGCAGCGGAGGATTGGGATCGTAAAAGTCGCATTTGCCGCTGTTCACCAAATAGATGTCCATCCAGCCGTCGTTGTCATAGTCGAGAAACGCGCACCCGGCGCCGGTGGTCTCCGGCTCGTAATATTGGGATGAGTGCCCATTCTGGTGAATAAAGGTGATGCCGCACTGCGAGTTGGGAATCCGTGCGAAGGGAAATGGCCGCGCGCCCGCCGCCTGCGCTCCGAAAAGCAACCCGCCGGCCCGCGCCGTCCACCCTCCGAGCCCCGCCCATCCAAGCCGCCTCAGAAAACTCCGGCGGGAATAGCCCCATGATCCGATCAAATCGTTCTCTTCTTCCTCTCGATGGAATTCTGTAGCGCAGGGTTTCGCATTTCAGAAACCCTGCGGCTTGTCCTTCGACCCGGCAGGCGCTTCGATGACATCCTGCGATGGTGGCGTCAAGCACGAAAACCGCAGAGTTTCCTAAAACAGGAGACTCTGCGCTACTTCAATTCTGCGTCGTCGCGCCCTGTGGCGCGCCCCCTGGCGGCGCCGCTGTCCCGTCGTAGCTGGCTCGCGCGCCTTCCTTCGCTTTTTTCGCCTGGATTTCCGCGTTCAGCTTGGCCACGATGGCCCGCTCGCGGTCGCCTTCCGGTTTCAGGTGCAGACGGTAATCAACGCTCGCCAGCGAGATATGCGCCTCAACGAAATTCGGCGAAGATTTCACCAATGCGTCAAGCGTCTTTTGGGCTTGCGCCAGCTCACCCATGCCAATCTGGGCGACGGCAACCTGATAGCTCACCTGCGGCGATCCGGGCCGCACCTGAAGCGCGCGAGCGAGATAAGGCATGGCTTGCTTGCATTGCTGCCCTTCGTTAAGCAGCGCCCCCAAGTAAAGATTTGGGTCAAATTCGTTTGGGTCAATCGCCAGCTCCTGGCGAAAAGCCTCCATAGCCTGTTCGCGCTGGCCAGACTCAAGCAGGGCCTTACCGTAAAGCCAATGCGCTAAAGGAACCTTCGGATCGAGCTTGAGCGCCTTGGAAAGCTCATCCATCGCCCCCGCCGTGTCGTTCACATCCAGCCGCGCCTCGCCCAGCATCAAGTGGGCCTCCGGCGAGTCTCCATTGCGCAGGATTTTGTTCACCAGCACCTCACCCTTCGCAATTTGCCCGTCCCGGATCAGCGCCATGCCCAGCAGGTAATCAAGAGCCTGCTGATTCGGATTCGCGGCTTCGTAAGGCTCAAGCAGCGCCGCGGCTTTCTTGTCTTCCCCCAGGCGGAAATAACAATCCCCCAGCAAAAGGCCCAACCTCACTTCAGATGGGTCGGCGGCGTGAAGCGGAAGCAGCTCCTCGACCGCCTCGTTAAGCTGCATGGCCTTGTAATGGGCCAGCGCCAGATTCAGCCGCACTTGCGGATTGCCGGGCTGAATTTTGAGCGCCTGCTCGTATTCGCTGATCGCCTCCGTGTATCTTCCCTGATGCGCAAGCGCCGCGCCCAGGTTAGCTCGCGCGACGAAGTTGCCGGGGTCAAGCGCAAGATATTTCCGATACTCCTGGATGGCGGCATCAAAATTTCCCGCTTGATGAAGCTGAATGGCATGGATCAGGATGGCCTGGCTAGTTGTAGCGGCGGCCTCTGGCCGCCGGTTTTGTGATATTAAAGACCGGCGGCCAGAGGCCGTCGCTACAGCCGTACTGGATGCCGGTGAAGCGGTTTGGGCTAAAGATGCTCTTCCTGTTGCTGCTGGCGGGGAACCGCCGGTTGTGCCTGGCGCGCTCTGTGCCGCCGTACTCGTCCAAAGGACAAGCAGCAATACGCAGGCAGACGCGGGGATTTTCAACCTCAACATGGCACCAGCATAAACGAAAACGGGGCGGCTGGAAAGGCCACCCCGTTGGGAGTTGTAGCGCCGCCATCCTGGCGGCACTTTAGATTTCAAACATGCCGGCAAGATGCCGGCGCTACGATCCATCGGTTTGTGAGTGGCCGTAGCGTTGTGCAGTAAAATCAAGGAAAAGCCGCGGGATTCCAAAAGCCGGAACCCCGCGCTACACGAGCCTAGAAGTAAAACTTCACCGTCATTTCGATGATCCGGTGGCCTTGTTTTGTGGTGACCGTTCCGAACGTCGGGTTATTAACTTTTCCCGACGTCGGATCAAAGCTGAGTCCAAGGTTGCCACCGTTAAACGACCACAACGGATGGTTCATAAAGTTATAGCCGTCGATCCGGAACTGCAGGCTCTTCGACTCGGTAATTTTGAACGTCTTAAAGAGTCCAAGGTCCGAATCAAAGTATGCCGGCCCGTAGACGGGCGGCAAAATGGTGGGGCCATTCTGCCCGATCTGCGTCGGCATGGCAAAGCAACTGGCGTTGATGTATTGATGCGGTGCCAGGTTTGCTCGTGGATTGCACGTGAGAACCGGGTTGAGTTGGATATCCGGCGTGCCCAGCAGCGAGACGTTGCTGATATTGAACGTGGTGCCGGGAATCTTGGCGCTGTTGAGGTTCATGCCGAAGTTCTGATTCTGGTAGCCAGTTAGGTTGGGTCCGCTTTCAAGCTGGGTGATGCCCGAAAGCTGCCAGCCGTTAAGGATGCCATCTTCCAATTTTCCACGGCCTGGGCTCGGCAGCACGACGGAATAAGCTGCGTTGAAAAGGTGCGTGCGATTACTCGACAGCACGCCATAGTTGCTGGCCAGATTAAATTGATTTCCAATGTTGCCGTTGCTGCCGATGATACCCATCGCTCTGCCATAGGTGTAATTCAGATCGATGGTGTAGCGGCCCTTGGTTCGCAGCCAGCTCACTTGTAAAGCGTTGTAATTCGCGTAGGCATTGCTCGTGGCAAGATACAGGTCTGAATAGCCCAGCAGCGGCCGGAAGTTATCAGCTACAAGCTTGGCTGGATCCACGCCGCCGTTCTTCGAAGACAGCATGGCGCCAACGGGAACAAGGTTAATATTGTCGGTGTTAAAGCCCGCCGTGCCACCATTGCCGGTGGTTGGAATGTCGCGCGAGCGGTTGCCGATGTAGCTGATCTCCATCAGGCTGGACCACGGCAGTTGCTGCGACACGGTGATGTTGTATTGGTCCGTGTACGGCTCCATATCATCCTTGCTATCCACCGCCGCGGGACTGGAGGCTACAGCCGTGAAGTTAATGTTGTTGATGCCCGCGGCCCCTGGGTAAAGGGCTGAGGGATTGACCAGCAAGGGCTGGGTGGTGTTGCCCGGCAGAGGTATTGTGCTGCCGAGGTTGAGCGTTTCGACTCCGGCGGAAGCATCGAGGCCGCTGGTAAACTGCCCGGCATGGTAATAATAACGGCCCCAGCCGCCGCGCAGAACCGTTTTGCCGGTCCCGAACACGTCGTATGCGGCGCCGAGTCGCGGCTGATAGAAAAGAGCGCGCGTGGGGAAGCCGGCCACAGGCACGTTGGAATCCTTCTTGTGCCATTCAAACCCGCAGAAGGTTGGCGCGGCTGTGCAAGCTTGGCCAGTATATTGGGATGTATTGAAAATTGAGAAGCCATCCCCAAGCCTATCGCCCCAAGGCTGGAAGTGGCTGAAGCGCAAACCATAGTCAAGCGTCAGCCGCTTGGTCACTTTCCAGTCGTCCTGAACAAACCCTTCGTAGGTGTTGTAAGCAATGTCGTTAATCCGGTTGAACGAGGACTCATTATAGGAGCTCGCAATGCCCAGCAATTCGTCGGCATAGGAATCGCCCGTCGTATAGATGTTCCCGGAAGAAACGAACTGGAGTTCGCCGTTGGTGTTGTTGTTCGCGGGTTGCGAGTTGCGAATCCATTCCCAGTAGAAACCCGCCTTGATCGTGTGGGTGTTGATGACTTTGGCGACCGTGTCGCTGATGCTGGGCATCCATTTGTCGGCATAAAGTCCGGCTGAGGGGCCTCCGGCTTCAAAACCACCGGGATTGAATACCAGCGCCGTCTCACCGCCAAAGCTTCCGAACGAGGGAATCTGATTGACGCCGTTTTTGAACAGACCTTGGATGTTGTAGCCTACGTTCGTGCGGTTCACTTTGGACGGATTTTCAAAAACGTTTGGAAAACCAACGTAGGTGTAGCCAAACACAAACTCATTGGTAAGTGTAGGGCTAAAGATGTGGGTCAAAGACGCCGAGATCGAGTCGGAGCTGTTCTTGCCCAGCACCGGCGTCGGATAAGGTACCTGGGAGCCATTGCGCCACCAGAGACCCACCGGGAACTGCTGCGTTTCGCGCTGCAGGTTGTAGCGCACAAACAGCTTGGTGTAGTCGCTGATGTTGTAGTCGACGCGCGTATCCCACTGTTCGTTGTTCTGGTTGAACACTTCCGACTGCACGAAGTTATAGCCGCCGGTATTGTTCGGGTTGGCGTTGGCCGCGGGATACAACTTCATGAGCGCCGCCATATTCGGATTGATCAGCGAGCTGAGGTTGCCGTTGGGGTACTTCGACAGCGTCGTCGCGTTGAGGCAGGGCGCATAGGCAACGCCTGTCGTGCCGCCCGTTCCGGCGCAGGCCACGCCTACAGGGCTGCCCGACGCGCTGATATAGCCCAGGTTGGCGTCGCCCAACGCCGCCAGTGATTGGCTTGAAAAGTCGCCGCTCATGATCGCCGGGGTGGGAACCGTTGCGCGTAGCAGGCCCGTATCCAAAGTCTGGTAGAAATATTCGTATCCGGTAAAGAAGAACAGCTTCTGGCGGCTCTTGTTGAAGCTGGTGCCAGGAATGATCACCGGCCCCCCGATGCTGAATCCAGGATAGTAATACTTGTTTTGCGGCTTGGGCGCGCCTTCCGCGTTATTCAGCGCATCGTTGGCGTTCAAAGCGAAGTTGCGCGCTGAGAAAAAGCCAGTGCCGTGGAATTGGCTGCCTCCCGCTTGCGTCACCGAAGTCACAACAATCGGTCCCTTTTGTGTCTCGGCGCTGAAATTTGAAGTGTCAACCTTCATCTCTGAGATAAAATTTGTGTTCGGATTCACGGGCGTATCGCAATCGCAACCAGGATCCGAAACGTGGGCGCCGTCCGACATGATGTCAAGGGAGTTGCCAGGGAGTCCGTTGTATGAATAGGCGTTGTTCAGGGGGCTTTGGCTCCCCGCATCCCCGTTGGCATTGATACCGATCACTTCGCCATCGTAGTTCTGTTTGTTCGAGGTGCCATTCTGAATGGCGAAGCCGGGCATCACCTTCAGGTATTCCGCCGCGTCGCTGCCAATTTGAATATAGTTTTGTAATTCTTTGGTGGTCAGCGTTTCCGATTTTTCACCTGAATCCACGGGAACAATGGAGGACGCCACGCCGGATACTTGAACCGTTTGCGTCGTGCTCCCTAGTTGCATCGTCACATTGACGTTGCGTTTCTGGCCGCCCAGGATAGAAAGTCCCGTGGCTTCGTACATCTGGAAGCCCTGTTTTTCGACCGTGAGCTTGTAGGTAAAGTTCCCGACGGATACGGCGGCAAAAGTGTAATAACCGGCTGAATCGGTTACAGTCACGCGCGTCGAACTCGACGCCTCGTTAATGAGCTTGACTGTCGCGCCCGCTACCACCGCGCCCGAAGGATCGCTGACAACCCCGGTCAGCGTGGCAAACAATGACTGCGCCGGAGAAGGAGCCGCAATCGCTGCCACCAGCGCAACGCCCATTAGCAACTTCACCCATGTACTTGCCTTCATGTTTCCTCCCATTGTCCGTGATACCAGAATCGATGCCATTATTGACGATTACAAATTATAGTGACAATTTTTTCTGTAGCGGCGCTCTCTGCGCGCCGAAAAACCGGCGGCCAGAGGCCGCCGCTACAATATTTTGTTGTCACTATAATTTGTAATCCTCATTCGCGTGTCATGTCTGATTCGCGGAGTGCTATGTCGCTCAGCCTTTGGCTGGCTCAAAATCTTAAACTGGATGCAAATCTTTTCGCCACCAACACTCAAGTGTGGTGTCTCAAAGGTTCGTGCTTTAAATCTCGGCCCGTTATACTCGTCACCCTGAGCGCAGCGAAGGGTCTCAGTATTTGATTTCTTTAGAAATACCGAGATGCTTCGCTTCGCTCAGCATGACATCCACGTCGCTGAAATAAGTCACTTGCTTCTGAGACACCAACACTAGTGCTTACAAACCTTATAAACTAATTGGTTGGCATTAGACCCCGGTCAAAAGGAAGTGTCAAGCCTGTTCCCGTTATCGGATGGTTACATCTTATTAAGTTCTTTATTTTCAGTTGACGTTACAATGTAACGTATACCATTTTTACAAGGATGTAACTTTTCGCCGGTGGAGTGCTATACTACATTCCCATTTCTTTAGAGGCGCGTGATTTGCCAGATGTAATAGAATCCATTGAGTTGAAGAAAGCCGCGATTGCCGCGGTTTTTTCTTCCCGGACTTTCGCCAAATGCCCGAACTTGGCAAGATTGTTCCAATACCTCTGCCAAAAATACCTGGAAGGATCGGCTTCAGATCTCAAAGAGTACAACATTGGGGTTGACGCGCTAGGCCGGCCATCCGATTTTGATCCCTCTAAAAATGCTATCGTCCGGGTTGAGGTCTACAGGCTACGCGAAAAACTCAAGAAGTATTATCGAGACGAAGGGAAAAGCGATGCCTTGGTGATTTCGCTTCCCTCCGGCAGTTACATCCCCCAATTCACCCGGCGAGGGGAGATTAAGGAATCTCGATCGCCTGAGGAGCCGGCTTCAGGCCGCCTTCAGAAGGTCCAATCTAAGCCGGTAGCTCTACCTCCCCCTGCCGGGCCGAAGGGCCACGTCTCAATTATTCCGGTAAATCCCTTGACAAAGACAGCCGCAGGGTCGGGATCGCCCAGGTGGCTGTCGCGGTTAAAACATCCCGCGCTGATTAAATTCTACCTGTTTATCATTGTGGGCCTCCTGATCGCTATTGGGGTGCTTGCCACTCGCAAGTCCGGATATCTTCCTGCTGAAGCCCGTTCGGGATCGCTTCTACGCGCCAGCGCAGCGGCCTCGCCCGCAGTGAATTCCGCTCAACAGGCTGTCCGCATCCTGGCCGGCTACACCAAAGCGCAATATGTCGATCGCGCGGGGCACGTGTGGCAAGGCGACCGCGATTATGAGGGCGGCGGGACGTCTTCGCAACCCCAGCCGTTCTTCGCCCGAACCCTCGACCCGACTCTATTCAGGACGTTCCGGTTAGGCGATTTTTCTTACAATATTCCGCTCCATCCAGGAACTTATGAGTTGCGCCTTTACTTTGCCGAGGCCATCTACGGCCCGGACACGCTTTCCGGCGGGGGCGAAGGAAGCCGGGTTTTCACGGTCACGGCGAATGGGAAGCCGCTTTTGAGCAATTTTGACGTGCTCAGCGACGCAGGGGGAAACGGCATTGCTGACGTGCGAGTCTTCAAAGACATCACTCCCGGACCTGACGGATATTTGCGCCTTAAGTTCGGGCGTAACATTTCCGACCCCTTCGTCGATGCTATTGAGGCAGTGCCCTCCGAACGAGGCAAAATCAATCCGATTCGGATTGCAACACAGGAAGATTGCTTTACCGATCACGCCGGTAATTTCTGGAGCCCGGACCGCTACTTCAAAGGAGGCCGCCTTGCAGTGCGGAAAATCCCGGTTTCTAACACGCCGGACCCCGGCCTTTTCAGCGGCGAACGCTATGGAAGTTTCAGCTATGCAATTCCCGTGGCAGAGGGCAAATATAAGCTCACGCTGAAATTTGCCGAAACTTTTTTCGGTCCAAACAACGCCGGCGGGGGCGGCGCGGGCAGCCGCATATTCGACGTATACTGCAACGGCGTTGCGCTTCTCAGGAATTTTGACGTTTTTAAGCAGGCGGGCGCGGAAAACCGGGCTTTGGAAGAGACCTTCAACGGACTCAAGCCCAACGCGCAGGGGAAGCTTGTGCTCGAGTTTGTTCCGGTAGTGAATTATGCCAGCGTCAACGCCATCGAAGTTGTCGACGAATCGAAATGATTTCCCCTCGCTCTACACCCGCACACTATACAGAGCGCCATAAGTCAGCGATGGTTATTGACTGTAGCGGCGGGCAAAGCCAGTAAGGGGCCGCCGGATTTTAAGAGTAAAGACCGGCGGCCAGAGGCCGCCGCTACAGAATCAGACGCCGCTGTGAGCGTGTCCACATACCTACCCTATTGCTCTCCCCAGTTAAACCTGATCCCAACCCTTCCCAAAATCGGTGGACCTAACTCAGTGTACGGCACACGGGCCACTTCGTATCGCTGGCCGGTAAGGTTTTCCAGCGCGCCGTAGACTTCAAAATGACGCCGGAAAGTGTGCGACGCCATAGCATCCATCTCAAAAGCCGTGCCCAGGGAGAATTGGTTGAGAACATCGTCATACTGCACGCCCGTATAGCGCCCTTCAAGGGAAAGCGTGCCGAGCCAGGCCTTCGAGTAATTCGCCCCAAAAGTGAAGGCTTGGCGGGGAACCTGAGGGACGTCGAGGCCCTGCAGCGCCGCGTCTCCGGGGAAGCTTAAGACCGTTGCCTTCGCATATTGGTAGCCTTCGGTGAGCAGAAGGTTTGCCCAAATCCGCTCGCGGGCTTCAACTTCAAGTCCCCGCGAGAGCGTGCTGCCAAGGTTCTGCCGCTGGTCGGTGATGAGCGACGGCGTGGCGCTCAACGTCACGTTGGCAATGGGCTGATTGATCTGGTTCCAGAAAAGCGCCGCGTGAATGCGCACCTTCCCGCCCGCCGGAGCGTAGCCCGCGCCCACTTCGGCGCCATCGAGCCGCTCAGCCCCAAGCGTGTTATTGGAAAGAGTAAGCACATTGCCGACGCGAAACGGACGGTAAAGTTCATTGAGCGTTGGCGCGCGAAACGCCCGGAAGGCGGAAGCGTAGAGCGAAACCGACGAAGTGACCTGGCGAAGCAGCGCAAGTCGCGGGCTAAAAGCGGATTCCGAAAGCGGCGGGAAGTTGATCACCGCGGAGGGCCCGGGCGGGGGCGGGATTAGTGGCAGCGTCGTGGAAAGCGCGTCGAAATTACGCCAATGGTCGTAGCGGGCGGTGCCTGTCAAAATCCATCGTGGCGTCAGCCGGAGGATGTCCTCCGCGTAGAGGCCCTCTATGTCCTGCCTTCCGCCCGCGCCCACAGCGGAGTTGACCGCGCCCTTCGAATATTTCAGTTCATCGCTTGCGCCGCGCACGGCGCTGGCCTCGAAGCCGGCCACCCAGGTCTGGCGCGTCCCGAGCTCGCGTTGCCACTGCGCGGAGAAACCCGCTTCCTGCGCGGGCACCCTTTGCAAGTCCGTCAGGGATTCGCTTGCGCGCGAAGCCGCAATGGAGGAGAAATTCTGGTCAAGCAACTGCGCTTCTCCATAACCGCGCAACGTGAACGCGCCCGCCACCGGCGATTGCCAGTCGAGTCCTGCCGAAAGCTGCCGCAAATGAGTCCGATTGGTCTGGATGGGCGTGCCGTTTTTGCGGGCTTCGCCGAAGACGGCGCCGCTGACGAATGCGCGCAGGTTGTTCGAGATTTGCCGGCTGAGTGCAAGCGTTAGGTCCGTGTAGTTTGACCCCGCCGGAGTATCCACCGGACCCCGGATGCTTGCCGGCACAAGCCCGTAGCCGTCAGTGCCGAACGCCGCCGCGCTCAGTTCGCCCGTCCATCTGCGCCATTCCGTTCCGGCCCAGAGCGAAGCGTCCGGGGTATCCTCGTTTCCATAAGAGGCGTCGAGCGAGGCCTGCGAGCGCGCCGCCTGGCGCGTTATTACGTTGATCACTCCGCCCATCGCGTCGCTGCCGTAGAGATCAGACGCGCCGCCCTCGGCGACTTCGACGCGGTCAACGGCCACGCGCGGCACGCGGTCCCAATAAACCCATCCGCCGAAAGGATCGTTCAGCGGGATGCCGTTTTCGAGCACCAGCGCCCGGCTGGCGCCGCTCGCGCCCACGCCGCGCAGCGAAACGCCCTGCGTCGTAGGATTGGCCACGCGGCTATCAGTCCGGCGAAAGAGGCTGAAGCCTGGAATCTGGCGCAGAATCCCGTCAAGCGATAAGGCCGGCGTCGACGCGATTTGGGTGGAGGACAGCACGGCTACGCTTCCCGCCGTCTGGCTCACCGGCGTGGCTACGCGATTTGCCGTGACCGTGACTTGCTGTGAAAGCGAAGGGACCGAAAGAACGATTTCCAGTTGTTCCCGGCTGGCGCTTTTCCACGAACGCTGTTGAGGCGCGAAACCCGCGGCCTGAACGGAGATCGTTCCGTTCGATGCCTTGATATTCTCAAACACGAACTCCCCCGCGCTATCTGTCGTGGCCTCGGTGGAAAAACCGCCGCCGCGGAAAGAGACCTGCGCCCCGGCGACGGCGTTGCCGTTCGCGTCGCGGACCGCGCCTTTGACGCGTCGCGGCAAGGACTGCCCAGCAAGCCCGGCGATAAAACAAAACCATGCGGCGATTAGAGAAACGGTTATTTGCTTGAAGGTCATTTGAGGATTATCGGCCACCCGCGCTGCGGTTGGCAATGGCGGCAAACCAAATGGCAACCTAGCGCGGACTGAGGGTTCATCTCATTGGAGGCGCCCTTTTCGGCGGGGTTGAAACTCCACACTGTTCACTTAAGCGCGTAGCGCAGTGCGCAGCCGCAATCGACGATGAATGTCATGCTGAGCGAAGCGAAGCATCTGCTTGTAAATCCATGCGGAAAAAGCAGATTCTTCGCGGAGTTTACCCTGAGCGAAATGCCGGGATTCTTCGCTTCGCTCAGAATGACAAGCGAAGGGCTCAGAATGACAGTGCAAACGGATTTTTCAGCAACCTGTGAAGCCGCAATGAAAATACAGGCGTTCATGTCGGAGCTAAAGCTCCGACCCCCTGAGAATTATCCAGCGAATTTCAGATTCAGGACACTGGGGCGTGTGAGGCGTTTTTCGATGTTGAGATAAATGAGACAAATGAGAATGTTTCACGTGAAACATTCTATGAGACGAATGAGATAAAAGAGACGGTTTTCATTAGAAACACCTAATCCAGCCTGTCTTCGAGCGGCTTAAAGAACCGGAAATACAAGTAAATATTACACGCCATCACCGCCGCATAAGCGTAAAACGGCAGCGCAATCTCCGAAATGTCGAACATATAACCCGTAAACGCAATCGCGCCGGAAGAGGATGTCAGGCGCGCGACCTGGTTCAATCCCAAAGCGCGCCCCACTTCGTCAAAGCTCACAAACTCCGTAATCGCGGACTGCTGCACCGGCACCGCCATCACCCGCAGCGCGGGCGTCACAAAATAAATCAGCAAGGCCAAAAGAAAAATATGGGTCAGCGGCATCAGCAGCACCAGCGCCGTTCCCGCCCCGCGGGTGAAAGCCACTGTGTTTACAAAGCCCCACCAACGCTCAAGGCGCGGGGCGGTGAGCAACGCCAGCGCGCCGAGTGAACCCGCAATAAAACCATACACCGACATTTGTGATTTAGGCACATGGTAGACGATCACAAAAAATGGAATGAGAAATGGGATTACCAGGCCCGACGCGAATCCATTCAGCGCGCCCGTCAAGCTGAACTTGCCAATGACCGACTTGCTGCTGAGCTTTCGCAGGCTCCCCCGATATTCCCTAAGCTTAACCGGCGCAAGCGTGGCAATGCCCGCAAGCGAAATGGCAGTGGCCGCAATGAAAATATGCTCCACAGTGAAGAGGCGGGCCATGAACGCGCCGAGCGCCGCGAAAATACCGCTGATGAAGGTGAAGATCGAAAACACCGAGGTGCGGTTATCAAGAGTGGTGAGTTGAGCGAGCGAGACAATCTGCGGGGCCTGCGCCGCGCCCCCAACGCCGCCACCCATCAGCGATCCGGTGGCCGAGTAGCCGCCCACCATGCACGCCAGGAACAGCACCCACAGGTGATGACCTGCCAGGCTGACGAGCGCCGAGCTTGCAGGCAACATCAGGCCCACCGCCACCAGACTTTTCTTTTGTCCCCACGCGTCGGTGAGAAATCCGAATAACAAGCCAAGAGCCGCCGTGGCCACCGCCGCAGAGGTGTAGAGCAATCCTAAAATTAAAGGGGATTGATGCAGGTGGGTGAGGACAAGGTAGGGAAACGCAATCGCGATCATGCCCGCCGCCAGGCTGCGCGAAACCCGGAACAGCGCGAGCAGGAATAGATAATAATTAGTTTTCATGCGGCCGGAAGCACATTGTAACGGCGGCCTCCGGCCGCCAGTCAATAATATTTAGAAACCGGCTTCCAAAGCCAGCTAGTGGGCCGCCACTACAAATCCAGAGGAGACGGCGGCCCGCGACGCGGGGCGGATGCGGGGCTACAACTCACCAGTCTAGGGCGAACTTACGTCAGGGTTCGCGGCTGTAGCGGCGTCCTCTGGCCGCCGGTTTGATATTAAAGACCGGCGGCCAGAGGCCGCCGCTACAACTCAAAGCGAAAAACGGCAAGGGAAGGCGCGGCCCTCCCTGCCGTCTTCAGCCTGTCTTTAAGGGACTTTGATGAAGATGATCGCAAACGTGTAAAGCGCCAGCGATTCGATGAAGATTAAACCCAAGATCATGAAGAGGAAGATAGCCGGGCGCGCTCCCGGGTTGCGGGCGACGCCTTCACAGGCGCTGCCTACCGCCTTGCCTTGACCGAGACCGCAAAGGCCCGCAGCGATAGCCATGCCTACTCCTGCCGCGATGGCCGCCATGCCCGCGCCGCTTCCTGAAGATGTCGCTGATCCCGTGCTCTGGGCAAAGGCGGGCGCGGCAACTAAAAGGGCCGCAAGTCCCGTGAAAAACAACACAATCTTCTGTCGCACTGTTATTCTCCTTTGGCCTCCCATGCCGCAAGGATGAGAAGCTAGTGTTGAAATTAAAGACGGTCGTTCGACTTCAAAGCAGTGGGTGTCTCACCGCGATGCGGATGAGCGGGTAGCCACGGCACGATTTGCGTGCCGTGGGCTTTTCCTTCGCCAACACAAGATCCCACGGCACAAACACCGTGCCGTGGCTACCACTCCAAAAAGGAGCGTCCCAAGCGCCTAGTGCTCCTCGGCTACTGCCAGACTAATATAAAGCAGGGGCAAAATCATAAAAATATAAGCCTGCAATAGCGACTCAAAAGCGTGCAGCGCCATGAAGACGGCAGGCAGCGCGATGGGAATCAGCTTGGTGAAGATGCTCTCCAGCATTCCGCCCACCAGCATGTTGGCCCAAAGACGGACGCTCAAAGAAAGCAGCCGCAGCACATTGCTGAACACTTCCACCGGAAACATGAGGATGGCGAGGGCCATCATCGGCCCGCACAAATGCTTCAGGTAACCTAGCACTCCATGATGGCGTATGCCCTGATAGTTGTAATGGAGAAACACCAACACGGCGCATCCGAGCGGCACCGGGCCGTGCGCCGTGGGGCTTTCGACCGTCGGAATCAAGCCCATCAGGTTGCACAGGATAATAAAAAGCCCCAGCGTGCCAACGAGCGCCACGTACTGCCGCCCTTGCGGGCCGAGCAGGTCTTCCGACATGGTGCGGGAAAACTCCGCCACCACTTCCATCGCCATCTGAAACTTGCCGGGGCGCTCCACCGAAAGCCGCGACCGCAGGACGAGCGCGCCCACAATCAAAATGAGAATCACCAGTACTTCGCCCGCAACGTAGGTGGGAATCGGATGGCCCGCGTTGGGCGTCAGCCCGATCTTGAGCATCGCCGCCGCAACCACGCCGCCAAATAGTTTGTTGAGTAATGCCGCAAAGTAGCCCATGGATTGGAAAACCCGTTACTTGTAGCGCAAGGCTCCAGTCTGTGTGAAACTGCAGTTGTAGCGGCGGCCTCTGGCCGCCGGTCTTAATTATTAATGAGGCCGAAGGTTAGTAGTCATAAACTGATGGGAGATCGCAGTGTAACAGGGCGCGGCTTCAGCCGTGCCGTATGACAGTCCCTCCGTCCCATGGCTTTAGCCCCTGATGCCTCAGCGGCTTCACAGGCTGCGGAAAAACGCTGATTTTTTTGTTTTTCGCTGTTTTCCGCTGCGAATTGTTGGCCATCATGGATTTTTCCGCAGAGGTTTTCGCGGTCTGGGGTGTTCCGGGGAGGCTGTTTTCGGCTCCC
>DASZAE010000168.1:0-9264 GCA_035945515.1 Terriglobia bacterium
AGATGAAGCTGCGAGGATTGAAGCGAGTGGACTGGTTCTATCGGCTGGTGGTGACGGCGTACAACCTGAGGCGGCTAGGAAAGTTGATTCCCATGCTGGTGGAGGTCCGCTAGGCCGAGGTGTCTCCGGGAGCCGAAAACAGCCTCCCCGGAACACCCCAGACCGCGAAAACCTCTGCGGAAAAATCCATGATGGCCAACAATTCGCAGCGGAAAACAGCAAAAAACAAAAAAATCAGCGTTTTTCCGCAGCCTGTAAAGCCGCTGAAACTTCAGGGCCTGAAGGGTCTGTGTGAAAACATCGGTTTTTGTGCTGTAGCGGCGGCGTCCTCGCCGCCGGATTTTAATAGTAAAAACCGGCGGCCAGAGGCCGCCGCTACAGCAGTCTGAAGGTCTCCTTTGAAAGCCAAAGTGATTGCCGGACCTGAAGGTCCGCCCCCCTAGTGGAGTGTGGGGGACAACTAACGTTGCCGACGAAGAATCAATAAGTTACAAGGGCTGCTTCATCCGTAAGTTATTGATTGTAGGTTCGACCTCCGAGTTGTCCCACAGACTCCTAGTGGAGTGCGTCGGAAATCTGTTTACTTATTGTGGCGGCCATCTGGAGTGCGGCGGCTTGCCGCCGCTTTCTCTAAGACCAGCTTGCTGGCCGGAAGTTTCTGATTCAGCGCCGCGAGCAAGCTCGCAGGCGCCAAGCGGCAGCAAGCTGCCGCACTCCAAAGCCATCGCATATATAAAGAAGCATTGGACGCACTACACTAGCAATGAGGATAAGCGGCGACGCCTGCAACCCCTGCTACGAACCGGAAAAAGTGGCGTTTTCGACCTCAAAATGCCAGTACGAACCGGAAACGAACCGGACCGGCTTGGCATCTCCTTTGTTTTGTTGCAAATGCTCCGGTTCGTCCTAAAAATAATTATAATTTATTTGTATTCAATCAGTTGCAGCGATTTTGCCCATTTCCCCGTCCGGTTCGTGTTACTAATCTTTCTTTAGTTTCTATAACTTGCAAAAAAGTAAAACAATCCTTTTTTGTGTTTTTGCTCTCTTTTCGCCTTTAACTGGCTTTGGTTCAATGGCTTACCGCAAAAATTCATGTGCACTAACGAGCAATTTCGATTTCGGCTGTAGCGGCGGCCTCTGGCCGCCGGTCTTTAACTAGTAAAAGCCGGCGGCGAGGACGCCGCCGCTACAGTCACAAGCCGCGTAGCGCAGACCGCCGCCTTTGCGGTCTGCGGTCTTTGAATGCACAAAAAAACCGCAGACCTCAAATACGGAGGTCTGCGCTACAAAAAGCCTAGCACGCCGCTCTGAGACTTTTGAGACAAATGGGATAAATGGGACACTTTTTCTTATCGGACCCGCGCGACGGCATTGCAGCGTGACGGCGCGCGGCGCGCGTGCTACTATCCGAAACGAAGAGCAACAAAATTTAACCGGGAGAACAGCCAACCATGTCCGTGCCTACACTCTTACCCACTGCCGCGCGGGACGAAACCTTCGGGGGCGTTACTTATCACATCCAGGGTGAATTAGTTCCGGCGCTGATCATCGAGCTGAGCGCCATGCCGGTTTATTTTGAGCATCATGTGCTGCTTTGGAAAGACCTGCAGGTGCAAATCGGCGTAAAGGCGGTGAAGGGCGCTTTCAAGCGGATGATGGCGGGCATTCCGGTCTTTCTTACCGAGGCTGTGGGACCGGGGCGCGTCTCGTTCAGCCGGGACGACGCAGGGCACGTTTTTGCTATTCATCTGAAGCAAGGGCAATCGATTGACGTGCGCGAGCATCAGTTTCTCGCGGCCACCGAAAGCCTGGAGTACGGCTACTCGCGGATCAAAGGCGTGGCTAACATTCTCTATGGCGGGACTGGCTTTTTTATCGATAATTTTGCCAGCGACCGGGGCGAGGGCATTGTCTGGCTGCACGGCTATGGCAACGTTTTTGATCTGACGCTACAGCCGGGGGAACAGATTGACGTGGAGCCAGGCGCCTGGATTTATAAGGATAAATCCGTGGGGATGCAATCCATGTTTCAACGCCTCTCGACGGGCTTATTTGCGAGCGCCGGGCAAATCTCCTGGAACCGCTTCACCGGCCCCGGGCGGATTGGAATTCAGTCCATGTCGGTTCATTTGCCGACGGCGGAGTGAGGAGATTGAGTCATTATTGAGGATTACAAATTATAGTGACAATTTTTTCTGTAGCGGCGCTCTCTGAGCGCCGAAAAGCCGGCGGCCAGAGGCCGCCGCTACAATACTTGTTGTCACTATAATTTGTGATCCTTAATAAGATCTCGCGCCAGTCTTTATGCGCAGGAGTTGCCTACCGAGGGCCTAGCAGTCAGTTGAAAAAACTAGATCGTCTGTCATTCTGAGGAGCCGAAGGCGACGAAGAATCTCTGTATTTGTTTGATTTTAAAAATACCGGGATGCTTCGCGGAGTTTACCCTGAGCGAAGCCGAAGGGCTCAGAATGACAGCCGCGAAGGGCTCAGCATGACATGTCGCACACGTTTTTCAGCGACCTGCTAGAGCAGGCGCTCTACGTTGCTTTGGAGAAACAGTCTTTCGGTTTTAGGGCTTCTGCGCCTTCCTGCAACTTATGCTAAAATTTTCATTGGAGTTCCATCCGCAGCGTTGAAAGGCCCGCGAATTTTATGCCTAAAGTAGGACTGGTCAGTTTAGGCTGTCCTAAAAATCAAGTGGATAGTGAAGTCATGCTCGGCCTGCTCGCGCGCGAAGGGTACGATCTGGTGTCCGACGCCGCGAGCGCGGACGTGATCATCGTCAACACATGCAGTTTTATCGGGCCCGCCAAGCAGGAATCGATTGACACCATCCTCGAAATGGCGGAGCTCAAAAAGACCGGCGCAGCGAAGCGGTTGGTGGTGGCCGGCTGCCTGGTGGAACGCTACCGGCGGCAGATTCTTGACGAAATGCCGGAAGTAGATTGCGTTATTGGCACGAACGAGGTCGAGCGCATTGTCGCCGCGTGCCAAGGAAGCGGCTCAGGCGGCCACGAACGGGAATTCACCGCGCGCCCCGAGCCTTATCTTTATCACGAATTCACGCCTCGCGTGCTTTCGACCGTCCCCCACACCGCCTACATCAAGATTGCCGAAGGGTGCGATCATACGTGCTCGTTCTGCGTGATTCCGCAGATGCGCGGCCAGTTTCGCTCGCGGCGGTTTGAGTCCGTGATGCGCGAGGCGAAAAACCTTGCCGCTCAGGGCGCGCGCGAATTAACACTGGTGGGGCAGGATAACACCAGCTATGGAGAGGATCTTGGCTTGCGCGACGGCTTGTCCACGCTCCTCAGAGAGCTCGCGAAGACGCCCGAATTGGTGTGGCTGAGGTTTCTCTATTGCTATCCGAATCGCGTGACGGATGCTTTAATCGCCGCCGTGGCCGACTCCCCGCGAGTGGCGAAGTATTTCGATATACCCCTCCAGCACGCCAGCGGTTCAGTGCTGAAAGCGATGCGCAGAGGCTCGAACGGCGCGCAGTTTCTCAAGCTGATTGGGAAAATTCGCGCTGCGATTCCCGGCGTGACGCTGCGCACTTCGTTTATCGTAGGTTTTCCCGGCGAGACCGAAGACGACTTCAAAGCGCTGATGGATTTTACGGCCGCCGCTGAGTTTGACCGCCTGGGCGTGTTCCAGTATTCAAACGAAGAATCCAGCGCATCATTCCGGCTTTCTGATCCGGTAAGCGCCCGGGTGGCGGCGAGCCGCCGGCGGAAGCTCCTTGCGCTGCAACGCCGCATCTCGCGCCGCAAGTTGAAGGCGCTGGTGGGAAAGCGGCTGCCGGTGCTGGTGGAGGGCCGCGCGGCGGAGACGGATTTGCTGTTCCGGGGCCGCCTTGAATCCCAGGCGCCTGAAGTCGACGGCCAGGTCTACATCAATGATTTTTCTGGAGGCGAGCCGCGCGCGGGAGAGTACCGCTGGGCGACAATTGCTGAATCGTCTGATTATGATCTTGTGGCGCGACTGGAGGCGGAATACTTTGCCGATCTTCAACCAGGGGGAAGGGAAGAGGACGCAATCACGGGGCTGGTTCAGATTCAGCCCACGGCTTCCATCGCCTATGGCCGCTCATCGCCCTATGTGCCCCATTTGTAAACGCGAAGTGGGAACGCGCAATAACCCTTTCCGGCCATTTTGCAGCGAGCGTTGCAAGATGATCGATCTTAGCCACTGGCTTGCGGGGCGGTATCGCATTCCCTCTCCTCTTGCGAATGCTCTGGATGAGACTGTGGAGAGTGCCTCATCAGATCACAGCGGCGGCGCAGAGGCAGAGGTTGAGTAAGCCGCGAGCGGGTGCTGCGGTGCGGCTGGCGACGGTGGGGCCGGTTGGTCATTTTCCCGTTGCGCCCGGAACGGCGGGATCGGTTGTGGGCGTGATCCTGACGATGCTCATTCGCCGCCTGCCCCTTGCGCCGTGGGAATTTTCTCTGACGATGGGCGCGTCGATTGCAGTGATTTTTGCTTTGGGCGTTTGGGCGGCGGCTAGCGCCGAGCGATTCTACGGCGCGACTGACCCTGGCTGCGTGGTGATTGACGAAGTTGCCGGGCAAATGGCGGTTTTCCTGTTTCAAGCCACAGCAGGCTGGCTGATCCTATTGGCAGGTTTTATTTTTTTTCGCGTTTTTGACGTCCTCAAGCCCTTTCCGGCGCGGCGCGCCGAGCATTTGCCCGGAGGATGGGGCATTATGACCGATGATATGGCGGCAGGCGCTTACGGCGCAGCCGCGTTGTTCCTGGTGGGATTTGCCATTCGATGAGTTTGTGGAAGAAGACAAGCAAGGCGCAAGAGGTTATGCAGAAGCCTGGCCCAGCTCCTAAACGACCGGCGATTACGGAGGTTGCCCCGAAGGCGGCGATCTCGGGCGGTGAGATTACCATTCGCGGGAGCGGGTTCACCGAAAACGGGAACGCGCCGCCACTGGTGCGCTTTGGCGGGCGCGAGGCAAGCTTGCTGATGAGCTCGCCAAGCCGCATTGTGGCGAGGGTCCCGGACGGGGCCGTGAGCGGCGACCTGACGGTTGAGACGAGCGCCGCCACCAGCGCCCCGGCCGCAATTGCAGTGGGCGCGATGATTGCGGAGAATGTCCATCCGGTTGCAAACCCGGCCGTGGACGCAGAGGGCAATGTCTTCACCACTCTGAGCGGCAGCCGAGGACAGAAGACCCCTGTTTCGATTTACAAAATCAGCCCGGCGGGCGACGTCAGCCCATTTCTGATGGACATCGTGAACCCGACCGGCTTGGCATTTGATCGCGAGGGCTTGCTGTGCGTATCGAGCCGCGCGGACGGGACCATTTATCAAGTGACGCCCGCGGGACGCCGCTCGACTTACGCGGAAGGCATGGGCATTGCCACTGGGATCGCGTTCGACCGCGCCGGAGACTTGTACGTCGGAGACCGGAGCGGCACGATTTTCAAGATCAATCACGCTCGCCAGATTTTTGTGTTTGCCACGATCGAGCCGAGCGTCGCGGCCTATCATCTAGCTTTTGGTCCGGATGGATGTCTTTACGTGACCGGACCCACAACGTCGAGCTTCGATCAGATATATCGCATCTCTCCGCATGGAGAGGTGTCACCATTTTACCGGGGGCTTGGCCGGCCTCAAGGCTTGGCGTTTGACGCCCATCGCAATCTGTATGTTGCAGCATCACTCGCTGGCAGGCGCGGTGTAATTCGCATCACGCCCGGGGGCGAGGGTAGCCTTGCGGTTTCCGGGCAGGGGCTTGTTGGACTCGCTTTTTCTGGTCATCGCTCTATGGTCTTGGCCTCGAGCACCGCGCTTTACAGGCTTGACGCCGGAATTGAAGGGTTGCGCCTGCCGGTCGAGTGAGCTTGGTAAGTTCCTTTTAAGTTAGCCTTTCGAACCACCCTTACCGCCCATCGCTGCGCAGTTCTGCCGCGTGGGTTCACGAACCCTCATGGACGCTGAAATCATCGCTGTGGGCTCCGAGATGCTTACCGCTCACGGCCACGAAACAAACTCGCTGTATCTCACCGGCAAGCTCAATTCTTTAGGCATTGAAGTGCGTCTCAAAACTGTGGTTGGAGACGACCACGACATGCTGGCGCGCGTCTTAGAGGGCGCGCTTAAGCGATCTGGACTGGTGATCGTTACGGGCGGTCTTGGTCCGACAGAGGATGACATTACGCGCAATGTATTGTCAGACGTAACCGGACGCGCGCTTCAGGAGAACGGCGAAGTTCGCGCCCGGATCGAAAAGCGGTTCCAGCGTCTAGGCCGGAACATGCCGCCGAACAACTTGCGTCAGGCCATGATCCCGGAAGGGGCTGAGTGGATCGAAAATGCAAATGGCAGCGCGCCTGGGATCTGGCTTGAGCACGATGGAGTGGTGATGATCCTGCTGCCAGGCCCTCCCTGGGAGCTTGAGGCCATGTTCGAAGCGGCCTGCATAGCGCGCCTTGAGCGTTTCGCGGGCAGCGAGCGTATCCGCACGCGCGTCTATAAAATCATCGGCTTGCCCGAGTCCGAGGTAGACCGCCGCATTGCGTCTCTCTACAAGCCTTATACGAACCCGGTCACCACGATTTTAGCCAAGCCAGGAGCCATCGAAGTGCATTTGCGCGCCCGGGCGCCGGGCGGTCAGGAGGCCGACGCGCTGCTGAGCGAGCTTGGCGACAAGATCGAGCTTGCGCTGGGCGATCAGGTTTTTTCGACGCGCGGCGAGACGCTCGAAGAAGTGGTGGGCATGTACCTGGCGATGAAACGCGCGACGGTTGCGGTAGCGGAAAGTTGCACCGGAGGGCTGCTGAGCCAGCGGCTCACCTCTACAGCAGGAAGCTCAAATTACTTTCTTGGCGGCGCGGTTTGCTATAGCGACTCGCTCAAAATCAGTTTGGCTGGCGTCCCCGCGGCGATTCTCGAAGAACACGGGGCTGTCTCCAAGCAAGTTGCCAAGGCGCTTGGGGAAGGCATTCGCCGCCGCGCTGATTCCGCGATCGGAATCGGCATCACGGGCATCGCGGGGCCGGGGGGCGGAAGTCCGGAAAAGCCAGTCGGACTGGTGTTTATTAGCCTTGTGGACGCGCGCGGCGCCACCGTGAGGGAGTTTCGTTTTCCGGGGAACCGCGAGCGAATTCGATATTGGGCTTCGCAGATGGCGCTCGAAATGATTCGCCGCAGGATACGAGACTAACCCAGGTTCGGGCTGCGCGCAGACTTTTGCAAATGAGAGCCTTCATCGCCATCCCTTTGCCCGAGGTCGTTCTAAGCGCGTTGGCGCAGTGGCAGGAATCGCTTCGCTCGGCTTCGGGCTCTTCTTCGAAGGGCGCGAACAGCGTGAAGTGGGTGCGGCCCGAGGGGATTCATCTCACGCTCAAATTTCTTGGCGAGATCAACGCAGAGAAGGTAGAACAGGTCATTACGGCGTTGACCCCGCTCGGCAATTTTCCACACCTGACCCTCGAAGTGAAAGGATTGGGCTGCTTTCCAAATTGTGAACATCCGCGCGTTTTGTGGGCCGGAGTGATCGGGCCACGTGCTCTGCCTGACTTTGCCGCAAAGATTGAAGCTGCCCTGTCCGGGATCGGCTTTCCCTCCGAAAAACGCTTTTTTTCACCCCATCTGACGCTGGCTCGCTTTGGAGACGGCCGCCCGCAGCCCTGGGTCAAATCCGCAGTGCGCGAGTCAAATGGCCGGATTGCGGGGCAGTTCGAGGTTTCCGAGTTCTGCTTGTTTGAAAGCCAACTTATGACGGGCGCTCCCGCGCGCTATCACCGCGTTGCAAGTTTTTCTCAGCAAATTTGAGCGCGGCGCGTCCCCAGAAATAATTGAGGAGCGCGCCGCGCTCACGAATTATTCGGACCGCCGGCAGTCGATGCGTTCTACCTGCCTGCCGGCAGTGAAACGTCAGTGCTGATTAGTGAAGTTCAACGATGAACACGTCGGTCCGGCATTCGCCTGAGAAAGGACAGCCGGAGGTTCCCTGTTCATCGCCGAGAGACCATTCCCAGTCAGAGGTGAACATATAAAATTTCCCGTCCTGGGAAACATTACCTCTTGGGGTGGCCCAAAAGTTTGAGGTTTCGACCGCGCCTGCGTTCCAGGCAGTCGAAGCGCGTGTATGCGCAAAGCGCCAGACCTTGCTAGGCCCTGTTGTCGCCACGCAGGCGATCTCCCGGTCGTAGACCGCGGTGATTTGCAACAAGGGATTAGTGAGGAGGCTCAGCGTGCCGTCTCCCTGTCCGGCGCTTGCCCCGGCATAAAATGATCCGCAGACCGGCATTGTGTCGGAAGGATTATCGTCGTTCCAAGTCCAGTGGCTTCCAGTAAATTGCGGTGGCGTGGGGAGTGGATTGACGAGTTCGGTGAAGCTGCTGAGGTTGGACAGCGGCCGGATGACCACCTCGGCCATGTCGTTGTCATTCGGATCGTTGATCAAGTGAGAATATCCGAGGGCCATGTGGCCGCCACAGGAATTTGCAATAAAAAGGCAAGTGGTGACTTGGTTGGTTCCTGGCTGCCAGAAGAACACGGTTTGAGACTCTTGATTGTCAACGCGAAGGTAGGAACCGTCTCGACTGAGCCGGGCCCCGTGAACGTTATACCCTGCGGTGCTCTGTGAAGGCGGCACTGCTGAATTTGCAAGGAGGGGGTTAGTTTGTGAGTAACCGCCGCCAACCGGTCCTTGCGTGTTTTGGAGAGTTTCCCCGCCCGGCGCAGTGCCAATGTAAACGTTGAACGGCGTGCATCCTGACAAGCTATCGTCGTATGGATTGCAGCCCGATCCTTCCATGTCCAATTCGCTTGGATTAGAAAGCTGAGACGGTAACGTGACGGTCAGGCTTCCCGGTGCGGAAAGGTAGATGGGGCCCTCCTCTGGAGAAGGCGTGGTCTCACCGTCAGCCGGATTAGTCCGGGTCACCGCGGTAATCTTTACGTAGTAGGTGCCCGCCGGCAAGCTGCCAGAGCCAGGATTCGGCGTAACCGCAGGTGCCGGGGGAGGTGGCAACTGGCCCACCTGGTTGGCAACAGGTGTGGGCGACATATTTGTGCCTCCGACCATGCCGGTTTGAGTGTCATACCAGTAGCAGGCTCCGGCGCCGTTGTTTGCGGTGCGGTCGTAAAACGTGACGAGAGTCGTATCGCCTTGGTCCACGCCCCCGAAATAGTCACTGAATTTGGTGTCGTCTGTGCTGACGTTTGGTTCGCCTGGGTACATCCACGGTTGAGAAACGTAGCTTGGAAGGCCAGGGCAGTTTGCGAAATCATAGACGAGC
>DASZAE010000169.1:0-2920 GCA_035945515.1 Terriglobia bacterium
CTGCCTCTGATTGTGATTATTGGCGGGATTTATATTTGGGTGAAGCGTCGTTAGCCGGCCATGAAGAAGAGCACACTGATTGTAGTTGCAGTTGCGATTGCCCTTGGAGCGTTCGTTTATTTCTACGACAGCAAACACAGCATCGCCCCGCCACCAGAGGAAGCCTCCTGGAAGCCGGCCTTTGCGCTGAATGCTGACCAGATCACGGGTCTGACGCTCGCGAGCGGGAACGGCAAGACGGTTTTCGCCAAACAAGGCAATAGCTGGCAGATAACACAACCCGTCACCACGCGTGCCGATCAGACGAGCATCAGCGGAATCGTGAACGATCTGAGCAGCGCCAAGATCCGCCGGTCATTTGCGCCCACGGATAGCCTGTCGAAATACGGACTGGCTCAGCCCGCTGTCACAATTGATTTTCAGCAAAAAGGCGGCGTTGAACATACGATTCAACTTGGCGACAAAGATTTTTCGGGCAACGTTGTTTATGCTCTGATCGACGCGTCGAAGAATGTCGACCTGTTGCCTGTTTCGCTGCTGGAGGAAACGGACAAGCCAGTGTCTCAGTTACGCGACCGGTCTCTTTTAGAGCTGAACGATGCTGAAATCACTGGAATCACGCTTGATGATCCGAGCGGGACAATTGCCCTCACGAAGAAAAGTCTTGCGTGGGAGATCGCCAAGCCCAGGGAAGTACTGGCTGATTCCAGCGCCGTCGATTCGCTGGCAAGCGCGCTATCGACGGATAAATTCACTGACGTTGTAAGCGAATCTCCCGAGGACCTTGCGAAATATGGGTTGACTCACCCGTCAATAAGCGTGACGGCGGTGGCCAAGGGACAGGAGCTTCATCTGCTGGTTGGTAAAAGGAACGGGGACAACTACTACGCGCGCGATACCACGCGCCCGATGATCTTTGAAATAAGTTCAACTGTCTACGACGCGCTCAATAAAAAATTTTTCGACCTGCGCGATAAATCCATCTTGCACTTCGATCCTGCCACCTTGACTGCCGTGGAAATTCACAATGCGAACGGTGCCATTCAGTGCGTGCAAGGCAAGGGCGATCAGTGGACGATCCTTCAGCCCGCCATGGACAAAGGGAAGGCTATTATTCAGAGTTGGAAGATACTGGATCCAATACAGAACGCACGCGCGAAGCAAATCTACGACTCACCACCGCGGGCCATCCTGGCGCATGTGGCCAAGCCGGCCATCGAAGTGATTCTCACCGACAAATCCGGGAAGAAGACCACAGTAGACATCTCCGCGGCTGCCGGCGATAGCGTGTACGCCCGCACTACCGCCGGGCCAGAGGTCTACGAATTGAATACGCAAATCCTCAAGGACCTTGGTTTCAAGGCCGCTGATTTGTTGATGTGAACCGTTGTGAGTGTTTGTCTGCGTGCGTTATGCGGCCTGAGTGGTCCGCACTTCGTCGCCTGGGACGCCATCCTTTGGCCATGCGGCAAGCAAAAGAATGTTCCCGGTAACCGGCGAGATATGAATGTAGTAGATGTCAGAACCGCTTTCGACTTCATAGAAATCAGGGCGTTTGGGGTCGCATTCCACACGGGCCCCTCCTGCCAGCAACCGCCGGAGTGTCTCAACCCGCTCCAGCGAGTGATGCCGCGGATCCTCAATGTTTACTTCGTGCTCCAGTCTCATCACCATGGCCCAACTCCCTTTCCCCTTCAACTTGAAATACGCTCAAATGCCCTGAAAAGTTCCAACTCTTTTTCTCTTTCCATCTTAGACGTCAGTGGCACGCAAACGTCTCAAGAAACTTGGGCTGATGTTCCATTACGGGAATTCAGGCGAAGCAAGCGTGGCGGCCTGGGTGATAATCAACTTGAGACTTGCGCCGCGCCGCCGAAGTTGCGATACTCCCGCGACACTAGGACATACTGTGAAGAAGAAAACCACAACAAAAGCGAAGAAGGGCACAGCTCGATTCCGACGTGACCGGCGGCGAAAACACCGCCACTGGCAAGTAACGGTCTATTATCACGACGGGGAGAAATTCGCCCGGGTTTATATTGACAGAGAGCGTGCGACTCGCTTTGCAGACCGCCAGAAGAAATCGCCGGTCGTCAAATCAACTCGCATCCTTGAAGTCAACTAGCTAATTCTTCGGATCTCACGCTGGATTCCGCGACGTTGTATTCTCGCACAGCCGGGGTTCGCGCGAGCCTTGTCGGGCTCGGCACGGGCGTGCTATAAAAGATTTGTTTCAAGTCTTGCCCGTCCGAGCGGCCGTAGTATAGGGGTAGTACGACAGCTTGCCAAGCTGTAGGCGGGGGTTCGAGTCCCCTCGGCCGCTCCATTTTTTCCTCCTTGCTTTCCTTTGGGCGTCTCTTTGCAGTGAGTATGACGACGTGCTAAAGTCCTGCTTGCCCGGACCTCATGCTCGCATATCTCTGTGGACCAATTGAATTCGCCGACGGCGGCGGCAAGCTCTGGCGGCAGAAGCTTGCCCCTTTCCTCCGTGATCATTTGGGTCATCGAGTCTACGATCCCGCGCAGGACGAAAAGAAGAACCTGACTGAAGAAGAGGCGGCGCACTTCCGCGAGTGGAAGTTGACGGACCTGGAGCGCTTTCGACGCGTGGTCCGCAAGATCATCCATTTTGACCTCGACCTGATCGAAAACAAGGCCGACTACGTCATCTGCTTTTGGGGAGATGCAAAAGCGCAGAGCGGCGGCACTTCTGCGGAGCTGACCGTTGCTTACCGAAAAGGGATCCCCGTTTACATGGTTACCCCGCTGCCGTTGGAGCAAATCAGCGGGTGGATGCTGGCGTGTTCGGATCAGGTTTTTACATCGATCGAAGACTTGAAAGCGTTTTTAAACGTTCGATTTGCACGCGAGAAACAATCGCAGCTTTGGAAAGAATAGATTCTTCACGGGTTGTTCCCGA
>DASZAE010000170.1:0-11873 GCA_035945515.1 Terriglobia bacterium
GCTCACGGCGGTCTTTGCAACCGCCATTGCATTTGCCGTCCAGAATTGGGCGCAACGATACGTCCCTCCGGCGCACGCCGCGCTGATTTTTGCGCTGGAGCCTGTGTTTGCCGTGCTCACTTCCGTTCTCGTGATTAAGGAGAGGCTGGGAGGGCGCGCCCTGGCGGGATCGGCCTTGATTTTTATCGGCATTGTCGTGTCGAGCCGGTGGGGAGGCGCAGCCGAAGCCGAACGAATTCCGTAGCGGTAGTCTTACAGATTCTGTGTGCCGCGAGGCTGAAAAAACAATCCCATTTATCCCATTTGTCTCAAAAGTCTCAGAATGGCGTGCTAGGCTGGTTTTGTAGCGGCGGCCTCTGGCCGCCGGCATTTACTTCTTGAAGACCGGCGGCCTGAGGCCGCCGCTACAGCACTACATAGCGGCCCTTATAGGCTTTGCCCGCCGCTACAAAACGGCCGCTACAAAACCAGACGATCTGGCCGCGCCAACGGGAGAACTCACAAACCATGCTCGTGTCCTGTCCCCGAAGAACGCTAACAAAGTTGTCACCTGTCACCCTGAGCCCTTCGCTCGTCATCCTGAGCGGAGCGAAGGATCCCGGCATTTGGCTCAGCATGACAATGCACGCTCTAAAATCGTCACGAACTTCGGAACAGAACACTCGATCCAAATCGAAATCGCCCGTTAGTGCACTTGAACTTTTGCGGCAGGCCATTGAACCAAAGCCGGTCAAAGGCGAAAAGAGAGCGAAAGCACAAAAAAGCATTGTTTTACTTTTTTGCAAGTTATTGAAACTAAAGAAAAATTAGTAACACGAACCGGCGCGAACCGGAGTACGAACCGGACGAAATTGGCTCAACTGATTGAATGCAAAGGAATTAGAGAGATTTCCACTACGAACCGGAGCATTTGCAACAAAACAAAGGAGATGCCAGAGCCAGTCCGGTTCGTCTCCGGTTCGTAACCGCTTTTTGGGGTCAAAAACGGGGGTTTTTCCGGTTCGTAGCGACGGCCTCTCGCCGCTGGTTTTTAACAATAAAGACCTGCGGTCGTAGCTAGTAAGAACCTGCCGTCGCGGAATGCCAGGCATGAAAAATGTTGCATTCAAGAATGCTGCAGTGCAAGTATAGAGGACTATGAATCGACGATCATTTGCCCGTAATCTTGCCGGAGCCGCTTTAGGAAGCGCAGCCTTGCCCCATTTTTCATCTGCGGCGGCGCCAGGCGCAGACAGTCCGAACGCGCCATTTCGTCTCTCGGTGATGCTGTGGACGGTGTTTCGTAATCTGCCGTTTGAGCAGCGGCTCGAAAACGTGGCCGCGGCGGGCTACAAGCAAGTGGAGCTAGTGGGCGAGTTTAAGAAATGGTCAGACAGCGACTATCAGCAATTCAATCAGAAGAAGCGCGCCTTGGGCCTGACGTTTGACGCCACCTCCGGCATCAGCCCGTCGCTGGCGAATCCCGCCGAGCGGCAATCTTTCCTCGCTGAAGTGAGGAATATTCTGCCCACGCTCGACCGGCTGGAGTGCCCGGCGCTCATTATTTTGGCTGGAAATTGCATCCCCGGAATGCCTCGCTACATGCAGCACCAGAGTTGCATCGATGGCTTGAAGCAGGCGGCGGAGATTGTGGAAGGCAAGAACGTGCGCATCCTGCTTGAGAATATCGATCCCATCGAAAACCCCCGCTATTTTTTAACCTCTGTCGCCGAGGGTTTGGAAGTCATCCGCGCCGTGAACCATCCGCAAATTAAATTCTTGTGCGATTTTTATCATGAGCAAATCGCGGAAGGGAATTTGATTGCGAAGGTGGAAAAAAATCTTGACCAGATCGGGCTGGTTCACATTGCAGACGTGCCGGGCCGGCACGAGCCTGGCACGGGCGAGATCAACTTCCAGAACATCTTCAAAAAACTTGCCGAGCTTGGTTACCAGCACAACGCGGCGATGGAATACATGCCAACTTATGACGAGATCAAGAGCCTGTCTGCCGCGCGGAAATTTGCGCTGGATTCGGCCGCGCTTGCAGGGCAGCCGGCGAATCTTAAAAGCTGACGGCCGCTGCTATATAGAGCGCCATAAGTCGGCGACGATCATTGGCTGTAGCGGCGGGCAAAGTCTGTAAGGGGCCGCCGGATTTTAAGTGTAAAGACCGGCAGCCAGAGGCTGCCGCTACAGAATCAGGCGCCGCCGCAACCTATTGCCGGCTAGTTCCCGGCTGACGCAGCCTTGGCCTTGTGAGCCTGCGCCGGGGGCGGGGCTTCATGTTCTTCCTGGGTTGAGAGCGATAGCTTTCGCAGAATGATGCGCTGGCAGTCTAAGCAAATTAAGTGTCTGCCACTCGGCGATTTGGTGGTTCGCAGAGAACCGCAGATGGAACATTTTGTATTCTTCATAACTCAGCCAATGTAGCACGGAGCGGCGGCGCAAGGTTAGCCCAACAAGGTTAATATAATTGTAATAAAGAGATAGTTTTCATTTTATTACCATATTAATCCTATGGGGTTCTCCTTAGGGGAGTTTCCCTGGCTCTCCCGGAGAATAATAGCTGAGATTTTTTGTGATCTTGTGCGCTATGGGAGGACAAGAAAACAAGCCTGCGCTGTATGACCTTGTCATTCAAGGTGGCAAGATCATTGATCCGTCGCAGAATCTCGAAGCAGTCCGCGATGTCGCCATCGCTTCCGGGAAGATCGCCTGCATTGAGCCGGAGATTTTCGCAGGCCGCACGCGGCGCGTGATCCGCGCGGCAGGCATGATCGTTACGCCGGGTTTGATCGATGTCCACACGCACGTTTTCCCATTCACCGGCCCTTATGGAATTGAGGCTGACCCCGCCTGCGTTTGCAGGGGAGTTACGACGGTGGTTGACGCCGGGACGTCGGGCGCGTTTACGTTTCCGGCATTCAAGCATTATGAGATTGAGCGATCCCAGACGCGAATCCGCGCGCTGCTGCACGTGGCGGCGATCGGCATGGTTGCAGGCGGCACGCCGGACATGGGCGAGCTAGAAGATTTGCGTTATTGCGCGCCCAAGCTGGCGGTGGAGCAGGCTCGCGCTCATCCGGGCGTGATTGTGGGTTTCAAGCTTCGTGTTTCCGGCCAATATGCGGGCGAGAACGATCTTGAAGGCATGAGGCGCGCGCGCGAAGCCGCTGACGAAGCGGGCTTGCCGCTGATGATCCATATAGGCGGTTCCCATTCGCCCTTGCGGCGATTTTTGAGCTTGATGAAAAAGGGCGACATCGTGACCCATTGCTTCAACGCTCGTTCGGAGAGCTTGCTCGATGCAGGCGGCAAGGTCCGGGCGGAAGTTCTGGCGGCGCGCGAGCGCGGGGTGAAATTCGATGTGGGGCATGGAGCGGGCAGTTTTTCTTTCGACATCGCTGAACGGTGCCTGGAACAGGGTTTCCCGCCCGATACCATTTCAACGGACCTCTACGCCGCGAATGTAAACGGTCCCGTATGGGACCTGCCCACAACGCTCTCCAAATTTTTGCTTTTGGGGATGGACCTACCAGATGTAATTCGGCGAGCGACCGTAGATGCGGCGGCAGCGTTCGACTTTGGAGAAAAAATTGGTTCGCTCAAGCCCGGCTCGGAAGCGGACGTGAGCGTGTTTGAGGTGTGCGAGGGAAACTTTGCGTTCGAGGATACCGAGGGCGGGACTCGCCAAGGCCGCGCGATGCTTAAGCCAGTCGTTACGGTCCGCGCGGGCAGGGAATGCTACCCGCAGGGCTGAACGTTTGCAGCCTTCTCTCGCGCGGCGCGAAGGCCGATGCAAAATAGACAGGACGCCATGAGTCAGCGACGGGCATTGGCTGTAGCGGCGGCCTCTGGCCGCCGGATTTTAATAGTAAAGACCGGCGGCCAGAGGCCGCCGCTACAGAATCAGAAGTCGCTGGCTCCTGGCGCTCCGCATAAAACCGAAGCCGCCAAATTCCGCGGTCTGCCTATTCTTCTCTTGTTTCTTCTATTATTCGTAATTTACAACAGCAATTTCAGATTAGTTCGCATCGATGACAGCGTTCCTGCCCGCTTGCTGCCCTTCAGCTTGCTGATCAACCACAGCATTTACCTTAATCATTGGGTTGAG
Organism: Terriglobia bacterium; assembly: GCA_035945515.1. Lineage (GTDB taxonomy): Bacteria > Acidobacteriota > Terriglobia > UBA7540 > UBA7540 > RH2-MAG17b. The sequence goes on from DASZAE010000170.1 coordinate 4,097, forward strand.
CCTTACTTCGCCAGCGCCCGTGGTCCGCTCGGCGTATACTTCGTGGTGAAATCCCACGGGCACTGGGTTTCGTCATATCCGCTGATCACGCCGCTTATCGTCACGCCCCTTTACGTTCCTGCCGCTGTGTGGCTCACGCATTTGCCGCCGCCGCTGCGCTCGAATCCTGCCATCCGAGTGAGCGTCATCGACCTGATGGAGAAGGTCAGCGCATCGCTGGTCGCCGCGCTTTCGGCGCTTGTGCTTTTTTTGGCGGTCAGGCGCGTGGCGCCTTTGCAAACCAGCTTGATTGTAACGTTGGCCTATGCCCTTGCAAGCCCTACGTGGGCGATTTCCAGTCAAGCTCTTTGGAAGCACGGCGTGGGCGAGTTGAGCTTCGCCTTTCTTTTATACGCGCTACTCCGCGATTCCGCATCGCCGAGTTATCCGATATGGGCAGGCGTGGCGTTGGCTGTTGCGGCAGCCAATACGCCGCCCGAGGGAATCGTGATTCTGCCGTTTCTCGTTTTTTTTTGGCGGCGGTCGCGCGCGGACCTTTGGCGTTTTCTCGCGCCATTGGTTGCTCTAGGCATCCCAGTTGCCCTCTACAATTGGCATTATTTTGGAAACTTGTTGATGACTTATCCGGCCTACGCTTTGGCTCCAGACCGCGCGGCCCATTACTTCGTCCGGACGTCTTTCGCGGATGCGTTCGCGGGCTTGCTGGTGAGTCCCGGCCGCGGCCTGTTTATTTACGTGCCATGGGCGGTTTTTTCCGTGTGGGGCGGCGTCCGCATCTGGCGATCCCGCGATTACGCCTGGGGCCGCTATCTGATCGTCGGCATCCTTCTTGTGTTCCTGGGTTACGCGAAGTTTTCGGGTTGGTGGGCGGGCTGGTGCTTCGGTCCCCGTTATCTCACGAATCTCATGCCGTTTCTGGCATTCTTTTTGGTTCCGGTCTGGCCGCGCATCGAAAAACGGAGCGTGCTTCGGGTAGCATTTTTGCTGGCTTTTCTGGGTGCGGTCTGGATTGAAGTGGTCGGCGCTTTCTGCTATCCCAGCGGACATTGGGACTCAGTGCCGGTGAGTGTTGACCGCGTTCCATCGCGGTTGTGGAATTGGCGGGACAATCCGATCAACCGCAATTGGAACGCAGGCGCCGCGCCGCCGCTGCTCTATGACGATTTGCGGTTGCTTTTGCGCGTCCCCGCGCTCGAAAGACAAATAAGACAAAGCCCGCCGCCGCCCAATGCAAAAGGCAGGAATTAAAGCACACAGGGTTTAGACTTATGAAACGCTTTGCCTTTGGCGCCGATGAACAATCTATACAGAGCGTCATAAGTCAGCGACGGTCATTGGCTGTAGCGGCGGCCTCTGGCCGCCGGATTTTAATAGTAAAGACCGGCGGCCAGAGGCCGCCGCTACAGAATCAGGCGCCGCCGACTTATGGCACTCCGTATACGTTAATGATAGGGCAGGCTGCGAAGCGTCTGCTGTTCCGAGGGCGAGGGATGAACAAGTTGCGATGGAGGTTGATGCGAAAAAACGGCCTGGGCGCTGCCGATGGGCATGATGTTTTCCGTAGGCAGTCTTAGTTGCTTCTGGCTTACTTGGCGGATGAAATCGCTCCCTGCGCGGTTGAGAGGAGAGAGATAAGCAAGTCCCCGCCAAGGCAGCAGCGAATAGGCGAGCCGCGCTTGCAGATTCGCGCGCAATTGAGTGACTGTAATTTGAAGGCCGGGGTCGCTGGCCAGGTTCGATTGTTCGCCGGGGTCACTTCGGATGTTATAAAGTTCGAGCTGGCCACCTGGGTTGATAATTAAATGCCATTCGGGCGTTGTCAGACTGAGGGCAGCGGGGTCAGCGCCTTGGCTAAAGACATCCAACTCTGAAATCACTCCGCTGCTGGCGGCGGGCGGCGTTGATTCGGGCTGCCAGAAACGGCGCAAGCTGGTGCTGGCCACCGCGCCTTTCAGCCCAAGAGCGAGATCAACTACGGTGGAAAAAATATCGCGGGTTGGAACGAAAGAAGAAACGCTCATATCAATAGGGATGGCTGGCCCAGCAATAATGAGGGGCACATGCAGCACTTCGCGGTAAAGATTCCAGCCGTGATCGTAAGTGCCATGCTCGCCGAAGCCTTCGCCGTGGTCGGAAGTAATGATAAAGATTGTCTGTCTGCCGCCGGGTTGCGTTCTGAGAAAATCAATCAGATTCCCAACCCGGCTATCCAGGTAGGCCAGGCTATTGTCATAACCCGCGATTAGATTCGCGCGTTCTTCATGGGTATAGGCTAAGAGAGGATGGCCGTCGTTCAAGGCAGCGGTCACACGCGGAAATAGCCGGGGTGGGATGCGCCCGAAACGGTGATCGAACTGCGCCGGAGGCAGATAAGGCCGGTGCGCGTCCATGTAATTGATGAAAAGAAAATAAGGATTGCTGATATCGCGGCGCCGCGCCCATCGCTTCACATCATGGTTCAAGTCGTCAGCGTTGCGATGGTCGAATTGATTGTAACGGACCACCCGGTTATACAGCGTTTGCAAAATAGACTGGCCAAGGAATGTAACCGCCAGGTTGTGCCGGATTGAGAGGCTATCATCGTCGTAGAAGTCGAAGCCTTCGTTTAGCCGCCAGCCGGCCAGGCCGTAAAAGGGATTTGAATTGAATCCCGCCGTTTCGTAGCCTTTTGACTGGAGGATTTTTGCAATCGTCCAAGGGGCGGTGTCGAGAGCCTTGCCCCAGTCGACGCCGGTTTGATGGGGCATGAGGCCCGTAAAGATCGATGTGACAGAGGGCAGCGTCCAGGAAGAGGGCGCGATGGCATTTTGGAAGAGGACGCCTTGCCCGGCCAGCGCGCATAGGTAGGGCGTTGTGGGGCGCGAATAGCCATAGCATGAGAAATGATCCGCTCGCACCGTGTCGAGCACAATCAGCGCAATATTGGGTAAAGTTGAGGCCGCCGCGCGCGATGGGCCGCCTTTATTTTGCATCGCCGCATAGTTCATGGGGCGATGGGTTGCGTAAAAAACAATACCGCCCGCCAGGATGGCTAACACAATGGCGTGAAACTCAAGCCCGCGGCGGCGCGAAAACCACTGTTCTGATTTGAAAAAATGATCAACGTGGTTTGACACTACCCTGGCCGGCACAAGCGCGATTACAAATATAATCAGGAAGAATTCGACGGCGGTGGAAGCGACAAGACGGCGCGGAAAGAGGATGCCCGTGCCGATCCTAAACCAATCGAGCATCCAGAATAGATAAGCGCCGGCAAGGGCAAGTCCCGCTGAAACCAGAACGGCTGTCATCAGAGGTACGTGTTTTTTGGAGACACATAGTAGGCCGAGAATGAGACCGGTAAGAGCGCCGGCTAGGAGATCTACTATCGGCGCAAGAAACCAGATGACGTATTCAACATCCGGCTGGATAAGTCCGGTGGCGCGCGGGATGAAGTAGAGCAGCGCGGCTTCGACAACTCCGATGCCTAATCCTACGAGTGCAAAAACAAGTGCAAACCGCCACGCGGGAAGCCATCGTGACGGCGCGCGCGGGATTTCGGTTGCGGACTTCAATCGGTTCCGCCCTCAAAGGCAAGATGCTCCGCCAGCTCTTTGGGGCTGAATCCGGCAAGCTCAGGCTCGATCTCTACCTTGACTCCGATCCTCCGATAAAGGGTCTGGCGAATGTGCCGTGCGAGCATGAGCACATCGTGGGCCGTAGCGCCGCCTTGATTGAGCAGCACCAGAGGCTGCGTTTCGCTGACCTTCGCGCCGCCCATGCGGAATCCTTTGAGGCCGCATATCTCTATCAGAAAAGCGGTGGGGACGCGCGGGGTTCCTGGAAATCGATTTCTCAATTCGCGCAGCCGGTCGCTCGCAACCTCGCCGAATTGATCATGAACCCGTCGTCGGAGCGCCTCGTATTCGTTCTCTCGAAGGGTCAAATTCTTGAAAAACGATCCGGCATTGCCATCTTTTTCGGCGCGTGGAAAGGGAAACTTTCGGTCGCGTATAGCGATGATGGCGGCGCGAATTTCCGCCAATGTTGGGGCATCGACGTTTCGCTCGTCGAACCAAGCCCTAACATCTGGATAGTTCAGGCGGGGCTGAGCCGCCAGAGACAATCGCAGAGTCAAGTTTAAAACCAGAAACTGGCTCTTGTGAGTGCTGTTAAAAATACTCCGGCGATAGCCAAGGCCACACTCGCTTGCGCTAAGCATCCTGACATTTCCGCTTGAAAGTTCTGCTATTTCGGCGCGCTCAAGGACATCGCTCAACTGCTGTCCGTAGGCGCCAATGTTCTGCACCACGGCCGCGCCAGCCTGACCCGGGATGTGGGAAAGATTCTCAATTCCCCACCAATTGCGCTCACCTGCGCGCGCCACCACGCTATCCCACGGCTCGCCCGCCTCAACCCGGATAGAAACGCCGCCGTTCCCTTCGCCGCACACTGCCGCTCCCTTGCCCACCGGATGAAGAACGAAAGCGTTGATGCCTTCGTCGCTGACGACGAGGTTGCTTCCTCCGCCCAGCACAAAAATTTGGAGTTGGCGCGACGCCGCAAATGCTATGGCTGGCTGAATCTGATCTGCCTGCGTAATTTGGGCGAAGTAGCGCGCCGGGCCGCCGACTTTGAACGTCGTGAACGGCTTGAGGGGAACGTTTTCGCGGATTTCTAAAACGTGAGTTGTTGGCATGAGACCCAGAAAAATAAATGCTCCGGCGCGGTGCTGTTAATGCACCTGCCGCTGATGGCCAGCCCAATAAGGCTCCCGCAGCAATCGTTTCAGGATTTTCCCTGTGCCGCCTTTGGGAAGCGTTTCGCGGAATTCTACTGATTTCGGAATTTTGAATCCAGCCAGTTGTTTCCGGCAATGGGCAATGATTTCATCTTCCGTGGCATTGTAGCTTGGGCGAAGCGCAACCAGTGCTTTCGGCGCCTCTCCCCATCGCTCGTCGGGAACGGCAATCACCGCGCATTCAAACACAGCAGGATGCTGGCAGATAACGCGCTCGACCTCGGCTGTTGCGACATTCTCACCCCCGCTCAATACCATATCTTTCAGCCGGTCGACAATCAGAATGTAGCCCTCATCGTCCAGAGTTGCGAGGTCGCCTGTACGGAGCCAGCCGTCTTGCAGCGCGCGCGCGGTTTCTTCGGGTTGGTTACGATATCCGTCCATCAAGGTATCGCCACGAATCATAAGCTCGCCCTGCGTCGAGCCATCCGCCGGAACATCCGCGCCGTCAAGAGCGGCTAAGCGCACTTCTACGCCGCCGATGGCGTATCCGGCTGTGGACTTGCGGCGGCGTTGCTCATCAGGCGACTCGTTTTTCAGGTGTTCCTTCAGGTATGCAATGCTGACGACAGGGGAGGTTTCAGTCAAGCCGTATCCTCCGGCGACGACTGCCCAAGAAAATTTTTCTTCCACCTGACGCATCAACGTAATGTTCGCCGGGGCGCCCCCAATCATCACCTCTTTCACGCTGGCAAGGTCGCATTGTTCGATTTCCGGTTGATTGATCAAAGCGATTGCCATCGAAGGAACCATCTGAAGCCGCGTAATGCGCTCCCGTTCGATCAGATTAAGCAAGGCCGCCGGGTCGAACTTCCTAAGAATAACGTGCCGGGCGCCGCTTAAGGTGAGCGTGTGAGGCGACCCCCAGGAATTCACATGGAAGAGAGGTATCGTATAGGCTTCAGCGTCAGCGTCGCTTATTTTTCTGGCGTGAGCGACGTAGAAGGCGTGTAAATAAAGGCTCCGATGGCTCAGCATCACCCCTTTAGGTTGGGCGGTGGTGCCACTGGTATAGAAAAGCTCCGCAACCGAATTTTCATCGAGCGCGGTCCAATCGAATGAACGCGGCGGCGCGGCTCCAAGCAACTCTTCATAAGTCTTCAGGCTCGAACCGGAAGGGCAAGGATGATCAAGGCATATGAAATGCTCAATGGGCAGGCCGGCATGTGTCATCTCTTCCGCTTCGGCGGCGTATTCTGAGTCATAAAATAACAAACGGGGGCTGGCGTCGTGAAGAATTGGCATCAATTCTGCCAAAGTCAGACGCACGTTCAGTGGCAGAAGGATTGCTCCAATCTGCGGCACGGCATAGTAGGCTTCGAGCAGGCGGTGGCAATTCGGGCTGAGGAACGCAATGCGGTCTCCGGGTTGCACACCCAACTGCAACAGCGCCGCCGAAAAGCGATTGCATCGCTGGTCAAATTCCTGATAAGTGAACCTGGTTTCGCCGCAGATAATGCCTTGCTTGCGCCCAAAGATCTGGGCGGCATGGCGCTTAAAGCGCGCTGGAGTTAAAGGAAGATTCATACGAGTCTGCAAAACAAGTTCTCCTCAAAAATACCATAGATGCTTAGCAGGATTGATACAGCCTGGCTTGCCTTTGGCGCGCGGCGGCGATAGTCTTGATGAGAAATGGCTGGTCTCCAAAAAGCGCCTTCGGGAAGGGAGCTTCTGCGCGGGCTGCTGCGCCAATATCCTTTCGTTCTTAAGAATTTCAAGCTCTATTTCGAGAACCTTTATCGCCGCGAGATTGTGCGCACCCGCGTCGTTGCGCCCTACGCGGCGGTATTTTACACCACGCACAAATGCAATCTGGAATGCTCCTATTGCACGCAAAAGGAGCCGGACGTTTTCAGCGACGAGCTGCCCACAGACAAGACAATTGAGCTTCTGCGCATCATACGGCGCGAGACCGATTCTATACTCTTTACCGGCGGCGAACCATTGCTGCGCCCGGATATTCAAGAGTTGGTGGAAGCGGCGCGCCAGCAGATGAAATTCCGCTCTGTGATGCTTGTGACCAATGGCACGCTGCTGCACAAGCGGGAGCGGCTTTTCGACTTGCTGTCGGGGTTGATCGTCAGTCTGGATTCGCTCACTCCCGAGCCTTCCGCCCCTATGTCTAAATCCGGCGTTGCGCCGCGCGTGCTCGAAAACTTGCAGCTTGCGCGCGCCCGCTTGAAGAGACCGTCGGCGATTACCATCAGCGCGGTAATTGAGGAGTGGAACATCGCCGAAGTAGAGCGCATCCTGGATTATTGCCGCGATCAGGGCTTCGTGTTTTCAGCGCAGTCGGCGCAAAAGGACAAAATGCCCAATCTTCGCCTGCTCGAAAATCCACGTTACCTGGCGCTGGCGGAGAAGATCATTGAGCGACGCCGCTCGGGCGAGCAGCCCGTTAACGGAACGCCCAAGCTGCTGAAAACGCTTCTCCAATTCGGAGATTTCCAATGCTTCCCAACCTTTTTCCCCCGCGTTTATCCAAACGGCGACGTTTTCTATCCTTGTGAGCCGCTGAAAAAAATCGGCGGCAACCTATTCCGCGAGGGTTCATTCAAGAAAGTGTTTGCGCGAGGGCGGAAGCTTTATGGGGAAGTTCCGGATTGTAAGGCCATCTGCTACCTTTTCGGCAACGTTGTTTCGTCATACTATGTAAATGACTTCTGGGGACTGGCGGGAGATAGCATCCGGTAGCCACACAGGAAACGAACGCAGCGACGCAATCGCCATGCCCATTGCATGAAACTCCACAGCCAAGCGAGAATAATCAAATGCCAATGCAATCGATGAATGCCCTCATACACTATGCGCTCGAGCCCGGAGCGGTCGCTCTCCGGGAGGCGCCGCATCCGGGCGCGCCTGCTGAAGGCGAGGTCTTGCTTGCGAGTCAGGCCGCAGGCATTTGCGGGAGCGACATCCACCAGTTCCATCACACCCAAAGTTGGGCGGTGCGAGTGCCGGTTATTCTCGGGCATGAATTCTGCGGCGTGGTCGCAG
>DASZAE010000171.1:0-4838 GCA_035945515.1 Terriglobia bacterium
CAATCGCTTGACAGACCTGGGCAACACGGTCATCATCATCGAGCATAATTTGGATGTAATTAAGCAGGCGGATTGGATTATTGATCTGGGGCCGGAAGGCGGCGAAGAAGGCGGGCGCGTGGTGGCCGAGGGCACGCCTGAGGACGTGGCGCGGAATGAGAAGTCCTATACCGGCCAGGCGTTGACCGGAATACTGAATAAACCGCGCCACGTCTGATTACTTTGCGATTCTCTGGCGCCATAGCGTGTTGGTAGCCATAGTTGGTGATTTTTCGATTGTGGGCTTTTCATTCGCGACAAACGCGTGGTTAACTCAAACTTGCGAGTTCACCGCGGCTGCCCTCGCAAAGGCGCGAAGGAATCGCCAAGAGCGCAAAGCTGAAACAACCCTCACGAAAAGAGAAGCGATGAGCCCCAAAGATACAATTCTCACAAAGCGCGCGGAAATTCAGAGCATCGCCCGGAAGCACGGAGCAGGCAACGTCCGCCTTTTCGGGTCGGTAGCGCGCGGCGATGCGCGGCCCGACAGCGATGTTGACTTCTTAATTGACGCTGGCCCCGCCACGAGCGCATGGTTTCCGGCCGGCCTCATTCTGGACCTTGAAAATCTGCTCGGGCGCCGAGTGGAGGTAGTCACGGAAAGGGGCTTGCGGCCGGAGCTCCGCGAGTATGTTCTGCGAGATGCCATTCCCCTATGAAAGACGCCACGGTATACCTGCATCACATTCTTGAATGTATTGGCAGAATCGAGGAAGATACTCGCGAAGGCCGAGACGCTTTCTTTGCTTCCCATACGTTGCAAGATGCTGTGCTCAGAAACGTCCAAACCCTTAGCGAATCGGCGCAACGACTACCCGCGTCCGTGAAGGGCGCGCACCCCGAAGTTGAGTGGAGAGACATCGCAGCGTTTCGCAACGTGTTGGTCCACAATTACCTTGGGATCGATTTAGAAAAGATATGGGATATTGTTCAGCGTGATATCCCTCGATTGAAACGCAGCGTCATCCTTATGCTGAAATCTCTCGAAGAAGCGTCCCAAAACCCTTAATAGATTTTGCGTCCATCGTCGATGACTGCATACCGCGTTCAACCTCTCAAACTTGACCGTGTTCACACCTATCCGCTGAAGTCGCGCCCAAGTAAAGTGAGTGTGGCGGATTTTGCCAAGCCGCTTGCCCCCGGCGCGACGGTTCGGCAATGGATCGCTTCCCTGCCCCGCATCCTCTCGGGGGAAAGTTTTCGCGGCGTGGTCGCGGCGCTCGAAGGCGCTCGCAAAAAGGGCAAGCCCATCATCTGGGGTCTCGGCGGGCATGTCATTAAAGTCGGCCTCGCGCCGGTTCTAATTGACCTCATGCGGCGTGGCTATGCGACAGCGTTCGCAATGAACGGCGCCGCCATGATCCACGATTTTGAGATTGGATTGGTTGGAGCTACTTCGGAAGATGTTCCCGCCGCGCTTGGCGAAGGACGCTTTGGCATGGCGGAAGAGACGGGCCGCGCCATCAACCAGAGCATCGCCGCCGGTGACGCTGAACCACTTGGAATCGGCGAATCCGTGGGTCGCTTTCTCGCGCGGTCCCGCGAGGCGCGATTCAAAAAGCACAGCCTGCTCGCGTGCGCTTACCACGGGCGTATTCCGGTCACTGTGCACGAGGCGATTGGGACGGACATCATCCACTGCCATCCGGCAATCGACGCGCGTGCGATGGGCGCCGCCACGCACCGCGACTTTCTGCTGCTCGCGTCGCTTGTCCGCCAAATGGATGGCGGTGGCGTTTATCTGAATGTGGGTTCGGCGGTGATCCTGCCTGAAGTATTTCTGAAGTGCGTTAGTCTCGCCGCCAATGCGGGGCGCGTGCCGCGCGGCATTACCACGGCCAATTTTGATTTCATTCAGCACTACCGGCCCACGCAGAACGTGATCTTGCGCCCTACCGCGCCTGGCGAAGGCCGCTTGAAGCGCCATGCAAGCCAGGGGTTCGCCATCACCGGGCACCACGAATTGATGATCCCGCTGCTCGCGGCTGCGCTGGGAAACGGCGGGCGCAAGCGGCATAAATAGTGGCGATTTCGATTTGCGATCACTATGTCCTGTGGCGGCCAGAGGTCGCCGGGTTCTAAATAGTAAAAGCCGGCGGCCAGAGACCGCCGCTACAATACCAGGGCTGGCCATGCCTTTGGAACATCCCGAAGAACGCGCTTTTGATCCCACCCCGCCTTCGAATTGCGCTGCGATTCCACATCCGCCCGAGCCTTGGACTCTGCTTGACTTGCTCTTCTTTATCGTTTTCGCCGTTTTCACGTTCGCATTCACGGGCATTCTCGCGCTGACAGCTTACGGCGCGCTCAAGCCGGTGATGGGCTGGACCCTGCCCGCGCGGGCTTTAGGTCAGAACACATTTTTCCTGCTGGGCGTGCAGTTCGCGGCTTACATCCTCATATTCGGCTACGTCTACGTTTTGGTGGTCTATCACTACCGGTTCAGATTCTGGGAAGGCATCAAGTGGGGCCGCCTTAATACCAGAACCATTTTTAGCTACGTGGGCGGCGGGGTTCTGCTGACAATCGGGATTCAAATCGCCGCCACTTTTCTGCCTGATAAGGGATCTTTTCCGCTAGAAAAGATGTTCAGCTCGCAGGACGCATCCTACGCGCTGGCCGCCTTCGCCGTGATCATCGGACCTTTTATGGAGGAGCTTATCTTCCGGGGCGTCCTGTTCCCGATTTTTGAAGCGCGAGCCGGTCTCGCTTTCGCCATTATCCTCACTGCGGCGCTTTTTGCCGCGATGCACATCCCCGAATACAGTGGCGCGTGGAACCACGTGGTTTTCATTTTTTTGGTTGGTCTCGTGCTTTCAGTCACGCGCGGGCTGACGCGCTCGCTCGCGCCGTGCGTCATCCTGCACGTTACCTACAACGGCTGCCTGATGATCGTGTTGTTTTTCGCCACGTCGCACTTCCGTGTGATCCAGGGCGCATTGAAATAGACGAGGCGAGGTCAGCAGAACTTGTTCGGAATTTCGCGGTCTAACAAAACATCCGCGCCGCCTGGGGTGGGCGCGCTGTGGCGGCGCAAGCCTTTTGCGCCGATGTCGCGGCGGTACTGCATCCCTTCAAAGCTGATTTTACTGGCGGCGGCATAGGCGCGCTGGATTGCAGCCTGCAAATCTTCGCCTCCCGCGGTGACGCCCATTACTCTTCCGCCGTGAGTAAGGAGTTGATGGTTTTGGAAGAGCGTTCCCGCGTGAAAAACCTTTACCCCACCCATCGTTTCCGCCGCCTCGTAACCCGTGATGAGCTTTCCGCTTTCGGGATGCGCCGGGTATCCGCGCGAAGCCAGCACGACGCAAACGGCGGGGTTCGGACTCCAGTGCGGGTCGCGGGCCGCAAGCGTGCCATCGCATGTGGAGAAAAGCATTTCTGCAAAGTCTGACCGCAGGCGCATGAGTAGCGGCTGCGCTTCAGGGTCTCCCAGGCGGACGTTATATTCAAGCAGGCGCGGTCCATCCGCCGTCATCATCAATCCGAAGTAAAGAAAACCCCGGTAAGAAATGCCCTCAGCCATCATCCCGTTCAGCGTAGGGGCCACAATCTGGCGCATGATGACCGCGCGTAATCCATCATCAAGAATGGCGTCGTCGCTGTAGGCTCCCATGCCTCCCGTGTTCGGCCCCTCATCGTTATCCAAGAGAGCTTTGTGGTCTTGCGCGGGCGGCAGAGGCAGCACGCTGCGCCCGTCGGTCAGAATGATGAAAGAGATTTCTTCCCCGCTCAGCGCCTCTTCGATCACCACGCGCTCGCCTGCGCTGCCGAGTGACTGGCGGCGCATGAACTCGTCCAGCGCCTGTTCAGCCTCCTCGCGCGATTTGGCCACCACCACGCCTTTGCCAGCCGCGAGACCGTCGGCCTTGATCACCACGGGAGCAGGAAAGTCCCGCAGCGCCGCCACCGCCCCGTCAAAATCGGTTGCGGCTTGAAATCGAGCCGTAGGGACGCCGTGGCGGCCCATAAACTGCTTGGCAAAAATCTTGCTGCTTTCAAGCTGCGCCGCCGCATGGACCGGCCCGATAATGGAAAGTCCCGCCTTCCCAAACACGTCCGCTACGCCCGCCGCCAGCGGAGCTTCCGGGCCAACCACGGTCAGATCGGCTTTAAGGCTGGTCGCCAATTCGAGCATCGCCGCGGCATCCGGCAGTGCAACCGCGCAGCATTCAGCTTCCTGCCCAATGCCAGGATTGCCGGGCGCGCAGTAAATTTCGTCGGTCATCTGGCTCTCGCGCAGCTTCCACACGAGCGCGTGCTCGCGGCCGCCTGAGCCCAGAACAAGGATTCTCATAGAGGCGGATACAGTAATGGGATTTGCCCCTCTTTGTCAATATTGACAAAGTTAAGAAGTCATCCGTCTTTTGTGTCGGCTTCGCCAGCACTTGTCGCCCTGAAGGGCGCGGCTCCTCCGGCCCTCACCAAGGCAGCCATCTCTTTCCTCCTCCGAGAACTGCGGCGCTTCAACCTATAGAGGGATACGATGTGAATAGGCTCTACCAACGTGTTGCGCTAAATTGACACTTTTGGAAGTGGGCTGATAGGATAGTTGTTGCTTTACTCTTACCTGAAACGGCCTGATGCGACCTGATGCCACTCCGGCGCCGTATAACCGGCGGCTCACGTTGTAAACGCGGCTTTCGAGATCAACTGTGGTCCCCGTCGTCTAGCCCGGCCTAGGACATCGCCCTTTCACGGCGGTAACGCGGGTTCGAATCCCGCCGGGGACGCCAACCTCAACACCAGCTTACGAGCCTGCTCTGGCGCTCTGCGGCTTCTGCGGGGATGGGGTGGTG
>DASZAE010000172.1:0-2112 GCA_035945515.1 Terriglobia bacterium
AGCATGTCGAGAATAGTGAGGTTCGGATTGATGTTGTTCAGCGTGCGCCGGACGGCCGCCTCCAGGTTTTCGGGCCGGCCGGCAACGTGCAGCTCAATGTCGCCGATGTACTCGGCCCCAACGAAGAATGAAAGCTTGGGATCTTTCGGCAATTGAAAAAACGGCATGAAGAACGTCGGGTAAGCGGGCCCGCGCGCGTTCTGATATTTGGCGTCCTGGACGATCCCGACAATCTCCATCTCACCGGCGTACTTCGGGTCGCCCATTCCAAAGTGCTGGCCGATGGGGTCTTTTTTGGGAAAGAATTTTTTGGCGAAGGCTTGGTTGACGACGACGACGGGGGGCGAGTTCGCCGTATCCTGGTCGCCGATGGTGCGGCCGCGCAGCATTCGCGTGCCAATGGTTTCAAAGTAATGCGGGCCAATGCAGTCGAGAGACGAGCCATCACGCTCCTCGGGCGGGCGGCCTTCGATGTGAAAGCCAAAGCCCCAGTTATCGCCGCGCATCGGGCTATAAATCGAATAGCTGGCGCTAATGACGCCGGGAATTTGCGGCAGGCGCTGCTCAAGCTGCTGATAGAGGCCGTAGAGTTGCTCCGGTTTGTATCCGGCGAGGGCGGGGTTCACCCTCACAATCAAGCGGCCTTGGGTTTTGAAACCAAAATTCTGATTCTCGACGTTGCGCAAGCTTTCGGTGAGCAAGCCCGCGCCAATCAAGAGCACCGCCGAAAGCGCGACCTGCAACACGACGAGGGATTTCCGCGGCAGCGAAGAGCGGTCGCGCGTGGAGCGCCCGGCCCCGCGCAGCGCGTCGGCGGGATGAGCGTGCGAAGTGACCCAGGCGGGCGCGGCCCCGAAGATGACGCCTGTCACCAGCGAAAGCAGAAAGGCAAAGCCAAGCACGGCCAGCGAGGGCGTGGGGCTGATCGGAACGGAGTGAGCGCCGCGGAAGGCGATCAGCAAAATGGCGCGCGTGCCCACAAAAGCGATCACTAGTCCAGCCAAGCCGCCGAGAACCGCAAGCAAGACGCTTTCGGTGATGATCTGGCGGATGAGCCTCATGCGCGGAGCGCCGAGCGCCACACGGATGGCGGTGTCAGAGCGGGTGGCGGCGCCGCGCGCCAGAAACAGGTTGGCAATGTTGGCGCAGGCGATCAGCAAAACGATCCCGGCAATAATCATGAGCAGGAGCAGCCCCGACTTGGTTTGATCCTGCATGGAGGTTACGCCGCCCCCGCCCGGCGCAATCGTGATGTGCTGCTTCGGAATCTGCGATTTGTCATAGGCGGTGAGGTCGGGTTGGGCGCGGAGCCATCGCTGCAGCTCAACCGTAACTTCGGGCTGGACGGCTGCCAGGCGCGCGCCGGGCTTCAACCGCGCGATCACGTGCAGCCAGTGCATTCCGGGGAGTTTGAGGATGGAGTTGATCCCTTGCAGGGCGGGTTCGGTCGAGAGCGGCAGCCAGAAATCCGGCGGGTCGGTGCGCAACGTTTCGCCAAAGAAACCCGGCGGCGCGACGCCCACGAGGGTGTACGGCATGGTGTTGATGGTGAACGTCGAGCCGATCACTGAGGGATCGCTGCCAAAATGCTCTTCCCACGTGCGGTAGCTCATCACCGCCACGGGCGCGGCGTTGGCCTTATCGTCCGATGGAGTAATAACGCGGCCCGCGAACGCGCCGATGCCGAACGTGGAGAAGTAATTGCCGGAGACGAACTCGCCGTTATAGGCCTCCGCCGGTCCGGAGGCGGAACTGCGGCGCACGCTCAGGCTTGCCAAGGCCGCCTGAAAAGCGGCCATCTGGCTGAATTGGGGCGTGTGATCGCGGAATTGTTTATACAGGTCGTAAGAGTAGATGTCCCAGTTGTCCTGCATTCCGCCGAGCACGCAGCAATTATTGGCATTGCCCACGCGATAAAGCTGGCTGGGATCGGCCACCGGAAGGCTTTTGAGCATCACTGCGTCGACCAGGGTAAAAATAGCAGTGTTGGCGCCGATTCCAAGAGCGAGCGTGATGATGCACACTAGCGCGAACCCCGGCGAGCGGCGCAAGCGGCGGAAAGCATAGCGAAGGTCCTGCCTCAGCGTGGACATTTTAGCGTCTCCTCACGGA
>DASZAE010000173.1:0-2189 GCA_035945515.1 Terriglobia bacterium
TAAAACGTGTCCGAGCCGCGCGAAAGGCCCAAATGAGCCGCGATGCTGATTTCAACCAGGATGCCCGTCGCGCTGCCCGCGAAGGAAAAAAAGCCAACCAGCATGGACCTGCGCAGCAGATGTCGCTTTGAGGGCATCGAGTCTCAAAAGCATGCACGAGAGGCAAGAGATAAGAAGCGAGTCCGGTGTTCTAGCTGGTCTCTCGTCCCTTGTCTCTGATCTCCGTCATCAGGATTCTTCGCTTCGCTCGGCATGACATTCGCTCTCGATTATATTCATTGTCTGCGCGACGCTTCAGCGAACGGCGTTGAACTTAAGGCATGCCCGCGGGAGCGGCGAAGAGAGCCAGGGCGGCGGCTTGATCCCTGACCAGCGGAAAAAACTGGGCCATTTGAACGCGGTCAAGAATTTGCCTCACCGGAGGCGCAAGACCGCACAGCGCCATTTTCGCCTGCGCTTTTTCCGCCGCGGCGTGGCTGGCAGCCAGGAATCCGAGTCCAGTGGAATCGATGTAGGGCACGCCGGTGAAATCGAGGACCATCTTTTTGGTTCCGGAATCGAAAAGCTCCTGGGTCTTGTTTCGCAAGATGGGACCGTCCGCGCTGGCCGAAAACTTGCCCTCCAGGCTGACAATCGCAACATCACCCTGATTTCGAATGGAAATCTTCACTGGGCCCCTTTCAGGAAACTCCGCGCATCGGGTTGGAGAAGTCCGCTGTCGCGCGGCGCGAACCGCGTCAAGGACATGCTAGGAGCACCCAGCCGCTCATGTCAAGCTATACAGAACGACATAGATCAGCGGCGTTTTTTTGCTATGGCGGCAGCTCCCTACGGGTGTCGACCGCCGTTACAGTATAATGACCTTGGCAGCCGTTTGCTCATGGCAGCCGGTAGTGCCTGCAAGGGGGAGCAGCCGCATGAAATCCGTTTGTGCATCCCGTCACTGCGCTCCTCCCGGCTTTTCCCGCAAGCGCCGCGTTGTATCCGCGATTGGGGTCTTGTTGTTGCTCGTCTCTCCTCTCCTGCGAGCGGATGATTTCCGCAAAGTCGAGAACTATTCCGTGCGCATGTTTTCCTATGGCACGTTGACCGTGGACACGCGCATCGGAGACCTGGACATCGAGGGTTGGGACAATCCCAAGCTGACTATTGAAGCGGAAAAGCTTGTCACCGCAGGCTCGGAAAAGAAGGCTCAGCGCCTTTATGGCCGGGTGGAGGTGAAGCTCGAGGGCCGGGACCATAACATCCGTCTCAGCACGCTTTATCCAGCGCGGCGGCCTTGGCGTCCCTTCCGGGGCGAGTCGCGGCTTACGGTGAACTTCACCATCAAAATGCCCTATGACGCCAACCTGCGCTTGAAGTGCGTGGATGGCGATGTGACTGTGAGCGGCATTACGGGCCTGGTCTATTTGCTCGATAACTATGGCGACGTGGAGATCGATGTGCCCAGCGTCTACCGTTTGCGCTTGCTTGACGCTCATTCGTGGCTTGGATACGTGCAAAGTGATCTGCACGGCATCACCCAGCAGGACGAAGGGTTCGGGAGAACGGTGAATTTTCACAATCCGAACGGCACGCAGGTGATTGTCGTGAAGGTTCATATGGGCGGGGTTTGGGTGTACGGTGGGGACGATTGACCGTTTTTGATTTCTAAACCGGGTGGCAGGCTTCACATGATTCTGCGCTAAATGGGAGGTCCAACGATGGACGCTGGACAAGCTATTTCTGCGGCGGCAATTCTCGAATATCTGCACGCGCGCCCGCGATGGGTTCGCTGGTTCGAGTGGGCGAGAGGCCGTAGATATCTCTTGACGCGCTACGGCGACCGGTCGCGTCCCCTGGTAGTGATCGCGCACTCTTTCCGGGACGCGCGCGTGGCCCGCCAGACATCGTTGTGTCTTGAACAAGATTGGCTTGATGTTCCGAATGCCTGTCGTGAAGCTTATGATGAAGTGCTCTTCAACGCGCCAGGCCTCGTCGTTCTTCAACTCCGGCAAGACAATGTGTGCGGATGCCTTGGCCATCGCCACCCGTATGTAAAAGAGACTCCCTTCGCAGAGGCGCATGACGCTTTCCGCGGCGTAAGCCTGGGAGAAATGGACATCGCCTACAAGCGCGTGGAACCCTGGCAGGCATTGCCGCTCTCCGATACGGCTCTGGACGCGAAGTTCCTGGAGGGCAGCCGCCTG
>DASZAE010000174.1:0-13929 GCA_035945515.1 Terriglobia bacterium
GTCTCAGGTGGTGGCGCACCTGGCAGACAAGGCGGGCATTCAAAAGAAGGCAGCAGGTGTGGTGCTCGAGGAGATTGCCAATCTGGCCACCAAAGAATGCAAAGCGAGTGGGCAGTTCGTAATTCCAGGGCTTGGCAAGGCTGTCAAGGCGCATCGCAAAGCGCGCACTGGACGGAACCCTCAGACGGGCGAGCCGATTAAGATTCCGGCCAAGGTCGTCGTGAAATTCCGGCTGGCAAAATCCTTTAAGGATGCAGTGGTTCCCCCCAAGAAGAAATAATCCGATCTTGACGAGCGGCGGGAAAGAACACCTGTCCCGCCGCTCATCCCTCGCAGGATTTTGCCCAACTCCTCAAACAGTTAAAATTCGCGGCCTTGCGAACCCCTATTCATGTCTCAAGGCGACCATCGGATCGACCTTCGCCGCTTGCCGGGCGGGAATCCAACATGCAAGCAACGCAACGCCGGTAAGGAGCATGGACACTGCCACGAACGTCAGCGGGTCGGTGGGCTTGACGCCGTAGAGCAAGTTGGACAAGAAGCGTGTCACTCCCAGCGCGACTACAACTCCGATGACCACGCCGAAGAGTGCCAGCTTGATTCCCTCCCTGAGAACCATACCAAGCACATCACTTCGTTGCGCCCCAAGCGCCATGCGAATTCCGATTTCATGCGTTCGCTGGCTGACCAGATAGGAAACCACTCCGTACAGACCGACAGCCGCTAGGAGAAGTGCGAAGGCCGCAAACATGGTTCCTAGGAACGTCTCGTAACGGCGGATCGCCTCTGAAGCCGAAACAACGGTTGCGAGTGTGCGTTCGCGAGGTATTGCAACCTCCGGGTCCACGCTCCAAACCGCGTGAGCAATGGAATTTGCCGCCGCGCTTGGGTTGAACGCTGTGCGGACGACGAGCGTGTCATTTGTCTGGTTGTACGTCCAGATCGGAACGTAGACCGTCAGGGTTGAAGATTGGTCCGAAGCTGTCCGAACGTCCGCAACCTCGCCGATGATCTCCCGAGGTTTTGGATTGTTGTCGGCGCCCCAGAGCAGGTGCATACCAATTGGGTTGCGTCCGTGGAGGCAGCGCCGGACAATGCTTTCTGAAATCACAACTACATCTTTGCCGCGGTCGCTTTCGGACAATAAGCGCCCGCGGACCAATGGGATGCCTACCGCCTGGAAGTAGCCGGAGCTCACGAAACTGATTTGGCCCAGCTCCCGTTTGCCGGGCGGAGGAGGGTCTTCGCGAACGTCGATATCGTCTGCATAACCAGGTCCCCGAAGCGGAAGAAGACTCGTGAAGCCTGCATCCCGGACTCCGGGTATCGCCCGAACCCTTGCGAGCACATTCGAAAGGAAGTGATCGGTTTGCGCGTTCGTGCTCGTTTCGCGGGGCGGAAGGGAGAGCTCGGCGGCGAGCACGTGCTGCTGTTCCATCCATTGGTTCGCGTGCGCTACGTGACGCAGGCTTTCGATCAACAACAACGCACCGGCCAGCAAAACACAGCAGAGAGCGATTTGGCCCACGACCAAGCCGCTCCGCAGCCGGGCACTCTGATGGCTGCCGCTCATCGCAGGTCCGGCGGATTTGAGCGCCTCGACCGGCTGGGTCTTTACCAGCCGCAATGCGGGTAGTAAGGCAAGCAACAAAGCCGTGAGCGTGGAGATGCTTATCGTAAAGAGCAGAACAAGGGGGCCTATGCGAATATCGGCAACCCGGGGAATATCTAATGGAGCGTATCGCACCAGCAGTCGAAGTCCCAGGATCGCCAACAGCAGGCCGAAGCCTGCGCCAGCCATCGCCAGGATAAGTCCCTCGGCGAAAAACTGCCGCAACAGCCGCTTTGCCGTCGCACCGAGCGCGGAGCGCACTGCGACTTCGTGGGCTCGGGCAGCGTTTCTCACCAGCATCAGATTGGCGAGATTGATACAAATAATGAGAAGAATAAGGCCGGCTGCCACCATCAGCATTAAGAGCGCCCGCTGGGCCGAACCGATCATGACGGTCTTCAGCGGCCGCAATGTAGCGCGAAGGTCCGCTGCGCCCGGTCGTATGTGCCTGCGCGCGTCACCCTTGCGGGCGATTCTGGCTTCGATGAAGTCCAGTTGTGCGAGCGCCTGCTGCGGAGTTGTGCCTTGCTTCAGCCGGGCAATTGCCTCGAAATTGAAACCGCCGATGCCTGACCAAAGCATCCAGGGCTTAAAACCGATCGGTTTGAAGAATTGCGGCGCATAGTTGATCATGGGCGGAAGCTCTGGAAAGCGGAAACTCTCCGGCATGATGCCGACCACTGTGTAAGGAACATCATCGAGCCTGATAGTTTGCCCGATGATTCGAGGGTCCGAATTGAACGCTTGCCGCCAGAATTGGGCGGTCAGAACAATCTCGTGGTCGCGGCCGACTTGGTTTTCTTGTGGAAGGAAGGCGCGCCCGACGAACGGCCGAATGCCCATCAGGGAGAAGAAATCGGCGGATACCATCAGGCCCTTCACCTGCCTGGGAATCCCGTGGCCGGCCATGTTGAACGTTGCGGGCCAAATCAGTGCCATGGCTGAAAATGCAGGACAGTGGCCCTTCCACTGCGCGAAATTTCCCGCGTTGACCGGGAAGTATGGACCCCATGGGGTCAAGTGGGCGAATTGCGGTACGGTTTCGTTGACGGCATAGAGCTGCTGCGACTGACGATAGGGCAGCGCGCTCAACATGATGCCGTTCACCATAGAGAAAATCGCGGTATTTGCGCCGATGCCGAGGGCGAGGGTCAGGACTGCGACAACCGTGAAGGAAGGCGATTTGGCCAGGGTGCGGAATGCGAAGCGGATGTCCCTGGCGAAGTCCTCCAAAATGCGCCCAGCGCGCACAGCACGAACCTCTTCCTTGACTTGTTCAACCCCGCCAAGTTCAATGAGCGATTCTCGCCGCGCTTCCGATTGCGAAAGCCCCTGTTTCATCTTCTCCTGAGTCAGAATCTCCAAAGAAGACCGGAGTTCATCGTTCAACTCCCGCTCGACCGCGCGTTTGTGAAAGAGGTTCCGAAACAAGCTCAGGATTCGCTTTGGCATGATGTCTCCCATCCCGATTCACGAAGACTGAACGGCCGCGGTCATGATCTTTACCATCTGGTTCCATTGCCGCTCTTCAGCCTTGAGTTGAGCGCGCCCAGCGGAAGTCAATCGGTAGTATTTGGCCCGGCGATTGTTGTCGGAGGAACGCCACTGGGCCTCTACCCATCCCCTTTCCTCCATGCGGTGCAGAGAGGGGAATAGAGAGCCGAAACTGACCTGAAAGGCTCCCTTGGTGATCTGCGTGATGCGGCGGGAGATGGCGACTCCATGTAAAGGTTCCAGGGAAAGTGCTTTGAGCACGAGCAGGTCGAGAGTGCCGCGAAGAAGATCCGTACGTTTTTCGCCCATAGTGTCCTCTTATCGAAATACGATAAGAAGTGTCTCAAAGTTCCAGAGAATTTGCAACCTCCCATTTTTTTTACTTTCGAGAATCCCAGCCCCCGCTTCAAGCTCCGCTCTTGATGTGCGTCCTCTCGCAGAAGTGCCGAAGGCAAAATGGGGCTTGGCCCGGCGGGGATTTGTCAAAACCCTCACCAGGCGAGAACGCGAAACCAGCGATTGTCGCCGTTTTCGTCCGGCTGAAGGTTTTGGGGAGCCTGAATGCTGGATCAGAATAATAAGGCAGGACCGGGACCACCGGGGAGAACCGCGAGTTTTACCTTTGTTAAGGGGTTGGCCAAAAATAGCCAACATCGAGTTAGCTTTCTGGCGGTCTCTTCATAAAACAGAGCGGCGGCGCTACGGATTAGGCATGGGCGCGAAGGGGTGTTGTAAGCCGCTCTTCAGCGCCGCAAGCGCCTCGGGAAAATTCGCCGCCGTTACTTGAGCGGCTTGGTACTGCTTGAGGGCAGCGGGCCGGTTCCCTTCCAGATCGTAAATCCGTCCCAGATAAATATGCGACCAGGTCACAATGCGCAGGTCGCGCGCCTGGCTGAGCGATTCTTTGAAATACTTCTCGGCCGTGTCCGGCTCGCCCAGGCTGCTTGCAGCCACGGCGAGGCCGTAAAAAGCGCGCGCGTTGTGAGGATCATATTTCTTGAGTACCTGCTTGAAGACGCTGCTCGCCTGGTCGTATTTGGCCGCGTAAATCAGGTTATCGCCTTGATCGAGCAGGTGGTCCTCTGGACTCAAGGCACGCGCCGTCCGCGCCACGGGCGAGGGCGCTGGCGCGGTAAACTTCACTCCCGCCAGTGTATTCTCCACCGCGTCGATGTCGATGCCGCGCACCATCTGCTGGTAATAAAGGCTGATGGGCGTTTCTTGTTTTTCATAGGCGGAGAGCGCGTCGTAAAAGTAAGACGTCAAGATCAGCCCCGAGGACATCGCGTCCGCCACCAGCTTGGGCGCGCCGGGCGGCTTATCCATGCGCAGCTCGACGGCGCGGATCAGGCATTCGGTGAGCAGCAATGAGAAATCACTCTTATCGTCAGGGTCGAGCGCCGGGGCCGCGCGCGCAAGCGTGAGTAGCTGAGCCTTTGGATGAATATCCGCCGCGTACTTCACCGCCAGCGGGTCGAGCAAAAAGTGCAGATACTGGTGCCGGATTTCCTTGAACTTCGGCTCCGCCGACGGCGTGATGACCAGATAATATCCTTCGCCGTAGATGCGCGCCTGCACCTGCTCAGGGGCGCCGAGCAGGCATAAGTAGATGTGGTAGCTCCGGCCAAGGTACGAGCCGCTGGGGAAGCGGAGATAGGCGTCGCTCAGCAGGATGTCCCGGCGAACGGTTGGGCTGTAGGCGGCGATGGCGTCCGCGTACCTGGGATAAAGCCGGGCGTAAAGCGCATCCAGACCGGCCTGCTGGTAAAACTGGCGCAGCAGCGGGACGAAATCCTGGATGGCCGCCGCGTCGGGCGGCAGGTCCTGCACGGCAACCGTAAACTTGAAGTCGGGCGGCGGCCCAAGCAGCAGCGCGAGCGAAATATACGGCTCGAGATCGAGGCCCGGATTGGCTACGTTGCGATGCGCGGCATAGAACTGCGCGAGCTGCGGCACGACCGCAATTTTCTCCTTCGCCAAATAGTCGCGCACTTCCTGCCGCGTATTGTCATGGGTTGCGGCGTTAATTCCGGTGTCATAGCCCGCCGTGTTGAGCGCAGCCATCACCGAAAAAAGTTGCTCATTGGAATTGATGGTCACGTCAGCGTTTGATTGCGCCCCCGCGCGCGGAGCCACAAGCAGGAGAAGGGAAATCGTGAGCAAGGAAGGAAAAAAGTGAAAACGCCGTTTCGTCATCCGCGGATCGTGACCTGCCTCAGTGACAAGACCACTTCCCCCTCCGTCGGACTGCCGAAACTGGTGGCGGGCGTGTAGCGGCTGTAGTAAATCATGCGGTCAAGATTGTGCATGAGTTGGGGCGAGTGTTGCCCGGAAAGGACTTTGTAGCTCAACACTTGTCCATCCGCGCCGATGTAAGTCTCTACCACCACCGGCTTATCCCCGGTGGTGAAATTAAACGGCGCCAGGCTGACCACGCGCGCCGGCGTGACAAAAGAAAGAGGAACGTCCGGGGCGTTGGCCGGCGGCGCCATCTCCGATCCCATCAATAGGCAGAAGCAGAAAATCGCCGCCACGAGACCGCCCGTGGCGGGCAGCAGCAAGCTTCGGAATTGATTGTCGAGGCGCACCAGAAGACGGCTGAGCACATTCCGGTTCAACTCCTGAGAGACGCGCACCCGCAGATTGAGGTCGACTTCGGGCGGCGCCTGGCGCCTCGGCAGCGAACGCAGGCAGTCGCGCAACGCCTGCGCCTTATCAAGCTCTTCCTCGCAGGCGGCGCAGTGCTGTAAATGGTAGCGGATCGAGCGCAAAACGTCCTGCGTGGCTATGCCATCCACGTAATCGGAATACTGGTCCCGGATTTCACTGCACGTCTCAAACATACACGCCGTCCCCAGCCGCAGCGCCAACCTTAAAAAAATCGCAGTTCAAATTCTATAACCGCAGGGCCGCGCAGCCTGCCAGCTTGCGCCGCAGCAGCTCGCGTCCCCTCTTCAAGCGCGATTTCACCGTGCCTTCCGCAACACCCAGCACCTCGGTGATTTCTTCGTACGAAAAGTTTTCCATCTCACGCAAGATGACGACCGTGCGGTAAGGCTCGCAAAGGCTTCCCAGCGCCCGCGTCACCGCCTCCCGCCGCTCATTCTGCTCCAGCCATTCATAAGGCGTTTCGCTTTCAGCCGGGGCGCGCCGCTCAGCTTCACGCGAGCCGTGGAGGTCATCATCCAAAGAGAAGACCTCGCGCCGCCGCCGCCGGAACCAGCCGCGACGGCAATTCAGCGCCTCATGCACGGCGATGCGGTAAATCCACGTCTTCAGGCTGCTCGATCCGTGGAATTGTTTGATGCCGCGTATAATCTTGACGAAAACATTTTGCAGCACATCGCCCGCGTCGGCCTCGTCGCCGGTGATGTGATACACCATGTTGTAGATTGGCGTGCGATAGACCGCGAGCAAGTAGGCAAAAGCGTCTTCCGACCCCGCCTGCAACTCCTGGATAAGCGCCGCCTCATCCGGATTAACCGCACGGACCCCACTCGCCGCATCGGCCGAGTAGGCTCCTTCCAGCGGTAGCGCGATCGAACGACCAGTGTCTCCCATGGCTTAACGATATCAGTTCCGTTTCCCGGCTGCAATATTCCCGATATCCCAAATAGTGGTCTCGTTTAGCACAGTGAATGCGCAGGGGGTTGGACCTTCAGGCCCGGCAAGAGCCTTGCTTTTTACAAGGACCTTTAGGCGCTAAAACCCGTTTTGAGGCAGTCCGAACATCGGGCCCCTTTCCTGCCCCCTCTAGTTACATAGACACCACAAACCGCCGCACTGTTCCCGTTTTGTGACCGCGACATGGACCATCTCAAACCGGCTGGGTTTGGAGTGCGCAAGCTTGCTTGCGCTTTGTTCGACAGAAGCTTGCTTCCGGCGAGGGCTGCGCAAGCCCCGTCCATTGAAAGCGGCAGCAAGCTGCCGCACTCCATAAGCCTGACACCGCGCTCTGAGATTTTTGAGACGAATGAGACGGCTTCTATTAGAAACGTTGATTCTAAAGGGGTCCTAGGGTTCGTTCCGTGAATTTTTTGTGTGATCTGTCCATCCCCTCGGGCCATTTTCTAATCTTTGGGACCGCTCTGTAGCGCAGACCGCCGCCTTTGCGGTCTGCGGCATTTGAATCGACAGAAAACCCGCAGACCTCGAATACGGAGGTCTGCGCTACAAAAAGCCTATCATCTCACTTTGAGAATTTTGAGGAAAATGAGATAAACAAGACGGTTTTTTAGCGTCGGCGCCGCTCCCGCCGCGTCCGCGCGACTCTCCTTGCCGCTGACCCGCTAACGTGGTACGTTAGGCATCTTTATTAGAGAAGTCGCGGGGCGTTTCTGGCATGGCCTGAGGATTATTGGCCTACAATTCACCTTGTCCCGCCGGAGAGACCGATGGAACGCGTTTGCTTTCTGCTGAAGGTCCGGCCGGACCGGCTGGAGGAATACAAAAAAAGGCACCAAGCGGTATGGCCTGATATGTTGCAGGCGCTCCGTGATACGGGCTGGCGCAATTACTCGCTCTATTTGCGGGACGATGGCCTGCTGGTGGGCTATTTTGAAACGCCCGATCTCCAGGCCGCGCTAAGCGGCATGGCGGGGCGCGATGTGAACGCGCGTTGGCAGCGCGACATGGCGCCCTTTTTTGAAGACCTCGGAGGACGCCGCCCCGATGAGGGGTTCGAGCGGCTGGCGGAAGTATTCCACTTGCAGTAAGGGCGCTTCAGGATGGGCGGCCTCTTGAGTCTGTGTGATAACTGCGGCTGTAGCGGCGGCCTCTGGCCGCCGGATTTTAATAATAAAGACCGGCGGCCAGAGGCCGCCGCTACAACTCAAAAACCGCAATTCTCACACCGTTAATATGTCGCGCGACCGCCGGAGATGTCGTAACACTGTCCGGTGGTAAAGGACGCTTCTTTGGAAACCAGGAAGTGTATTAAGGCAGCGACCTCTTCGACCGTTCCCGTGCGTCCCATGGGAATCTTGCTCACCATATAACTCACGGTTTCCTTGGCCAGCCCATCCAGTATGGTGGTGCGGATCACGGCGGGCGCGATGCTATTCACCGTGATATCCCCTTTGCCCGCTACCTCTTTGGCTAACGATTTAGTGAAGGCGATCACTGCCGCTTTGCTCGCCGAATACGGTCCTAGTGTGGGATTGCCCTCCTTGCCCGCAATCGAGGCGACGTTCAGAATCCGCCCATAGCGCCTTTCGAGCATCCCCTGAATCACCGCTTTGCAGGTCAGGAAAACGCCGCGCACGTTCACGGCATAGACGCTGTCAAGATCATTCTCATTGAGTTCCCACAGGGGAAGCGTTCTGCCGGCGATGCCGGCGTTGTTGACCAAAATGTCCACCGGACCCAGGTCGCGGGCGACCTTGGCCAGAGCCTCTTTGACCGATGTGGGCGAGGCCACGTCGCACTCCACGGCGATTCCATCCACCGCGGCGGCGACGGACTGGGCAAGGTCGAGTTTCAGATCGAGCACGGCAACGCGCGCCCCGGCGCTGGCCAGCCGCCGCGTGATGCCCTCTCCAATGCCCTGCCCGCCGCCGGTAATTACTGCCACTTGCTCTTGCAGGCTAAAGAAAGTTGATTCGGTCAATTGATTCTTGCTCCTTATATTGTTACCTCGCCTCAAGCCAACTTGCCGTCCCCCGCCTCGACGAGGCAAAACTTAAAGAACCGTTTAGGGCAACGCCAAATGCTGTAGCGGCGGGCAAAGCCTATAAGGGGGCGCCGGTCTTTACTATTGAAAACCGGCGGCCAGAGGCCGCCGCTACAATCACTGCAATAGTTTATTCAATCACGTCAAACTTTTTCAGCGCCTCTTCGTTCACCGTCAAGCCCAAGCCGGGGGCATGATCATCAAGGTCGATGTATCCGTCTTTAGCGAGCGGCTCGCCTTTGAAAATGTACCAGAAAAGCTCATTCCCCACTTCCACATCGACCGGAGGGAAATACTCGGCCATAGGTGAATTCAGGCTGGCCATGACCACATGGAAGTTGTGCATCTGTCCGGCGTGCGGGATGACAGGAATTTCGTAGGCCTCGGCGAGAGCCGAGATTTTTTTCGCCTGGGTAATGCCGCCCACGCGGTTGGTGTCAAACTGGATCACATCGACGGCCTTGGCGTCGATCAGCTCGCGGAAGCCGTAAAGCGTGTATTCGTGCTCGCCGCCGGAAATGGGCATGATATTCAGCGCCTTAAGGGCCGCATAACCTCCAATATCGTCCGGCAGCACCGGCTCTTCCATCCAACGCAAGTGATAATCCGCCAGCATCGGAATCATGCGCCGGGCGTACTCGAGCGTCCAGCCCATGTAGGCGTCGGCCATCAAGTCAATGCCGTCGCCGATTACGTCGCGCACAGCGCGGACCAGTTCAAGGTTGCGCTGCATGCCCTCGGCGCCATCCAGCGGGCCATATCCAAACCGCAGCTTCATGGCCTTGAAGCCTTGCGCCTTGTATTGCGCCGCTTCTTTGCGAAGCTCATCCAGGGGCTGGCAGTAAAGACGGCTGGCGTAGACCGGGATACGCGGCTTGGTTTTGCCGCCGAGCAGCCTGAAGATGGGTTGCTTCACAATTTTCCCCATCAGGTCCCACAGAGCGATATCTACCGCGCTGATGGCCACCATGCCTATTCCCTTGCGGCCAAAAGCTATTGTGCTGCGATACATCTGCTGCCACAGATATTCGTAGTCGAAAGGATTACGACCGAGCAGAAGAGGCTTAAGATAGAGGTCCACCATCTGCTTGGTCACGCGGGGCGACAAGGCCGCGTTGCCGATGCCCACCTCGCCCGAGTCCGAAGCGATTTCAACGATGAGCCAGCTATGAAAGTGAAACGCGCCCTGGTTGTCCGTGGACAGATCCAGAATATTCATGGGATTGGTGTAGAGATGGGGTTGTGGAGGGACGGTGTTTCCCCGCCATTCCACCACGCGGGTGCGCACCTCGGTGATCTTCAAGAGGATTCTCCCTGCAATTTGGGTGAGGAACTAGAAAATCGACATTATATACTTTTTCAGGCGCCGATGGTGACGGCGCTCTCGGTGCGGGTGACGGGGCGGTAGAGCGTGTCGCGCTCAAACGGCTCAAGGCCGGCCTCACGGATGAGGCGAATGAGCTGCGGGCGGGTCATGCCCTGCGGGGTGGTCGCGCCGGCGTCGTGATAAATTTTTTCTTCCACGACGGTGCCGTCGATGTCGTCAGCGCCAAAGCGCAGCGCCACCTGCGCAATGCGCGGGGTCAGCATAATCCAGTAGGCTTTGATATGAGGGAAATTATCGAGCAGCAGCCGCGCTACGGCGATGGCTTTGAGGTCGGTGAAACCGGTGGTGTCGCGGAAGCCGATATCCTTGCCAAGCTCCGTGTGCGCAGGATGGAATTTCAGCGGGATAAAAGTCATGAAGCCGCGGGTTTCATCCTGTAGGCCGCGCAATTTGAGCAGATGATCTACCCGATCTTCGTCTGATTCTACATGGCCATAAAGCATGGTGGCGGTGGAATGAAGTCCAAGCTCGTGCGCGGTGCGATGGACTTTCAGCCAGGCGTGCGCTCCAATTTTGTGATCGCAGACCTTGCGGCGCGTTGCGGGCGCGAAGATTTCCGCCCCGCCGCCTGAGATCGAACCGAGACCTGCCTCTTTGAGCGTTTCGAGAATTCGGCGGTAGCTTAGCCGCGCACGCTGGGAATAATACGCGATTTCGACGGCAGTGAACGCCTTGAGATGCACGGTAGGGAAGCGGCTCTTCAGCCCCGCAATGAGATCGACATAGTATTCAAACGGCAGATCGGGATGTAGGCCGCCGACAATATGAAATTCGGTGATAGCTTCCGACCACCCCTCGCCTGCCGTGCGGAACGCTTCTTCGAGCGGCATGGTGTAAGCGCCCGGAGCGTCCAGCTTGCGCCCAAACGCGCACAAGCGGCAACTCGCCACGCAAACGTTCGTAGGATTGATGTGCCGGTTGACGTTGAAATAAGTTCGTTTGCCATGAAGTCGCGAGCGGACGTGGTGCGCCAGATAGCCAATCGTCAGCAGATCGTTCGAGCCGAAGAGCGCGACGCCATCCTCGAACGTCAGCCGCTCGCTCGCCATCACTTTTTCGGCGATGGGTTCGAGCGCGGCGTCTTCAATTTGCAGATTGTCCGGCATCATGGAAAATGTATTGTAACCCGCGCCCGGTCAGGCTCGCAAACGACTGGGTGACCACGGTCAATTCCAAAATGATTAACCGTGGCTACTACCGCGGGGAGCGCAGCAAAAGTCTCTTTCATCCCCGGCGGACATCGAGCACTGCCGCGCCCCGGATGGCATCGTTCTTGAGGAGATCGAGCGCGCGGTTGGCTTCCGCGAGTGGAAACAGCTCGACTTCGGTATGAATGGGAATTTCGGCCGCTACCCGTAGAAAGTCTTCTCCGTCCTGCCGGGTGTTGTTGGCAACGCTTCGGAGGACGCGCTCATGATAGAGCAAATTGTAATCAAGAGCGGGAATCGGAGACATGTGAATGCCCGCCAGAGCCACCGTTCCTCCCTTCTTCAATGCCTTGAGGGCCGCGGGCACAATTTCACCGGCGGGCGCAAAAATGATGGCGCTATCGAGTTTAACCGGCGGCTCGCTCATGGTGCCTCCCGCCCACTTGGCGCCGAGATCGAGAGCGAGTTTCTGATGGCGCGCGTCGCGCGTCGATGCGTAAACTTCAACGCCCCAGTGCCGGGCCACCTGAATCGCCACATGGGCTGCCGCGCCAAATCCGTAAAATCCCAGGCGGCCTCCCGGCTGGATTCCCGAAAGCCGGAGCGCCCGGAAGCCGATGATGCCCGCGCAGAGAAGAGGCGCGGCTTGAGCGTCTCCAAAAGAAGCGGGAATCGGGTATACAAAATCTTCAGAGGCAACCATGCACTCGGCGTATCCGCCATCCACGGTGTAGCCGGTGAACGAAGCGTTGTCGCAGAGGTTTTCTTTTCCCGCCCGGCAATATTCGCAAGCGCCGCAGGCATGGTGAAGCCACGCGACGCCCACTCTGTCTCCTAGCTTGTGCCGGTTTGCGCCAGGCCCCAGCTTTTTGACCACACCCACCACTTGATGTCCGGGAATAATGGGCGATTTCTTTGGCGGCAGTTCGCCTTCAACCACGTGCAAATCGGTCCGGCAGACGCCGCAGGCGTTGACAATCACCAGAACCTCGCCGTTTGCAGGCTCTGGATCGGGCACATCGCGCAACTCAAGAGGATGGGTCTCAACCGCTGCGACCGACCGAAGTTGACAAGCCTTCATGCTGTAAGTCTTTCATCTTTGAACTGCGCTTTCAACTGAAGGCGCACATGCTTTCGATCCATGACGCCACAAGTCTCGACCGGCGGCATCTGCTATACTATGGCCCACCGTCTCAGGGGGAATCCTTATGCCAAGCACAGCCCCGCGCCTCCTTGTCCGCGATCAGGCCGGCAACGCGCGGGAAATTGTCATATCAAAGACGCCGTTTACGCTCGGCCGCCAGCCGGAAAATGATCTCGTGCTGCTCGATAATCGCATCTCCCGCAGGCACGCGCGGATCGTTGAAGACGGCCAGGACTGGGTCCTGGAAGACGCCGCCAGCCGCCACGGCACTTATGTGAACGGCGAGCGCATTGAAATCTGCCGGCTGAAAGACGGCGACCTCATTAATCTTGGCGTGTCGGATACTCACCAGATTACGTTCGTCTCCGCCGATACGGCCCTGCAAAACCTGCTTGAGAAAATGGAAAAGGCGGAGGGCGGGCCCACCCCGATGTTGCAGCATCTAAACGTGCTGCTTCAGCTTGCTCAGATGCTGTACCGCGCGGCGGCGCTTGAGGAAGTGCTCGCCGCGCTGGTAGACTCCGCGCTGCAAATGTCAGGCGCAGAGCGGGGGATTCTTTTCCTCGTGGAGGAGTCGGGCGGCCTCAAAAGCCGTCTCGTGCGCGGGCAGGATGCTGCCGTGCCGGGACCTGGAAGCCATTCCGAAGAGCTTGTGAAGCGCGTGATGAAGAGCCGGCGCCAGGAAGTGATGATTGAGGACTCGTCCCACGAAGGCGCAGCTTATGAGACTGTCGCTGTCTCTACGGGGCAGCGCGGCGCGCTGGCGATTCCATTGCAAAAACTTCCGGTTGTCGAAGCGAGCGGCGGCGAGACGCTGCGCATGGCCGCGCCCGAGCTGCTAGGCGTGCTTTATCTCGAAAGCCGGTCAAGGCCGGCGGCGATCACGCGCCTCGATCGCCAGGCGCTCGATACGCTTGCGGCAGAAGGGGCGATGATCATCGAGAATGCGCGCCTCTTGCGAGCGGCGAGAGACCAGGAGCGCACGCTGCACGAAATGTCGCTCGCGCGCAGCATCCAGCAAAGTCTGTTGCCGCGCGCGCTGCCGCAGGCTTCTTATTTCCATGCGCACGCGCTCACCACTCCATGCCGCACCGTGGGAGGAGACTATTACGACGCCGTCTCGCTGCCCCGCGACCGCATCGGACTGACGGTGGCCGACGTTTCCGGAAAAGGCTTGCCCGCGGCCATGATGTCCATGACTCTGCAAGGAGCTTTTGCGGCTCTTGCCGCCGCGGATTTGGAGTTACCCGAGTTGTTCCGGCGTATCAATCTGTTTTTGTGCGAGCGCACGCCTCCCGAAATGTACGCCACGCTTTTTTACGGCGTGCTTGACCCCGCCGGACATTTTGAATACGTGAACGCGGGCCACGTGCCGCCGTTGTGCGTTCGCGCGTCGGGCGGAGTGGATTCGCTTAGCTCTCCGGGCTTTCCGCTCGGCATGTTTGACGGCGCTAGATATGAGGTGGCGAGCGC
>DASZAE010000175.1:0-2372 GCA_035945515.1 Terriglobia bacterium
GCAATGGAAGATCAGGCGGCGAACGCCGGCAGTTCGCAGATCGGGTTCGAATGGCGGCTGGATTATCTCCATGATTTCGAAAACATCGAGACGCGGATGCACCAGATGCTCTTCCGGCTTCGCTTTCCCCAGAGCATCGCCACTTGCCGCCGCGAAGAAGCGGGCGGACTTTTCAAAGGCACGGTGGAGGAGCAGGCCGAGGTGCTGCAGGCCGCCGCGCGCGCCGGCTGCCATTGGATCGATGTCGAGCAAGAGTCGATTGCGCGCGCTGGCGCCGCTCTGCTGCAAGGCTTCAAGACCGCTAAGACCATCGTCTCGCATCACAATTACCGCTCCATACCGCCGCTCGGCGAGCTTTACCGCAAAATGAGCCGCCTGCCCGTGCAGGTGGTGAAGATCGCGGCGCACGGGCGCAACCTGGCCGACAATCTGAAAATCAAGAAGTTTCTGCAAGCGCATCGCGGCGGCGGACCCAAGGTAGTGGCGTTTTCCCTCGGCCCGGCGGGCATACCCTCGCGCCTTCTGAGCTTGAAATGGGGCTGCCATTTTACCTATGCTTCGGCGGGCAGCCACTTGGCCGTGGCTTCCGGGCAGCTTCCCGCGCCCGTCATGCGCACGGTTTACCGCGTGGAGCGTCTGGACTATCGCACCCAGATCTATGGCATTGTCGGGTCGCGCGCTTCGGTTTCGCTTTCGCCTTCCATGCAAAACGCCGCGTTCAACGCCAAGCGGGTGAATGCGGTGTATCTGCCGTGCGAAACCAATACGCTCAGCGACTTCCTTATGTTTGCCCGCCACTTGAACTTTGGCGGCTTCAGCGTGACCATGCCCTATAAGCGGGCAATCATCAAAGAACTGGATTGGATTGACCCGCTCGCCGAACAGATCGGCGCGTGCAACACCGTGGCCGTGCAGCGCGGCAAGTGGATGGGCTGGAACACGGACGCAGCGGCGGTGGTGGAGGTGCTCACTAAGCGTTTGCGTCTGGCGGGCAGCCGCATCTTGATCCTCGGCGCGGGCGGGGCGGCGCGATCCGCCGCCTTCGCGCTGCGCGGCGAGGGCGCTGGAGTATTCCTCGCAGCGCGCCGTGAAGCTTCGGCACGGCAGCTTGCGCGCGCCATTTCCGCCCAGGTGGTGCCGTGGGGCAGCGCCGACGGGCTCGACGTGGACGCGGTGGTTAACGCCACTCCGATCGGCATGGCCCCGAATGCCGACGCCGTGCCCATTGACCTCGCCCGCCTGCGCGTGCGCGTGGTGCTCGACATGGTCTATTACCCGATGGAAACCCGCCTGCTGGCCGAAGCTCGCGGGCGGGGCATCACCACGATTTCCGGACTCGAAATGCTCGTGGATCAGGGCGCCCGGCAATTTGAAATCTGGACCGGCCAGTCCGCCCCGCGCGCCTTGATGGAGCAGGCCGTGCGCCAAGGCTTCGACCACACGGATATGGATTGAACGCCATAGCGCCGCCTTCCAGGCGGCACGTTTATATATAGAGCGCCATAAGTCGGCGACGATCATTGGCTGTAGCGGCGGCCTCTGGCCGCCGGATTTTAATAGTAAAGACCGGCAGCCAGAGGCTGCCGCTACAGAATCAGGCGCCGCCGACTTATGGCGTCGCGTATAAAATCCCGACGCCGCGCGCTTTTCGTTCTTGCTATGTCCGAAACGTTTCCATCATTCGCCGAATTCCGCCGCTTGGCTGGACAAGGCAACGTTGTGCCCGTCTACCGGCCTGTACTGGCGGATTTGCTCAGTCCCGTAGCCGCTTTCCTCAAGCTCGCCCCGCAATCAAGCCAAGCCGTCTCGCAGAATAAGCCGGTCAAGAAGAGCTATTCCTTTCTGCTCGAGAGCGTGGAAGGCGGGGAACACGTGGGCCGCTTCACCTTTTTCGGCGTCGATCCGTTTCAAGTGATATCGAGCCGCGGAATGGAGATCCGCGTCGAGCGCAACGGAAAACGCGCGGAGGAGCGGGGCAACATCTTCGATTACCTGCGCGAGGAGGGCCGCCGTTATCATCCGGTGAAGGTTGCCGGGCTGCCGCCTTTTTCCGCCGGGGCCGTGGGCTATCTTGCGCATGAGGTCGTCCGCCTGATTGAAAAACTGCCGCCGCGCGTTGAGCCAGACGTGGACATGGACGACGCCCTGTTCATGTATTTCACCGAGCTGGCCGCGTTTGATCACGTGCAGCACCAGCTTTACCTCATCTCGAATGTTCTCACCGAACAAAACCCAGGAAGCCTGCGCTCGAAATACGACGCGGCGGCGCGGCGGCTTGACCGCATGGAGCGCGCGCTTGGCGCTCCGCTGGCGGCGCGGCGCAAAGCCGCTCCGCGCGGGCCGCTGCGCGTGCGATCCAACATGACCCAGCA
>DASZAE010000176.1:0-2302 GCA_035945515.1 Terriglobia bacterium
CTCGTGCTCCATTTCGCGCGCGCGCAGCTCCTGATGCGCCTGCAGCTCCTTTTCGCGCATGGTCCGAACGCCTTTAATCGCCACCAGGATAATCACCATCAAAAAAGCGCCAAGCGGCACCATCACACCCGGGTTATCGAAGCCCATCGCAGCCTCCTTCAAGATTCATTCGCATTCTCTACCCGACGCCATAAATCGGCGGCGCCTGATTCTGTAGCGGCAGCCTCTGGCTGCCGGTCTTTACTATTAAAATCCGGCGGCCAGAGGCCGCCGCTACAGCCAATGATCGTCGCCGACTTATGGCGCTCTGTATCATTACAATTCCTTGCCACTGCTTCCCTGCCCCGCAGGCGGGTCGCCTTTGCCCGGACCGCCATGATTGGGCGCGCCGCCGGAAGGCCTGTTTAACCGATGGTTCAGAAGAAGCACGCCAATTACAATCAGCAAAACGGGCCAGAACTTGCTCGTATCCTGAAAGATGGGGATGCCCAGGTTATCGAGCAGGAAAAGCAGCCCCAGCGCGATGAGCACAATGGCGCTGATGGGCGCGTTCATCCGCAGGTTGCCGAAGCCCGGCCACTCCTCGACGGGTTGTCCCATTTGCTTATGCCGGGCGGTCTGGTAGGAATCAATCACCATGTAAAAGTAGAAGGCGGCGGCGCCCAGGCCAAAGATGGTCCCAAACCCTCCGCCGGTCCGCCCGCTAAGGGCGATCAGGGAGCCGAAAATGAGCACCTGGATGATCGCCTTCAGAATTTGCCCGTTATAGATGGCGCCCACGCCGGGAATAAACCCCAGGAACAGGGCCAGGCCGGGTTGGGGACCAAGGTCGGGCCCGTAGACCGGCGGAAAAGAAGACGATTGCATCCGCGACGCCAGGCAAGTTTCGCAGTAGCTGATGCCGCGCACGTCGCGGCGGCACGCGGCGCAGAGCGCGCGGCCGCAATGGCCGCAGTATGCAACAACCTCCGCTTCGGGATGGTTTGCGCATTTCATAGGGGTTGACTCCTTCGGCTTCCTTGGGGCGCGGTTGCGAGCGCAAGGGCGGTTTCGTCCGCCGGGAATTCATCGCTTGACGCGCTGCCGGGCTGCCGCATCCTCTGGGGTGATCCGGGTTGCGCGGCTGGCTGCTGGTGAAGCCCGTGCAAGAGGGATTGCACCTCATAAACAAATCTCAGATCGTAATAATATTTTTCCGCCCGCGCCACGAGGATGTGGCCCCTGCTGTTGGCCTTGTAAACCCAGTGGACGGGGTTAACGTCCTGAATCCGCATCGAGCGAAGATTGACGTTAGACGTGTAAAGGATAAACGAGAGCGAGAAGATAGCCATCGAGAGGCTGTAGGCTATCTGCGGACGGAACATGGGACGCAGCCATGCGGCGAGCTTTTCCTTCAGGCTGGGCTTGTGCTCGCCGGTGGTCGCTCGCACGATGCGAGTGAGCAACCAAGGCGAAGGCTCAACCTCCGCCGCGTCCCGGCAGGCTGCCAGAGCAAAGCGGACGTCGTCTGCCATCGCCTGGCACGGCGCGCATTCCCGAAGATGAGCCTCGACCTCGCGCGCCTGGGCGGCGTCCAGCGCGCCGTCCAGATACTCGGTCATGAGATTAGAGAGCTCTAAATGTGTCATTGCTGCTTACTCCAGCCTCTCATTGTTCAACATACGCTTTAGGACCCGCGCAAGTTCCAACCGCCCGCGATTAATTCTGGATTTCACCGTGCCTTCCGGCACGCCCAGCACTTGGGCGATTTCGGCGTAATCCATGTCTTGCAAGTCGCGCAAAATCACCACCTCCCGCATTTCGGGCGAAAGCCGCGCCAAGGCTGCTTGCAACAGGTCTTTGCGCTCGCGGTCTTCGAGGGCCGCACGGGCGTCCGAGGACGGCCCGGCGCGAGGGTTAATGCCAGCGTCTTCGTCGTCGAGCGACTCGGTGGCGCGATCGCGCCGCGCGCGGCGGTAATGGTCGACGAGATGATTGCGGGAGACGCGGTTGAGCCACGTTGAAAACTGCGCCTGCGCGGGATCAAAACTCCCGAGCGTCTGAAAAATTTTGATGAAAATCTCCTGGGTCAGGTCTTCCGCCTCGGTGACATTGCCCGTGAAACGGTAGCACAAATTGTACGTTTTGCGATGATGAACCCTAAGCAATTCTTCCCAGGCGGCTCCGTCGCCGGCCAGGCAGCGAATAACAAGATCCCGGTCTTCTGGCACGTCGACTCTCCGGCGCTACCGAATCCGCCTGTTAGCGCAGATTGCAAGATTACACAAAGTCGAGCGGTATTGAAACACTTGTCCGATGAACC
>DASZAE010000177.1:0-9651 GCA_035945515.1 Terriglobia bacterium
CGATCCTGAAATATGGGATTTCCGCACTGCGGGTCTGGTGGAAAATCCACTGCATTTGAGCTGGGCGCAGTTTCTAGCCTTGCCGCGAATCCAGGTGACAGCGGACTTCCACTGCGTCACGCGATGGAGCCGCTTTGACAATCACTGGGAAGGGGTGGCCTTCCGCGCCTTATATAATATGACCAGGCCTCGACCTAATGCGTCCCATGTCATGGTCCACTGTGGCGAAGGCTATACCACGAATGCGCCTCTTGAAGACTTAATGGAAGGTAATGTGCTTTTTGCCTTGAAGCATGATGGGGAACCGCTCGCGCCCGAGCACGGCGGCCCGTTACGGCTGGTGGTGCCCAAGCTCTACGGATGGAAAAGCGCGAAGTGGGTTCGCGGGCTGGAGTTCATGCCCCGTGACCAGCCGGGATTCTGGGAGCAGAACGGCTACCACATTTACGGAGATCCGTTTAAGGAGCAGCGGTTTGATACAGACTGATTGAAAAAGGCCATGGCGCGAGAACCGCGCCATGGCCTTTTTGAAGCGCCTCGATCTCCTCAGAATATTTCAAAGCGTTCCTGAGGCACGGTTGGGTCGCTCTTGATGATCACTTCTTTGCGCGATGAAGCCTCGATCTCTGAAAGCAGAATCCCGTCTTTCGATTTCAAGTTCGCGGCCACCTGCGGGTTAACCCGCAGCGTCATGGATTTGCCGTCAATTTGCGAGGCCATTTTACGCGCCTCGGCTACTATTTCATTGCTTACAGTGGCGACGGACTTCACCCAGCCTGCGCCCGAGCACTGAGCGCACGGCTCGCACAGCGTCCGCTCAAGCGACTGCTTGGCCCGCTTACGCGTGAGCGCCACGAGACCGAATTCATTAAAGGCGAGAATTTTGGTGGGCGCGCGGTCGCGGCGCAGCGCGTCTTCCAGCGCCTGCACTACTTTGACGCGGTTGCGGCGCTCATCCATGTCGATGAAGTCGATCACGATAATTCCGCCGAGGTCGCGCAACCTGATCTGCCGCACAATCTCCATGACCGCGTCGATATTGGTTTTGACAATGGTATCTTCCAGGCGGTTCGTCTTCCCGACGTACTTGCCTGTATTCACGTCGATGGCGACTAGAGCCTCAGTCTGATTGATGACGATATAACCTCCGGATTTCAACCACACCTTGGGCTTCAAGGCCTTGTCGATTTCCGCCTGAATGCCAAACTCCTCGAACAGCGGAGCGTCCCGCGTATAAAGCTTCACGTGGCCAATCAGGGCAGGTTGAAAGCGGTTAACGAAATCCAGCACGTGCTCGTATTCAATCTCGTTGTCCACGCGGAGGCATTTGAAATCCGGAGAAAGCAAGTCACGCAAGATGCGCTCGACCAAAGTGAGATCACGGTGAAGCAGCGCCGGAGCTTTGCTGCGTTCCGCGCGCGCGCGAATTTCATTCCAAAGGTTGGTGAGAAAAGCCAGATCAGCTTTCAGCTCATCCTCGCTGCGGCCGGCGCCGGCGGTGCGCACAATAAAACCTCCCGTCAGCGATCCTCTGTTCTCGAGGATGATATTCCGCAGGCGGAGGCGTTCTTCGTCGGAGCCAATTTTACGGGATACTCCGATGTGAGTGATGGTCGGCATGTAAACCAGATACCGGCCAGGCAAGGCAATGTGAGAAGTGATCCGCGCTCCCTTGGTGCCGAGCGGCTCCTTTGCAATCTGTACCAGTATTTCCTGGCCTTCTTTCAGCAATTCATTGATGGGCAGCGGCTGATGGTTTCCACCGCGCGAGCGTTCGGCGCCGCCCGCGTCAGGCTTGCGGCCATGCTGACCGCGAAAACGGCCGCGCCCGCTCCCCTTGCGTCCGCGCCTTGGAGCCACGCGCGCATGGCTGTGGGAATCGCGCAAAGTATAGGTTTGCGCAGGAATGGTTTCGGTTGCCTCGACCGGCTCCGCCGTGACGCCAGCCTTTGCAGCCTCCTCCCCATTGATCGATGGAGAAAATGCGTTTTCATCTTCGGGCTCGGGCGCGGAAACTGTGGATTCATTGTCCTCGAACGCCTTCTCCTGCTCCTGGGGGGCCTCAGCTAGAGATTCTTCCGTCGGCTCACCTGACGCGACGCCAAGTTGATCAATGCGCTTCTCTTCTGCTATTTCAAGCGCCCAATCCGAATTTGCTCCGGCGAGTTGCGATTCAGAATCCGGCTCGCCGCTGCTTTCAACAGTATCGTCATCCGAATCAGCGTTCGCCGCGAAGGATGTTTCGATTTCGCCTGACAGCGGGACAGCTGTCTCTGGTGGCGCTTCAGAAACGGCGTGATCAAAATCGTGAGCTTCAATTACGGGTTGGAGGGATGGATCACCGCGTTCAACATGATCTTGGTCCTGATCTTCGGACAGGTGAGGCACGTTTTGGGATTCGAGAGAATGCGCGGTTTCTGGCTGTGCCGCGTGGCTGTATTTGGCGAGAGACTCTCCGGGGAGAGGTTCCAAGGGTCTCGTATCCAAATAACTCTGGGCATCCGGCGTTTTTTCCTTTTCGCTTTCCCGCCGGAAACTAAAACGATTCTCGCGGAAACCGCGTCCGCGCCGCCGGTGCCGCCGGCCCGGAGAATCCCGCCTCAAAGACTCGCGCGGCTGGAAATCCCTTTGCTCAATCTTCGTTTCAGCAGGCATCGCCAACGAGGATCTGGCTGTTGCGTCCGCCGGCAGGGCCTGCGCATCTGCACTAGCTGGAGCGGCTGGCGAGGGCGCTTGCTCCTGTTGCAAATCGAGCGCCACGGGCGCGCTTTCACCCTCAGAAAAGGCTTGCGCGTTGCCCGCGTCCATGGGGTTCGCCGTAGTAACCGTTTCAGCGCGCGGCAGATCAACTGCCGTCAGAGGTTCACCAGCGGCCTTTGCAACACGATTTTCCGCATCGGTAAAGACCCGGTCATATTCCTCTGAATCTTCAAAAAAGTCGGACACGTACAGAAACGCATCCCGTTCCAAGCCAATATCAACGAAGGCAGACTGCATCCCCGGAAGGACGCGGTTAACCCTGCCTTTATAAATGCCCCCCACCAAGCCCGAATCCAAATCCCGCTGAAAATAAACCTCAACCAGTTGATCATCTTCGAGCACTGCCACCTTCGTCTCGTGCGGAGACGAGGAAACCAGCAATTCCTTTGTCATGAAAATTCCTTTCCGGGAGTTTCCGGAAGGATCAACTTCCGCTTTATCCCCAGCGGCCTTGCGGCGCCTGATTAACCAGGCTGCCCCGGCCAGCGTTAGCGCGCCCAGCGGCATGACAGCCGCCCACGTATAGCCATGCCTTCCGGCGTAGTCTTTTGTGGCGCGCCTTAATCGAACAAAAACCGTCATGCAACAAAATTCCGCAACTTCAGCCGGCCTCGCTCAATTCACGAGGCGGCGCATTCTCACGCTCATCGCCAGGCCTAATCCCACAAACGTGAATAAGACAGAAGATCCGCCCTGGCTCATGAGTGGAAGCGGAATCCCCGTGATGGGCAAAAAACCGATCATCATTCCAACGTTAACTGCAACTTGAAAAAAGAGCACCGAAGCCAATCCGATTACAAAAAATGCGCCGGCGCGATCTCCCGCCATTTGCGCCCCATCGAGTAGACGAATCAATAGGACGAAGTACAGGAAGAGGACCACCAGCGTGCCGGCAAAGCCTTGCTCTTCCGCGTACGCTGCAAAAATAAAATCCGCATGAGACACCGGGATAAAGCCGAGCCGGCTTTGCGTCCCGTTTCCAACCCCTTTTCCCCAGAGCCCGCCGGAGCCGATCGCAATCTTTGACTGAGTCACCTGGTAACTTGAGCCGCGCACGTCTTGCGCGGGATGCACAAACGTCATGAGCCGCTCGCGCTGGTAGGGACGCAGCACGTGCCACCCTACCGGCAGCATCAGTGCAATGGCCACCGCGATGATCAGCAACTGCCGGAAGCGTATGCCGGCGAGAAAAATACCAGCAATAACCGCCGGGGCAAACGTCAGGGCGGTGCCCAAGTCAGGCTCACGCGCCACAAGCACCGCTGGTATTCCAACCAGAAGCCCAAGAAAGGCTAAATCCTTCCACGTAACAGGCTTTGCCTTGCGGCTTGCAAAATAAGCTGCTACGCATACTATTATAATCAGTTTAACCATTTCGGACACCTGGAAACTGAAACCCCCAATCGAAATCCAGCGCCGGACGCCTCCTACCGGATGGCCGATCACCAGTAGAGCCCCGAGTCCCAGCACGCTGACGACATAGAGCAGGATCGATTGATCGAATATGATGCGGTAGTCAATCTGGCTTGCCACCAATGCCAAAACAGCCCCAACCAGCACCCAGTCGATTTGCTTTTTGTATTGACCGGCCAGCGCCGTGTGCATCGTGGTGCTATAGATTTCGACGATGCCGATCGCAGCGAGGATCAGCGCCGTGAGCAGCAACAACCAATCGAGATCTCGCAGATTAAACCCTTTTCTCATTTTTATAAGTTGTAGCGGCGGCGCGACACCGGTTTTAATAGTAAAGGCTTGCGGCCGAAGTCTTCGAGGGGGCGCCGCCCGAGCCAAAAAGGATCAGGGAAGCACGCCCGCTCTCACAGCGCCCTGGGGCGCCGCCCGCGGTTGCGAATTGACACCGGCGCGCAAATCCTGCGGATGGTATTCCTCATAGTATTCCTTGATGACGGCCCCAACGATGGGCGATGCGACGCTCGACTCGTCTCCGTGCATCACCAGCGCGCACACGGCAATCTCTGGATCAGGCGACGGCGAGTACCCCACAAACCATGCGTTATTCTTATAGTTGGCGCTATGCGCTGAGTTCTTAAGAGCAACGCTGACCACTTGCGCCGTGCCTGTCTTGCCCGCTATATCCAAACCCGCCACGCGAGCGCCCCCGCCCGTTCCGCCTTCATTGACGACGCCCCACATGCCGCTTGTGACCGCTTGCACCGTCTCCGCGCTTAGAGGAAACCG
The DNA here is from genome assembly GCA_035945515.1 of Terriglobia bacterium. Taxonomy (GTDB): domain Bacteria; phylum Acidobacteriota; class Terriglobia; order UBA7540; family UBA7540; genus RH2-MAG17b. The sequence continues at coordinate 4,960 of DASZAE010000177.1, forward strand.
GCTCAAAGCGTCCGGCGGCGCCCTTCCCAGCTTAGTCAGTTCATCGTTGAAAGCTAAATGCGGCCGATAGAAGACGCCGCCCCACGCAATGCCTCCAATCATCCGGGCAATTTGCAACGGAGTCGCGGCAATCGCGCCTTGTCCGATCGCAACCGAGATTGTCTCACCCGCGTACCACTTGTGCCGGAAATGGCTTTCCACCCACTCCGGCGTGGGCATGAGCCCTGGCTCCTCGCCGGGCAGATCGATTCCGGTCTTCGATCCCAGACCTAGATGTTGGGCATAGTATGCGATTTTATCGATGCCAAGCATCTTGCCCAATGTGTAGAAATAAACGTCGCACGATATGACGATTGCGCGGTGCAGGTCCACGCTGCCGTGGCCTCGATGCTTCGTCCACCAAATCCAATCATGATAGGTATGCCCGTAAAACGTGGCGTAGCCGGGACAATTTACGGTGTAATCGGGCTTAATTTCGCCGGATTCCAAGCCGGCCACGGACATCGCAATTTTGAAGATCGACCCCGGCGCAAGTTGCGCTTGAATCGCTTTGTTCATGAGCGGCTTTTCGGGATCAGAGACGAGCTGCTTCCATTCGGCGGGGTCGATGTGGTGCGCGAATTCATTGGGATCGATATCCGGGTGGCTTACCATTGCGAGCACCTGGCCTGTGCGCGGGTCCAGGGCCACCACCGCCCCTGGCTGGTTACCCAGAGCCTGCTCGGCAGCAAGCTGCAGGTTCAGATCAAGGGTCAGGCGCAGATCGTGACCCGGATGAGGAGAGATGGTGGTCATCGATCCCATCTCCTGCCCACGGCTGTTCACCACCACGCGCTTCATTCCGTCCTGCCCGGTGAGAATTGAGTTATACTCGCGCTCGATTCCCGTCTTTCCCACTACATCGCCGGGGTGAAAGCGGGAGTGGCTGCTCGCAACTTCCTCGGCGGAAACATCGCCCACGTATCCTAAGAGGGCCGCCGCCATGTGGTGTTTCGGATAAAACCGCTGTTCGGTTTGAATAAGGTCAATCTCTGGATATTCGGTGCGGTGAGATTCGACAAAAGCAACGTCCTGCATCGAGGCGGATTTCTTGATCACCACCGGCTGATAGCGCGGCAGGTTCGCCATCTGCCGCAATTGCTGCTGTAAATCTTCAGGGTCAATGCCGAGTCCAAGCGCAATGCCCTTCAATGAGTCCGGCGTGAGTTTTTGGGGATCATCCCGCGAGAGGAGTACGCTGAAGGCGGGGAGGCTATCGACTAAAACTTCTCCCTTGCGGTCGAGGATGCGGCCTCGCGCCGCAATGATGGGGAGGTCACGGGTGCGGTTGCGCTCGGATTCCTCGACGTACTGCTGGTGCTGCGTGACTTGAAGCCGCCAATAACCCGCGAGCAATCCCAAAAAAATGGCGGCAATCAAATACTGCAGGAAAGGAATCTTCCAGGCCGGAAACCGCGGCTCTTCCGGAAATCGAACTTCCATGTCGGCTCTGTCCGCGCTAGGGTGAAAAAGGCGGCAGCCCGGAGGTTGCCTCGTGCGCCCTGAGGAAGGAAATGCTGATGTGCCCCGGCAGCGGACTCTAAAATATACTCAGCAAAAACCCTAACATAGTCAAGGAGTTAAGGCAAGAATATACTAATAAGTTAACCCTGCCTCAGAATGCCAGTCCCTTGAAACCAAAAGACGTGGGCGGTGAGTAACGTGCGTTGACAGAGGCCTTGCCGTGCGAGTAGCATGGGGCCGTAGAAAGTCAGGGCTGATTTAAACTGTCCCATGCCTTGGCGGAAGGAAGCAGCGATGCGCCACAACTTTGAGGTTACGTGTCCTTGCTGCGGGTCGAAATTAACTCTTGATTCCGGCCTTGGCGCGGTAATCCATTCAACTCCACCTGTAAAACATGCTCATCCGGTTGAGCGGGATCTTGATCACGCCTCCCAATTGCTCGCAAAAGACGCCGCGCACCGCGATACCCTGTTCCGCAAAAGCCTGGAGGCGCAGAAATCCAAATCAGAAATTCTCGAACGCAAGTTTGATGAAGCTCTGAAAAAGGGCGGCGACATCCCCGCTACCCCGCCCTTACGCGACATCGATCTGGATTGACCTTCATTCCGATTGGCCGTATTGTTTGCCATCAGGGCGCCAACGGGAGCCGTCAAGCCCCTTTCAAATCTGGTAGCGGGGGGGAGGATCGAACTCCCGACCTAGGGATTATGAGACCCTCGCTCTACCACTGAGCTACCCCGCCCCTTCACCGCCATGTTAAAGGAAAATCCTGCCGGCAGGCACAAAACCAAGGTTAAGTCATCGGGACTTTGGAAGTCAATTCTAAACCGCTCGCATCCCGTTTCCGAAGACAGCACGCGGGCAGGGGCCGCTATGCTATACTTGCCCGAAAGTATATTGGCGCAGCCGCTATGAAAAGGTGTCCTACTTGCGAGTCAAACTATCCTAGCCGCTTTAGTGTTTGCCCTCAGGACGGATCGAAGCTGGTCGAATCCAGCGGATGGTCAGAGGGCAATATCATCCGCGGGAAATACCGCATCCTAAGCAAAGTCGGGCAGGGCGGCATGGGGGCGGTTTATAAGGCGACGCACGTCACGTTTGAAGAACTGCGCGCGATCAAAGTAATGAACCCGGAGCTTCTCGGGGACGCGCTTTTCGTAAAACGGTTTAAGCAGGAAGCCGTCATTGCGCGCAAGCTTGACCATCCGAACGCGGTCCGCGTAGACGACATCGACGAATCCGAAGATGGGCTGCCCTTCATGGTGATGGAGTATATCGAGGGGCGAAGCCTGAAGGATTTGATCGAGCAGGAGGGACCGCTGCCCGCGCCGCGCGTCTGCTCCATCATCAAGCAGGTGGCTTCGGCGCTCAACGCCGCGCACCGCCTGGGCATGGTGCACCGCGACATCAAACCCGCCAATATCGTCCTGATTCAGACGTCCGCCGGCGAACAGGCCAAGGTGCTCGATTTCGGCATCGCCAAGATCAAGGAATCGCGATCAGGCGACAGCGGCATGACGCTGACCGGCACGGGCATTGTGATTGGAACGCCGCAATACATGTCGCCCGAGCAGGCGCTCGGCAAGCGCGGCGACCAGCTTGACGGCCGTTCGGACATCTATTCGCTGGGCGTGGTGATGTACCAGATGTTGGCCGGTGAACTGCCTTTTAAGACCGACACCACAATGCAGCTCCTGCTGGCGCATATCAACACGCCGCCTCGCCCGCTGCTTGAGGCAAAACCTGGGCTGAATATTCCTCCCGCGCTTGCGCGCGTCGTGATGAAATGCCTGGAAAAAGACCCGAACCTGCGGCCTCAAACAGGAGAGGCGCTTATCGAGGAGTTGACCGCGGCGGAGAGCGGACTGGCGGAAGGCGTGTCGACCTCTGGAGAGAGTTCCGCCGGCTATGGAGCCACCATGATTGCGGCTCCGGCGGCGCTGGGAAGAATGCCGGAAACCTACGCGGGGCAGACAACGCAGGCGGCTCCGACTCTATCCAGAGTTTCATCCGCAGCAACCGCCACCGCCACGCCGACGTCCCTCGAAGCTCCCCCGGTTATTGCTGTCCCGCCTGCTGCGGCGCGCAAGTCGCGCTGGCCGCTGGCGGTGATCGTGGCGCTGATTGTGATTGCCTTGGGAGGCGGAGCTGTGTGGGGAGCATTCCACTTTGGCTATTTCAACAGGTATTTCCCGGCGGCCAAGGCGGAATTGCCCGAGCAGACAGCCGCGAAAACGAGCCAGCCTGCCCCTGTGCCGCCGACGGTCGCTTCCTCACCGAGCACCACAGGACCGGCGGCCGAATCGACGGCGCCGAACCCGTCCGCTGAATCTCAACCAGTCCAAGCGGCGGCTGGCTCCGCGGCGGCTACGGAAACAAAACCGGATGCGGTGAAGACGTCTGCCGTTAAGAACCTGGCCACGAAGAGCAGCAACCCGTCGAAGACCCATCCTGCGCAGCAACTCCACGAAGCAGTGCCGGCGCCGGAAACCCCCGGAAGACCTGCCGGGCGACAGGAAGTTGCGCGCGCGGCCCCGGCTCCTTCCAATCCTTCTCTCGCCACTGTCATTGTGACCACCGCCCCCGGAGCGCAGATTTATATTGACGGCAAGCCGGCAGGCACAGCAGGCGCGAACGGTCAATTGACCGTTCAAAACCTCACATCCGGCGTGCACAGCCTTCGCGCCTCTCTTTCGGGGTTCAACGACATTGATTCCAATTTTAACCTGCCTCCTGGAGGCACCGGATTTTTGAACGCCAAGTGGGGCGCGTCGCAGGCGACTGGGGCGCCGCCGTCCGGCGCTGCAAATCAAAGCGGACCGCAACATGCTTCGAGCGCGCAAGCTGCTTCACCCGTGGCCGCAAGTTTTCCTGTGGAATACCTCCACCGGCTGGGATCATCCAAAGGGCTGCTCGTGATTGAAGGGCAAACCGTCCGCTATCAGCCGTCGAACGGCAAGGACGCGTTTACGTCGCCGCTGACCGGCATCCGTTGGGGATCGACCGGCGGCAACGATTTTTACATCCGGCTTGCCGACAATAAAACGATGAAGTTCCGCTCCGGCTCCTCCGCAGCCATCCTTTCTGCGTTGCACCGCGCCGCCACGGGGCCATAGTGTAACTGAATTTTCTAGCGGCGCAGCGAATCGCCCGTAACCACCGGCCCTTGTTCCTGCTGGTGTACAATAT
>DASZAE010000178.1:0-9558 GCA_035945515.1 Terriglobia bacterium
ATCCGGGCATTATCGTGGCCGGCTTGTATCAGGGCACGGCTTCAGCCGTGCCGAGATGCCGAAGAAGAAATGCCGGCTTCAGCCGCTGAGTTCTCAGGGCTTAAAAGCCCCGGGGATGGGGCACTCGTACGGCACGGCTGAAGCCGTGCCCTGATACACGACAAGTCCTCACTCAGCTCGCGTCCACTAACTTTCGGCCTCATTAGTAAAGTGCGGCGGCGAGATGCCGCCACAGTGGTTGCGGTTTCATAAAGTCAACATGGAATTACTGATTCGGTTTTGGAGAGAGCTAACGCATTTCCTGCGGCGCGACAGGTTCCAGCAAGACCTTGCCGAAGAGATGGGCGAGCATCTGGAAGAAAAGGCCGCTGAGCTGGCCGCGAGCGGAATGACGGCGGAAGAAGCGCGCCTTGAGGCGCAGCGCCAGTTTGGAAATGCGCTCCTTCTGCGGGAAAAAAGCGGGGATGCGTGGGGTTTCCAATGGATCGAGACGTTGCTTCAGGATTTACGCTTCGGCCTGCGCCAGTTGCGCCGCAATCCGGGCTTTACCGCAGTCGCCATCATCACGCTGGCGCTTGGCATTGGAGCATCGACGGCAATTTTTTCCGTGGTGGATGCTGTTCTTCTGCGCCCGCTTCCTTATCCAAATCCGCAACAAATCGTGACTGTGTGGGAGCAGGAGGCTAACGGCCATCAGGCGCATTTGGCCGATCCGAATTTCGAGGATTTCCGGGCGCGAAACCGCACTCTGAGCGCGCTCGCCGTGTTCTATTCCAGCCCGGCTTCAGTGTCGGGCGGCAGCGAGCCTGTGCGCGTGAACGTCGCGGTTGTCTCGCAGGATTTTTTCAAGGCGCTGGGCGTCGAGCCGTTTCGCGGCCGCGCCTTCGCGCCCGACGAAGAGGTTTTACACGGCGCGCCCGCCATGATCGTCAGTTACGGTTATTGGCGGCAATTTCTCGGGGCTGCGGCCGATCTGTCGCACGTCCGGCTGTCGATGGATGGAACCGTTTATCCCGTCGTTGGCGTGATGCCGCCTGGATTCGATTTCCCTACTGGCGCAGCCGCCTGGGTGCCGCGCGAGCGTTACGCTTGGTCTACAAGCCGCACGTCGCACAACGGAGAAGGCATCGGGCGGCTCCGCGAGGGCGTGACCATCGAACAGGCGCGCGCCGATCTGGACACAATCGCCCGCCGGATTCATGCGCAGTATGGGCAACAAAACAATTCAAGTTACTTTCTCACCGACGCTGCGGTGATTCCGCTGTCTGATGAGATGGTCGGAAATGTCCGCGCGGCCCTACTCACGCTTTTCGGCGCGGTCATCCTGCTGTTTCTTATTGCCTGCGCGAACGTCGCCGGGCTGTTGCTCGTGCGCGCGGCCGCGCGGCGCAAAGAATTTGCTGTCCGCGCGGCGCTTGGAGCGGGCCGAGGGCGGCTCCTGCAGCAATGGCTTGGAGAATCTCTCGCGCTGGCTCTCGCTGGCGGCGCGCTCGGCGTTTTGCTCGCAGCCTGGATGACGCGCGTGCTTCCCGCAATCGCGCCCGCAAGCCTGCCCCGGCATCAAGACATCGCAATCAATGCGCCCGTGCTTCTGTTCTCGCTGGGCGCTACTTTGGTGGTTGCTGTAGGTCTTGGGCTTTTTGCCGCCTGGCGCACCGGCAGCGTGGATTTAAGCGACGCGCTGAGCGCCGGCTCCAGGAATTATAGCGGCGGCGGCCAGCGCCTGCGCAGCGCGCTGGTGGTTGGCGAAATTGCAGCCACGTTGATGTTGCTCGTGGGCGCCGGACTTTTGGGCCGGAGCTTTTTGCGGCTGATCTCGGTAAGTCCTGGTTTCAGCGGAAGGAATTTGCTGGTGTTGAAGTTTACCCCGCCGCAGTCAGAAAGCGCGCTGACATTCGGACAAATCGCGCAGCAGACCCAGCTTCTTAGCCAATTAGTGGATCGAGTGCGCGCAATTCCCGGCGTTCAATCGGCGGGACTGACGGGCGCGCTTCCCATCGCGGACCCCGATGGATTTCCCGATGGATTATTCTTGATTCTCAATGGGCAGCCAGCGCCCGCGAACTTTAATGATTGGGGACGCATGGCGCAAAATCCGAAGGGGACCGGCGAAGCTGATTACGCTGTCGCCAGCGCGGAATTATTCCACACTCTGGGGATTCCGCTGATTCGAGGGCGGCTCTTCAACGCGCAAGACGGCCCCAATGCTCCAAACGTGGCGCTCATCAGTCAAACGCTGGCGCGAGAGAAATGGCCGCGCGCGAATCCCATCGGGCAGGTGATTGACTTCAGCAATATGGACGGCATTATGAAGCCGCTCACCATCGTGGGGGTTGTCGGCGACATTCGCGCGGAGGGGCTGGAGCGGCCTCCTACCCCGATTATTTACGTGGATTATCGCCAGCGAGGATTGAGCGCCAACAGTTCGCCGGCCATTGTTTTGCGTACATCGCTGCCGCCGGGCGCGATCATTCCCGCGGCTCGCAGCATCTTCCATGAACTCGATCCCAATGTTCCCGTGCAATTCTCGACGTTCGCGGAAGCCCTGAACGGGTGGTTGGCCGAGCAGCGATTCCTGATGCTCCTCGCAGGTGTATTCAGCGCAGCCTCGCTCGTGCTCGCAGCCATAGGCATTTACGGGCTGGTGGCGCAGTCGGTGGCGCGGCGCACGCAAGAAATTGGCATCCGCATGGCGCTTGGAGCGCAGAAGAGCGATGTGCTGCGTTTGGTGATGGGCGAAGGCGCGCGGCTGGCAGCGACGGGCGTTGTGATCGGCGTTGCGATGGCGCTTGCCGTAACCCGATTGATTGCAAGCCTGCTCTATAGCGTGAAGCCTGCCGATCCGCTGACGTTCATTATCGTCTCGTTGATTCTCGCCTCCGTCGCGCTGCTTGCCTGTTACATTCCCGCGCGGCGGGCAACGAAAGTCGATCCGATGGTGGCGCTGCGCTATGAATAAGGAGTGACGAACACTGTAGCGGCGGGCAAAGTCTGTAAGGGGCCGCCGGATTTTAATAGTGAAGACCGGCGGCCAGAGGCCGCCGCTACAGAATTAAGCGCCGCCAACTTATGGCGTCACGTATAATAAAAACTGACTTCCAGAGAATCTCGCATATTTAACCCAATTCGGTGATACAACACTCCTCATCTATCTTGCGGTAGGCCCGCCACCAGCGCATTTTTGCGCCCGAAAGTAAACGGCTCTGGCCAATAGCTGCCGGCTGGGTGTATCTTAATCAGTCCTTCCGCAAGGAGATCTGACAATGATGGACCGGCGCAGTTTTATAGCGACTTTGATAGGCGTTCCAGCAACCAGCCTGGTTGTTGGGAACGCGCAATGGGCGCAAGCCGCGCCACCTCGTGCATCTCGGCCAAGATTGGCGCTTCCCACCGCCGATCAGACCGCATGGCAGGACATGGAAATCGGCATGTTCGTGCATTTTGCCCCGAATACCTGGCAGAACAGCGAGTACGATAACCTCTCAACGCCCCTTTCCGCTATGAATCCCTCTGATCTCAATACAGACCAATGGGCAGAGTGCGCCGTAAGTCTCGGGGCGAAGTACATTCTTTTCGTTGCCAAGCATGTGGGAGGTTTCTGCATGTGGCAGACCCATACCACAAACTACGGCATCCGTAACACGCCGTGGCAAGGAGGGCGCGGTGACGTTTTGGCGGATGTTGCCGCCTCCTGCAAAAGATACAAGCTCAAGCTGGGCGTTTATCTTTCTCCTCAAGACAGAAAGTTTGGCGCTGGTCTCGGCGGCAAATGCAAAGCGCCTGAGCAGCAGCGGACCTACAACGCCCTATACCGGCAGCAACTAACGGAAGTCCTTTCCCGCTATGGAGAAATGGTGGAGGTGTGGTTTGACGGCTCAATTGTGGTTCCCGTTGGCGACATCCTCAAGCGTTACGCGCCCAATGCCATGATCTTCCAGGGTCCGGAGGCCACTGTCCGGTGGGTGGGCAACGAGCAAGGCTTTGCGCCTTATCCTGCGTGGAACCCAATCGCGCCGGCTGATGCCGAGACCGGCGTGGCCACTTCGATCCAGGGGGATCCCAATGGGTCTGTCTGGCTCCCGAATGAAGCCGATGTTTCTATTTTGAGACCCGACTGGTTTTGGAGTCCGCAAAAGGAGCGGAACTTGCTCTCGCACGATCAGCTCGTTGAAATTTATTACCGGTCCGTGGGTCATGGAGTGCAATGGATCCTCAACCTTCCACCGGATTCCAGCGGGCTCATGCCCAAGGAGAATTGCCTGCGGGTAAAGGAATTTGGCGATGATATCAGGCAGCGCTTTGGGCGCAGTCTGGCGGAAACGACTGGTTCGGGTGAACGGATACAACTTTCTCTGCCTTCACCATCGCAGATTGACCATGTGATTTTGCAGGAGAATTGCAGCTTGGGCCAGCGAGTTCGCGCCTATCGCCTCGAAGGACGAGCCAACGCGGGGTGGATTGTCTTGGGCACCGGGACTGCCATTGGCCACAAGCGCATCCAGCCCATTACGCCTACGTTCCTGCATGCAGTGCGGCTGGTTGTGACGGAGAGCGCCGGGCGGCCAGAAATCCGCCGCATGGCAGTGTTTAATACTGGCGTGAAACCGCCCTCAACCTGGGATGCCCCTGTGCGCGTGTGGGCCGCCAATGAGGTGGGGTCGTGGAAGAATCACGATTTTGCGGTTGATCTTTCCGGTAAGGTTGCTGTGGCCGCGCAATATCGATTGAGATTTGTGCCGCAGGGCGGGGAAAAGCTGGCCGTCGAAGATCCTGTGCTGCTGATCGGGGATTTGCCCCAACCTGATTTGCTGCGCCGCGCGAAGGGACATGCTGACGCTTTGATCCTTACCATCACCGGGGTTGATGAAAAAATTGTGATTAAAGGCCGTGTGCGCGGACCGGAGCAGGGCACATTGCTGTTACAAAAACTCTGAAGACGCAAACCCGCGGTTTCCAGGTTTGCGGCGTGCGCACCGGGCAGGGCACAATTCGCATCGGAATTCACACCGGTGGGCCGCAAACTAAAAGTGCACAATCCCGCGCTGCAGGGCGGCGATTGCGGCCTGAGTACGGTCGGTGACATTAAGGGCGCTCAGGATGATATTCACATGCCACTTCACAGTGCCTTCCGTGATGTGCAAAGCCGCGGCGATTTCCTTATTGCTTAAGCCTTTGACGATCAGTTCGAGCACCTGATGTTCACGAGGGCTCAGTTCGGATCCCGGCGGGCGGCCGTCAAGAGTTTTCGAGACGCGAGGTGGTATAAATCTGAGACCCGAGCGAACGGCGCGGATTGCCTTGAGCAATTCATTTTGCGACATCCCCTTGAGGAGATAACCTTGCGCGCCAGCCTCAAGAGCCTTGTGAATGTCCTCGTCGCCCTCGTAAGTGGTGAGCACAATGAAACGGCTGTCGGGATACTCCTTATGAATGGCGCGAATTGTTTCGGCTCCGCTCATGCCGGGCAGCCGCAGGTCCATCAGCGTGATGTCAGGCTTGTGTTTGCGGAATAACTCCAAAGCTTCTTCGCCAGAGCCGGCTTGGGCCACGACAGACATATCCCGCTGCGTGCTGACGATGGCGGCCAACCCGAAGCGGACGACCGGATGATCGTCGATCACCGCAACGCGGATGTGCGTTGGCTGGGTTGTGGTTTTGCTCTGATTCATGATTTCGCGTCAGCTCCCGATGGGAATCGTCGCGACAACGCGCGTTCCTTGCCCTAGATGGCTCTCCAGGCGCAGAGCGCCGCCGAACTGCTCCACGCGCTCGCGCATGCCGACGATGCCATAGTGCCCGTTCGGGTTCAATAGCCAAGCTGCCGGGTCGAAGCCGCCGCCATCGTCCGCAATTTCCAGGCGGACTCTCTTCCTCTCAAACGAGATATAGATCACAACGGACTTTGGATTCGCATGTTTCAAAGCGTTCCGGGCCGCTTCTCGCGCCACGAGGAGAAGGCTGCTGGTCATCTGTGGGCTAAGCGGTGAGGGTGTTCCGGCGGCAGCCGCCCGCACGCGCGCGCCTCCTTCTCCGGTCAAGCGTTGAGCAAGCTGTGACAATGCGGGCACAATGCCGTGGGCTTCCAGTGACGCATACCTCAAATTCCATACCGCTTCGCGGGCCTCGCTGAGGGTCTGCCGCACTTGGCTGCGAGCCCGGTCCAATAGGTCTTGTACGATTTCGGGCGGCGGCGGCTCGTAGATTGACGCCGCTTCAAGCAGCGTCGAGACGCCAACGCACCCCTGGATTACCGTATCGTGCATCTCGCGGGCGAGGCGGCTCCGCTCGGCGAGAACGGCGGCGTAACGAGCTTTCGTTTGCGCCATGTGGAGGCGAAAAACGATCCACGCGAGCGTGCCGGCGAGCAAAGCGCACAGAGCGTAAAACCAAATGGTTTGATAAAAATGCGCCTGCCAAGTGAAGGTCAAATCCGCTTCAGACACCTTCGATGGGGCATCGTGATCGAACGCCAAAACTTGAAAACGATAGTTTCCAGGCGGCAAATTTGTGTAATAGGCTACCCTCCGAGATCCGGCGTCGGTCCATTCGCGGTCCAATCCCTCAAGCCGGTACTTGGAGCGGATTTGTTCAGGAGCGTATAAGCTCGGCGCCGTATAACGAACCTCGAGCTGGCCGTGACCGGGCGGAATCCGGATGGAGGAGGTGAGGGGAATGTTGCGACCGTCAGCCGTCACTTGCTCAATCAACGCCTTGGGCTGGCGGTTCGAACGCACTTCATCGGGTTCAATGCGAATCGCGCCCTTGATGGTTGGAAACCACAACGCCCCCTCAGGAGTGATTGAACCAGCAGGCTGGACCCCTCCATTGACTTCGCCGGCGTCGGATTCCTCGGAAGTTCCGTAGATGGTTGGAGCCAGCGCGCCGGGTTTACAATCCAAGTTGCGGTCGAGGCTATGCAAAGAAATTTGAAATATTCCGGCCCTCCCGCTGAACCACAAGTTTCGATGGCGGTCCTGGAGAATTTGATAAATGCTGTCATCCGGCAGGCCGCATTTGGCCGTGTAGTGGGAAAGTTTGCCGTTTTTCAACCGAAAGAGACCAGCGCCGTTGGTTCCTAGCCACAACGCGCCCTGGTCATCTTCGTGGATGGCGAAAACCTGATCGCCGCGGAAGAGATTAAGCGCGGGACTGCTGACAAAAGCGCCATCGTGAACCCTGCTCAGGCCCCCGTCGGTCCCTATCCAAAGATCGCCGTCTTTGGATCTAACAATGGCCCTGACGCTAGGATAAGCGAGGCCATTTGCGGGAGTGAAATTTTTGAAGTCTTTCTCATTCCAACGGCTGACGCCGCCATCGGTGCCAATCCAGAGGTTGCCTTCGTTGTCTTCGCAAAAAGCCCGGATAAAGTCGTTAATCAGGCCTTGGCGAGTGGTATATTCCGTGACTGACCCATTCCGTATTTCGACGACTCCCTGCCCGCCGGTTCCAATCCACAGGTCGCCCCGCCTGTCTTTGAACACGGTGCGGACCTTAATCTTGCCCGCATTTGACGGGATGGAGAAAGGGACCAGACGGAACCCCAGGATTCGGTAAAGATGACCGTTTGCGATCCAAAGGGTTCCATCCGGAGCATCGTAGATCGTGCAGACATTTTCGTAGATAGTGCTGGCATTGCCCAGCGACAGCCCATCCTTGTTCTCGAGAACGCTCACACCCGTGTCACTGATCCTGAGGAGCCCATTCTCAGTTCCAACCCAGAGGTCGCGGTCGGAATCTTCAAAAATCGAGAGGACCGTATTGTTTGGGAGAACGCCCGGAGCATGATAAGTAATGAAGCTGCCACCGCGAAAGCGGCTGAGACCACCACCCACCCATCCAACCCAGACGTTGCCATTCCGGTCTTCTAAAATGTTGGCTTCCACGTCCCGATCGAACGGAGTATGCAGAATCTTGCCTTCCTTCAAACGGTAAAGGCCGGCGTAGGTGCCCACCCAGATCGTTCCGTCCCGCGATTCAAAGATCGATTTGATTTGGTTGGCTGCGGCGGTCTGATCGAGGCGGATCCGCTTTACCCCAAAGCGGCCGATGACATATAACCCAGAGCCGCCGACCCAGAGCCGCCCCTGTTGATCTTCGGTGATGGCATGAACAGAGATGAGAGGCAAGCCGTCTTTTCCATCGATGCGGATAAATCGGTCCCCTTGCAGGCGAAAGAGGCCGTGGTCGGTTCCCACAAGGAGGCGGCCGAAGCGGTCTTCGTGGATGGCGCGCACGAAGCCGTCGGTTAAACCCCGCCGCGCATTAAAGGCGGTGAAGGCGCCGTTCATCAAACGAACCAGTCCTCCACCTTCGGTGCCGATCCAGAGGGCGCCATTTCTTGCTGGGTAGAGCGAGAGCACGCTGTCATCGCCAAACGCTGGCGCGTTTGAATGGTCGAATACGACAAATCTAAACCCGTCAAAGCGGGCCAAGCCTTCCCGGGTTCCGACCCAAAGGTAGCCATTTTTGGTCTCAGTCATGGCTTGGATGGTATCCTCGGGCAGCCCGTCCTGCGTTTGCCATATCCGCCGGTCGTATTCCCAGATCGATTTCCCAGAGGGCAGGGCGAAGGCAGGCAGCGCCAACAGCATTATTAACAACACTTGGATTGAACGCCGAAGAGGAATTCTTTTCACGGAAGACGCCGGGAGATGGAAAGAGCGGAGTCTGGAGCGCACGGAGCGTGCGGCGCATCGGAACCGCCGTCTGCCTCGCGTGCTATCTTCGCGTAAATTCATCGAAGACCGTAATAACCGGCAGCGCATTCCCATGATCATCGAAGAACCCGCGAGCTCTCAGCGGGCTACCAGCCGGCACTGCGGGCTCCCACCAGAAGATGCCTCGTCCTCTGTTATCCGGAGTCGCCTGAACAATCTGGTTCACAGCCTGAAGAAATCGCTGCTGGCCCTCAGGCGTTTCAGGAAACGGCCCCGGACGGCTTTTATATATCGTGGGTTCCCAGCAATATGCTACCTCAGCCAGAACAATGTCCTTGTCATAGGCGGCGGCCATAAACGCTAGATTTTCACGCAGGTCGTTCAGCGTTCCTTGCCACCAGGGATAATACGACTGGCCGATCACGTCGTACGGAACGTGATAAAAGTTCAGCTTGTCAAAGAAGTATTTTGTTCGAGGCTGATCCCCTCCACGGTCGATATGGATCATGATTTTCGGCCTCGGTTCATTTCCGTGACCGGCTTCAACGCCGTTGATGCCGGCCTTGAGCAAATCTGCGAAATGATCCCAGTTCTGAGGAAGTTTTCCGTCCGGCCACAACATGCCGTTTGTAACTTCATTGCCGATCTGCACCATATTCGGAAGCACGCCAGCCTTCCGCATCGCTTCGATTGTATCGCGGGTATAGTCGAAGACGGCATTCACCAACTGCTCGTGGGGTAAATTTACCCACTCCTTTGGGGTATATTGCTTGCCCGGGTCGGCCCACGTGTCGGAATAATGCAAGTCCAGAAGGAGTTTAAATCCCAATGCTTTGGCTTTTTGGGCGGAAGCAATCGTGTACGCAAGATTGTTCGGCAGCGAAACAGGGTTGACGAAAAG
>DASZAE010000179.1:0-6327 GCA_035945515.1 Terriglobia bacterium
GACTTCCACCGCGCCGGTTTCCTTATTGAAATGCGATTCAAGGTCTTCCGAGGATTTGTAATACTTGCGCGTGGCGACCAGAATGGCGTCTTCCACGGCGGAAATAATCACCTGCGGATCGATGCCCTTCTCGCGGCTCAATTGGTCAATGGTTTGATAAAGCAAGCTCGTCGTCACAGCTATATCCTCTTGTCTTGCGAAACGGAATTCCGCCGCTGCCTATTTCTCCAGCACTAACTTCGCCTTAGCGATGCTTGAAAGCTCAAACTCGCGGATCTGGCTTTCACCTGTATCGAGCCGCACGCGGCCCGCGTCGAAGCCGGCCAGTCGGCCCTCAAGCACCTTGTTGCCGTCGCTCAGCGGCTCCTGCAGCACCAAACGCGCTTTGCGGCCCGCAAAGTATTCATAATCGCTGGCTTTTACCAGCTTGCGCTCAAGCCCCGGTGACGAAACTTCGAGCGTATATTGACCCGAAAACGGGTCTTCCACGTCAAGCAGCGCGCTCATCTGCTCGCTGACCACTTGGCAATCGGCGTGCGATACGCCCTGGGGTTTATCGATATAAATCCTCAAAAGCTGATTCGTTCGTCCACCTTTCAGCTCCACGTCAACGAGGGTGAGGCCTTCCGAGGCGGCTACCCGCGCGGCCATTTCCCTGATTTTTTCCACATCAACGGCCATGTTGCTCCGGTGCGCCGGGGCTTACCGGCCAAGGTCGGATTTTGAGGAGGCCCCAACAAAAAAGTGGGCTTTCGCCCACTTTTTCCCTGCACGATTGAGTATAGCTCCGCCCCTCGCGCAAAAGCAAGTAACATTAAGTCTGTGGCGTGACTCTTTTGAAAAATCAACGGCAACTACTGGAACGTGAAGTGCTCAGGGTTATGTGATACGATGCACCGCTTATGGGCCTCGAAAGCATTCCTCAAGCGGTACGCGACAAATACCACATCGAAGAGCGCGGACATGCTGCTGCCATCCTCGCGAGCGACTACCCGAAAGAGTTTAAGGACATCGTGGATTGTCTTGAGACGTTCGTTTTGAAAAAAAGCCACATCCTCACCCCAGGTGGCGGAAGATCACCTATTTCGTCCGACCTCGATGGCTTTCTTTACGGGAGAGGCTGGCGTGAAAAGTCCTTTAAGATCAAGATAACAATTGATGGAAAACCAGTGCCTATCCCGACGCACAGCATCGACGACTTCAAAAATGAGGTCGGATTGGAAGTTGAGTGGAATAACAAGACGGAATTCTATGACCGCGACTTGAACAATTTTCGTTTACTGAAGGATCTGCGAGTTCTCGCCGTTGGAGTGATGATTACACGCATGAGTGAGTTACAGGCTCTCTTTAATAGACTCGGCAAGGGAAAGTCTTACGGGGCATCTACAACCCATTGGAAAAAGCTTATTCCGAAGGTAGACGGAGGCGGTGCTGGAGGCTGCCCTCTACTTCTAATCGGGATGGGGATGAATTGCTACGATCCCCATTTGTAGACCATGCGTAAGCCTTGTACGGGGGCGGTTCGTAACTGTCCAGTTCGTCGCCCCATTGTAGCCATCCTTCAACCCGATGGCGGCTGAATAGTTCGCAATGGGGTCCAGGGCTGCATCGTTTAATGATCTCGTAAAGTTCGTCTGGCTTCTTTGAATGTTCCTGTTTACGAGTGACGATAACATTGACTTGGCTTCGGCCTGGAGCAAGCGTTCGTATACGCCCCTTGATTCCAAATAGAATCAACTCCGTCACATTGCGGAAGTAGAATCCTACTCCGCGTCCGTCCGGTCCTCCATCTTTGCGAACTTTGTACCAAACGATGTTGGTTTTGTAGTTGAATCCCCAAGCCTTCATGATCTCTAGAGCTTCAGCCACCAGTGCATTAGGGCACCACAAATACAGGTGGCTCTTTTCAGCGGCGATCTTTCCGACAGGCAACGCCGCAATTTCATCGAATGCCATGGTGCTGTAGCGGTGGAGGCGTTTGTGTTCTGGTGCCATCTTGCCGGTGCGATTAGCAAATCGCCAGGGCGGGTCAATGAGGATTGTTCCGTATTTTCCACTTGCTGCTTTGAGAATTGAGTTGG
The DNA here is from genome assembly GCA_035945515.1 of Terriglobia bacterium. Classification (GTDB taxonomy): domain Bacteria; phylum Acidobacteriota; class Terriglobia; order UBA7540; family UBA7540; genus RH2-MAG17b. Next base: position 2,082 of record DASZAE010000179.1, read on the forward strand.
CAATTTGCATGTCCTGCGATTCTAGCAAATCCGTGGGCACGGGCAAGCATGTTTTTGATTTCCTCCGTTTCTTATCATTCATAGTTTATGCCGCTCTTTCCATCCCCTCTTCGCTCTCCTACAGCACTGCCCGCTGGGCGCAGGAATATATTCTCGGATCGCTGGGCCGGTCGCTCGCCGCTTCCTGTATGATACTATTTTAAGAGCATTTAATTCCGGTGGCAGGCAGCTGTAGCGTCCCCAAGATTAGAAAACGGCACAGGAAGGAACAGGCGAAACGCACGGAATTTGCGGAACGAACCCAAGAAGTTGTTCGGAATCAACGTTTCTAATGAAATTGTTCCATTTGTCTCAAAAGTCTCATTGTGACCTTTTGTAGCGCAAACCTCCGTATTTGAGGTCTGCGGGTTTGCTATCCATTCAAAGGGCGCAGACCGCAAGAGCGGCGGTCTGCGCTACAGAGCGGTCCCCAAAAATTAGAAAATGGCCAGAAGGATTGAAGAATTAAGGAGAGAAGCGCACAAAATTTGCGGAACGAAGCCTAGTGATGATTGAAAACAAAGGAACATTAAAACGGTCTAATTCAAAGGGAGTTCCCCCTGCTCTGCCAGGGAGGCAGTAAAAGTTTGACAGTTCCGGGAGTTAGGACAACATAATCCGTCGTGTTCGGAGAATTCGGATGATACCTCTCACCCGGCTCGCGGAGTTTACCCTGAGCGAAGCCAAAGGGCTCGCCACCCTCTCCCGGCGGGAAAGGGTAGAGGATCAACGACAGAATCACAGCCCTCTCCCGATGGGAGAGGGTGCGCGAGGTACGAGCGCGGGTGAGGGGTATTTCAGTCTATGACCGCGATCGAGCCGCAGGAACAGGCCCCTTTGAGGGGCCGCCCATTCTAAAGCCCCGGCTCTGCCGGGGGATATTTACTCCAATGGGATTTCCGCAGCTCTGCCGGGAGATACTTACTGCAGGAGGAAACGATTGAGAAAATCAGCTTTAGCTTATCCGCTTGCGACTCTTGCTGTAGCTGTTTTTGTTATTCTTGTGTCGTTACCAGCCCAAATCCAAGCTCAAACTTTCCACAATTCTCCTGCTTCGGTAGCTGGGATAAAAAATCCGTACACGGGCCAGCAAAACGCCGAAACTGGCCACGGCCTGTACGGCCAAAAGTGCGCTGGCTGTCACGGCCAGAACGCGCAAGGAATGGGGAACGTGCCTGCGCTTGCCAGCGGAGCTACCCAATCGGCGACGCCGGGCCAGATTTTCTGGTTCGTTACTCACGGTGACGTGGCGGATGGGATGCCTGCCTGGGCGAGCTTGCCTGCCGAGCAACGGTGGCAGATTGTCGCCTTCCTGAAATCGCTGCGGAACCCGCAGGCCGCGCCTCTCGCGGCTGGCAGCGACGGAGCGGACGCCGGAGCCATTGACGCGCCGCCCCCCAAGCCGCCATTCACCGATTTCCGCTTTGAAAAGCCGGGGACCGTTCGCAAGATTACGGTGGCAGACTTGCCTGCGCCCTTTGCCACTCAGTCGGCGGGCAACGGTCCGAAGATTGTGCCTCGCCCTGAAAATATGTGGCCTCAGGCGCCGGCGGGCTTCAAGGTCGGCTTGTACGCGAGCGGACTGGATAATCCGCGCCTGATTCGCACCGCGCCCAACGGCGATGTGTTCGTCGCGGAAACCGGCGCGGGTGACATCAAGATTTTTCGCGGTCTCACCCGTGACGGAAAGCCGCAACTGGTCAGCGTTTTCGCCTCTGGCCTGACGCGACCGTTCGGCATCAACTTCTACCCGCTGGGTGCAAATCCCCGGTGGGTGTATGTCGGCAATACGAACTCCATCGTGCGATTCCCCTATCACAACGGAGATTTACACGCCAGCGGCCCCCCCCAGCGCCTTGCTGACGTGCCGGGCTTCCGCAACCATTTCACGCGAGATATTCAGTTTTCGCCCGATGGCAAGCATATGTTCGTCGGCGTTGGCTCAGCTTCGAACGTGGACGACCCAGATACTCATCCCGCTGAGAAAGACCGGGCCGACATTCTTGAGTTCAATCCTGACGGCTCGGACATGCGCATCTACGCGTATGGCATCCGCAACCCTGCGGGGCTTGCGATCAATCCTCAGACCGGCGAGCTGTGGTGCTCGGTGAATGAGCGCGACGCGCTGGGTGATAATCTTGTTCCTGACTACATCACCCACGTGCAGCCGGGCGGATTTTACGGCTGGCCGTGGTGGTACATGGGCGGTCATCAAGACCCAAGGCACGCAGGCGCCCATCCCGAATTAAAGGATAAAGTTATCACACCGGACGTGGTGCTTCAGCCGCATAACGCCTCGCTCGAAATGACTTTTTATGAGGGCAAGCAATTTCCCAGTGAATATGACGGAGACATTTTCGCCGCCGAGCACGGCTCCTGGAACAGGTCTATTCGCGCGGGCTATGAAGTGATCCGCGTGCCGCTGCATCACACCGGCCACGCCACAGGCGAGTACGAAGATTTCCTTACCGGCTTTGTGCTTCCTGATGGAAACGTCTGGGGACGACCCGTGGGCGTCACCGTGGCGCCTGATGGGTCGCTGCTAGTGACCGATGACGGGTCAAACTCGATCTGGCGGGTAACGTATACCGGAAAGTAGCGGGGCATTTATCTGCGTTGTTATTGTAGCGGCGGCCCCATATATGCTTTGCCGCCGGTGGTTCCTATACGTGAGGCCATAAGTCGGCGGCGCCTGATTCTGTAGCGGCGGCCTCTGGCCGCCGGTCTTTACTATTAAAATCCGGCGGCCAGAGGCCGCCGCTACAACCAATGATCGTCGCCGACTTATGGCGCTCTGTATATTAAAAACCGGCGAGCGAAGCCTGCCAGAGGCCGCCGCTACAACCCCGCTTGCTAACTCTAGTGTTGCGTGCTGCAATTACATTTACTATGGGCGCTTCCGCGAAGTAACAGACTGACTTAGGTTTACTTGTATCAGGGCACGGCTTTCAGCCGTGCCGCAAAAAGGCCAAGAGAAAGCCGGCTTTAGCCGCTGAGCATGGCTCGCAAGGGCTAAAGCCCTCATAATAAATAGCATCTCCTGCGGCACGGCTGAAAGCCGTGCCCTGATACACACAAAGTCGGTCTCGGCCAAATAAGTCAACAAAATTGCGGCATGCAGCACTAGCGGGCGGCAATTGCGCCGAGCACAGCTCGCATCCGGCGGACGGCGTGAGGCATTTGCGCTGCTGAAGTGCTTCCGAAGCCCAGGATGAACCCGCGGCGGGGCTTCTCGCGCGCGTAGGAATCTGAAAGCGGATACATCCAAAGATTTTCGCTCGCGGCGCGCATTGCAAACTCAACGTCGTCAAATCCCTCCGGGAGAGTGACCACCAAGTGCATTCCAGCCTCTGCTCCCTGCACTTCCAGCGCCGTCCCAAACTCCCTGGCAATGCTTTTCACCACAGCCGTCCGCCGTTCCTTATAGAGTAACCGCATCCTCCGGATGTGGCGGGCGAAGTGTCCTTCCAGCATGAAGTCGGAGACAACTTCCTGATTCAAGTAAGGCGGGGAAAGGTCCATTGCGAAGCGGACCGCTACAAACCGCTCCAAAAGGTCGGGGGGAATTACCATATACCCCAGGCGCAACGATGGAAATAGAACCTTGCTGAAAGTGCCAATGTAAATGACGCGGGAGTTCGAGTCGAGTCCTTGCAGGGACGCGATAGGCATGCTCTCAAAGCGATATTCGCTATCGTAGTCGTCTTCAATGATCCACGAGCCTGAGCCTTGCGCCCAGTCGAGCAATTGCAGGCGGCGCGAGGCGCTCATCGTGGTCCCGAGCGGGAACTGGTGAGAGGGCGTGACGTAGGCGGCCCTCGCTTTTCTGTATAGCTTGATGCCAACGGCCACATTCATGCCATCGTTGTCAACACGAACGGGTATGAGGCGGCAGCCCGCGCCGGTGAAAACGTTTCGTGCCAGCCAGTAGCCTGGCTCCTCAATCCACAACGCATCTCCAGGGTCAAAGAGCACGCGAGCGGTGATCGCCAGCGCCTGCTGCGAACCAGCCACGATCATAACTTGATCGGGATCGCAGCGCGCCGCGCGCGCCGTATGCAAATAAGCGCAAACAGCGTTGCGCAGCCGCTCGGAGCCTAGCGGATGGATGCGTTGAAGCGCATGGGCGCGTGGGCTGCGGCTGTGACGCAAGACGAGGCGCGACCACGTCTCGAATGGAAACTGATCAAAAGCCGGCTGATGCACG
>DASZAE010000180.1:0-1684 GCA_035945515.1 Terriglobia bacterium
GTAGAGCGTCTTGCGGTCAATACCCATGATGCCCGCCGCCCTGGCTTTATTGTCCCGCGTCACTTTGAGGACGTGGAGCAGATAACGTTTCGCCAATTCGTCAAGCGAAGGCAAGTCGGCGTGAAGGCGCTCCAGCCGGTCGCCATTCTGACTGTCCGGCTGGACCTTGGGCGGCAGATCTTCCAGATTCACGACCCCGGAACGGTTGAGAGCGACGGCGGCCTCTAAAGCGTTTTCAAGCTCGCGGACGTTCCCCGGCCATTCATAGCTAATCAGCGCCGAGAGCGCCTGAGTGGACACCGAGAACGTCTGTTTTCTTTCCCGTCCCAGCCTCTTCAAAAAATGTTCCACAAGAAGAGGGATGTCCTCCGCGCGCTCGCGCAGAGGCGGGATATTGATCTCGACCACGCGCAGGCGGTAATAAAGGTCGGCGCGGAACTTCCCCTCTTCCACCATCCGTCCCAGCACTTTGTTACTCGCGGCCAAAAAGCGGACGTCCGTCTTAATCACCTGATTGCTGCCGACGCGCCGTACTTCCTGCTCTTCAATTGCGCGCAGCAGACTCACTTGGAGCGCGGGGCTCATTTCAGAGACTTCATCCAGAAATACGGTGCCGCCGCTCGCCTCTTCCAGAATACCGCGTTTATTCTCAAAAGCCCCGGTAAAAGAGCCGCGAACGTGCCCGAAAAGCTCGGTTTCGAGCAGCGACTCGGTCAGCGCGCCGCAATTCACCGCGAAAAACCGTTGACCAGCGCGGCCTCCATTGTAATGAATGGCCTTGGCTACCAGCTCCTTGCCCGTTCCGCTTTCCCCATAGATCAGCACCGTCGAGCGAGCGTCCGACACCATCGCAATCTTCTTGTAGATTTCGAGCATCGCTGGGCTGCGTCCGACTAAGCTTGAAAGCTGGCCCTGCGTGCCAAGCTGCCGTTTCAAGTTGCGATTTTCGCGGATCAGGTTGCGGCTTTCGATGGCGCGGCTGACCTGCAGCAAAACCTCGTCAATCTTAAAGGGCTTGGAAATGTAGTCAAACGCCCCCGCCTTCACCGCCTCAATGGCCGTTTCCATGCTCCCGAAGGCGGTGATGAGGATGACTTCCGACTCCGGCTGGATGGATTTATAAGCTTTCAGCACGTCGAGTCCGTTCAAGTTAGGGCCGAGCCTCATATCGCTGATGATCACGTCGAAGAGTTCCTGCTCGCCGATCTTAAGCGCCTCTTCGCCGCTTCCCGAAGTGGCGACGTTATACTTTTCTTCGGTCAGGACCTCACGTAAAAGGTCCTGCGTGTCCGGGTCGTCGTCAACCACGAGGATGTTGATGCTGCGGTTTCCTGGCATAGTTTTTAGCCGTGATCCGACATGCAAACAAAGGCCGTGTCATGCTGAGCGCAGCGAAGCATCTGCTGGTGAGTCATCTGTAAAAGCAGATGCTTCGCTGCGCTCAGCATGACACGTTCCCATAAATCTATCCTACGCCGGGGCGCTTGCGGCGGGCACCGGTTCCAGCTTTTCACGGCAGTCTAGCGGTATGTTAATGGTGAAACGAGTGCCCCGGTTGATCTGGCTTTTAACTTCGATGTTTCCGCCGTGCTGACGCACAATCTGATTGCAGATGGCAAGGCCGAGGCCCGCGCCTGTGCCCATCCGCTTGGTGGTGAACATAGGGTCAAAAATGTGGTCCAGA
>DASZAE010000181.1:0-15962 GCA_035945515.1 Terriglobia bacterium
TTGCTGATCAACCTCCTAGTCAGAAGCTGGCTTAGCGGCCGGATCGATTCTTGCCCGCCCGCGAAGCTCCACCCGGTACCGGTACCGGTCTCCGCGGGAAATAGCCAACCCCACCTCAAGCGGACGGCCATCTTCGAGGTAGCTTACCCGCGTCACACACAATAAGGGCGCCCAATGTTCGATCCGCAGCCGCTTGGCTTCTTCATCGGTGGCCGTCCGGGTTTCAACTAAATCGATAGCGCGCGCCGCGACAAGGCCATAATCTTTTTCAAGAACTTCGTATAAAGACTCGCGCCGCGCCATTTTTTCGCCGAGTCCGGGCACGAGACGCGAAGGCAAATAATTCAGCATAAGCGTCAGCGGTTCCTCGGAGACCATGCGGACGCGCCGGAGCGCAAGAACCGGCTCTTCCGGACCCAGGTCCAAAGAGATCGCTATGCGCTTGGGCGGCACAATTTCCTCTGTCTCAAGATGGACGGTGCGGGATACGAATCCGGCGGCCAACAGTTGCTCGGTCCAACTGGTAATCATGTTTAACTCATGCGTCAGCTTGGGCCGCTGAACGAATGTGCCGCGTCCTTGCTGGCGCACCAATAAACCTTCGGTCACCAAGTCGTCCATTGCCTTGCGCACAGTTATGCGGCTCACGTCGAAACGGGTTTGGAGTTCGATTTCGGGAGGAATCGCTTGACCTGGCTCCAGGCGGGCAAGGTCTTCGCGGAGCGCCTCACGAACTTGCGCGTAAAGCGGAATGTCAATGGTTCGGTTCACTGCCATGATCGTTATTTCCCTCGATGCTGCGCGCAGCCCCCTAACCACCTTCTTTTTCGAGGTAAATCCGGAATTGAAACGCAGGGTTGCCCGACAATCCAAGATACATCATAACGTTCTTACATCATAATAAAAATCGCCTTAGTACCTTCTTCATGGTGGATTGTACCAGAAAATATGCGCTTGACAATCTAAATTAGTATTGATAGTGTGCGAAGAGACTTATGAATGTGAGCCGTCCAACCATAAGTTTATAGTAAAAAGTCATGATGATATAACATATTGTATCCACTTGAAGCGCGAGCATGGATAACCTACTTGACCGGTACGAGCTGCGGTCGCATGACAAACCTGTTGCTCAAAGCGGGGGGTTCCATCGTCCCTAATCGGCGATCTCAATTTCGACTCTTGGAGGTCATTTTTATGAGCAGGCTAACCAAAGTAGTAGGAATTTTGGCCGTGGCGGCTATAACGTGGTTGCCGGTTTCGTTGTGGGGGCAAAATTCGAATGCAGGCATCACCGGGACGGTCACAGATCAGAATGGAGCTGCCGTTCCGGGAGCTAGTTTAACGCTGACCCTGGGCATGTCTGGAACCGTCAGGAGAGCTACGAGTGGACAGGCGGGTGACTTTTCATTCCCCAATCTGCCTGCTGGGAACTACCAACTGCAGTGTACGAAAGCGGGATTTGAAACCTTTGTCCAGCAAGGAATAACTCTGCACCTCAACGAGACCGCGAACGTCCCTGTGTCGCTCAAGGTGGGCGCCGCCTCTCAGACCGTTCAGGTTTCCGCCAACGCCTCACCTCTCAACTTTCAAAACGCTGTGGTGGAGCATGGGGTTTCCACTCAGCAAATTCAGTCGCTGCCGCTTGAAGTCTCAGGCGCTCAGCGGTCGGCGGCGAACTTTGTCACCATCATGCCGGGAGTTAACGGAGGGTCGGGCGCCGCGGCCCCATATGCCCAATTCAATGGCGGCCAGGAAGATTCCGACGAGGCGGTTCTCGATGGCGTCAGCATGGTGGAGGGTCTTCTCAGCCAGAGCGGAACGGTGGCGATTGCAGCCGATTTCCCGATCTCTCCCGATGCAGTAGGCGAAATCAGCCTGTTGACGTCCAACTACGACCCGCAATATGGAGCCACAACGTCCGCAGTGATTGTGGCCAGCACCCGGGAAGGCACGGACCAGTTTCACGGCGGCGGATACGAATTCAACCGGAACACCAACATGAACGCGCGGCAATTCGGCGTCGCCGAACGCCCCAAAGATATCGAAAATGACCTGGGCGGCTTCATCGGAGGGCCTATCCATGCGCCGTTGTTCTGGTCGGGGCGCAAGAAGAGTTATATTTTTGTCAACTTTGAAGCCTATCGTTCGGAAGGCGCGGCGACCAAGCCCATCCTCACGGTGCCGACTGCCGCCGAGCGGGCGGGCGACTTCAGCGCGTGGCCGCAGCCGATCTACAATCCGGATACCACCACGCCCAATCCGAATTTCAATTCCGGCCTGCCCACCGGGCCCAATAACCTGCCCTACTTACGCCAGCAGTTTACGAACAACATTATCCCCTCAAATGATCCCGAGCTTGCGACTTCCCTTGCCGCGGGGTGGCTCAAATATGTCCCCTTGCCGAATCGCCCCGGTTTTACAGCAAATTATGAATCGCCTTTTGCTTTGGCAAACAGCCTGAACGCGCACACAGACCAATGGGACGTCCGGGGCGATCAATATATTGGGGATAAGGACCATGTGGAAGTGACGTGGCATTACCGCGGCACGCTTCCTTTTACCCAGTACGCCTTGCCCAAACAGATTGACACCAACAACACTCGCATTCCCAATTACAGTGAAGTCGCGCGGCTGAACTACGACCATACCTTCGGCCCTACTCTGCTGAATCATTTTGCCCTCGGCTACCTTGATCTACTGACCGAGGAATATAACGCCTCGGATTGCTGTGTGACCGATGTGCCTCAAATTGCGGGCGTATATAACCACGCGCACCAGTCATCCATTAATTTCGGCGACGGTTTTTCAAGCTACGGAGGAAACGCCGACCTTCTGAGCACCCGCCCGACTTGGATCGCTAATGACATGCTGACGTGGGTGCGGGGCACGCACACTATCGAATTCGGCGGGGAATACCGCAACTTAGCCTATCCCACGCAAAGCACACAAGGCGGCACGGGCAGCTTCAATTTCAGCGACTTGAGCACGGGTCTCATAGGAATCCCCAGCGGGAATTCCTATGCCAGCTTCCTGCTCGGTGAAGTTGACAACGCCAACGTGACTTTTTATACGCTCAGCGCGTGGCGGCCCCAGGCAAAATCGGTTGGCTTCTTTGCCGGCGACACCTGGAAAGCAACCCATAAGCTTAGCCTTGATTACGGGCTGCGCTGGGATTTGTATCAGCCTTCCGAGGAAGCCAAAAATCAAACTTCCTTCTTTGACCCTACGCGGGATAACCCAGGCGCGGGCAACCTGCCGGGCGCGCTCGTATTTGCCGGCAATAAATGGGGCGCCGCCAGCTACGGAAAGCCGTACCCAGAAAATTTGTACACCCACGCCTTTGGCCCGAGGATCGGCATTGCCTACGCCTTAAATGATAAAACGGTGGTCCGTACGGGCTATGGAATTTTCATGATGCAGAATTTTTATCCAGGATGGAACGGCGGGATCGCCACAGACGGCTTTAACGAAACCGTTTCGTTCAGCAGCGCCCTGGGCGGCCTGCAGCCGGCATTCCTGCTGCAGAATGGCGTCCCCCAGAATTTTACGCCGCCTCCATTCATCAATGAATCCGCCCTGAACGGCCAGAATGGTCCAAACTACAGGCCGCTCAATGCAAACCAGGTGCCTTACGCCCAGCAATGGAACCTGACCGTTCAGCACCAGTTCACGACGAACACACATGTGAGCGTGGGTTATGTCGCCAGTCACGGGGCGCGGCTGCTTTCGCAGCTCGACCCCATAAACGCCCTGCCCTTGTCTGACCTTTCGATGGGGGCACAGTTATATAACCAATTCCAGCCCAATCAAGCATCGCTTGACGGGGTAGCCCAGCCGTATACCGGGTGGGCTACGCAGGTGCAGGCTTGCGCGCCAAGCGTCGCGCAGGCTCTGCGTCCCTTCCCCCAATATTGCGGCAACCTAACTGGGGACAATGAAAACCAGGGCTGGTCCAATTACAATTCATTGCAGGCGTCGGCCGAGCACCGATTCGCGCATGGATTCTGGCTGATGGCCTCCTACACTTGGTCGAAAACGATGTCCACCACGGACTTTATCCAGGTCACCACAGAGACCAGCTCTTTTTCGCCGTACCAGAAGAACCGGAACTATTCGCTTTCGGAACAGGACATACCGCAGATATTCAGCCTTACCACGGTCTATGATCTGCCGTTTGGCCGCGGCCACCGCTTCCTTAACCGCGGGGGAATGCTCAACCGGCTGGTCGGCGGATGGGAGTTAAGCACAATTCTGCGTTTCCAATCTGCCCAGCCTGCTAATTTCTACTCCAGCTTTTGCAATGTTCCCTCCCAGTTTGCGGCCGGTTGCATCCCCGGCGAGCTGCCGGGAGTCGATCCCTACGCTCAGAACAGGAACAATTTCAATACTAACCTTCCGCTGTTCAACATCAATGCCTTTCAGCCCGCGAGTGATTTCAACTTTTATACGGGAGCCGGCTCACGGGTGAGCAACATCCGCGGGTTCGGGTACGACAATGAGGACCTCTCTTTAATCGATAACATCGCCGTCACGGAGCGGTTCAGAGCGCAGATCAGGGCCGACTTCTTCAACGTCTGGAACTGGCACAATTTTTCCTCGGGCGACCGTGGCGTGCCTTTCAATACGGACGTCAACAGCCCGAGCTTTGGCTTGTGGGATGGAAGCGTTTCTGCTCCCAGGAATATTCAACTGGGCGTCAGGTTCACCTTTTAGCCTGGACTTGTCACAATGCGCTCGGCAGGCCGAGGGGCGGGGCTTCTACTCCGCCCCTCTATGTTGTCGCTTGCGAGCCGCGCGCATAATCGAGTCTTGCCCTCCTATGGGGCTGGTGGAACCATCCTCGTTCGGAGCCTTGTTCATGAAAAACACAAACCGGCGGCAATTCCTGCAGGCGACTGCGGCTTCATACCTACTTGGCAGCCTCGGTTCCCTGGCCGCTGCCGAACCCAATCCGCCAAAAATCAGCGAAACAGAGGATTTGGTCAAGGTGGAGCAGCCAAACTACACCTGGGAGTGGTCGCGGCAAAACGACCGTTTCCGGCTGCTCGATCAGCAAGGCCGTGTCATCACCAGCGGGCCGCTGCAGCCTGCGGTTGTTGTTCAACCAGTAGGACAGAGCAAAGCATGGAAGTCAGCCGCTGGCACGCTCGAAAGCCACAAGGCGCGTAACAACCGCATTGTGTGGACCTACCACAACGTTAACGGGTCGGGCAAACTCACCGTGGCCTGGCGATTTGAGCAGCATCATCTGTGGATCGAGCCCGTGATTTACGAGCCATCTGCCGCCGAGGATGTGGTAAGCCTGAATCTCTTTGCCCATGGAACAGATGCTACCGCCGAGCCCTCGCTTGAAACCCATGCGCTGGTGCTGCCGGGTATTTGCGAAAGCGAGGCCATTAGCCCGATTGCGGTTTCCGACGTCAGTTTGAACACGCGCACATCGCTCGGACGCGCCGGAAACGGCCTCATGCAGCAATGGGCCTTACCCTCGCATTACTTCTGCGGTTTCCGCGACCGAGTCCGCCCTGAGAGCGAGGGCGCAAATGAAATTACGCAGGCTTTCTGTTGCGGTCTGGCGGAAGTACCTAATGGAGACGTTTTCGTTGAGCAAAAAGGTGGCCGTAGCTGCCTGGTATTCGATTACCGTGGTGATCTGTGGGGACATCTGCGCGGTCCCGGGAAGTTTACCCTCGGTGCGGGCCTTTTCTGGGCTTTGGGTCCCAACTACTACGAGGCCATTCGAAACTATTACCGGGGGCTGCTCGCAGCGGGCATCATCCATCAAAAGAGGAATTCGGCCAAGAAAAACGCTGCGCTTCTCACCCCGCAGTGGTGCTCCTGGGGTGAGCAAGTGGCTGTCCATAAGACAGGGAGTCATCTCGACCAAGCCAGCCTGGAAAAGTTCTACCAGGAACTCAAGGCTTCCGGCATGAAAGCCGGCATGTTTTCCATCGATGACAAGTGGGAAGGGAAATATGGCGCCCTCCAGCATTCAGCCGAGCGTTTCCCTGATTTTGAGCAATTTCTTGATCGCGTTCGGGCCGATGGCCTTCGCATCGGGATGTGGGCGGCGTTCATGCGCTGCGAAGATCCGGCGGATATTGGCTTGACCATCGACCAGATGCTTCATCAGGTTGATGGCAAGCCCTATGTCGCAGGCGAAGGAGCGACAAAATATTACATATTGGACTTCACGCATCCTGAGGTGGAGAAGGTGCTCAGTGATTTGGCGCGGCGGTACGTCCGGCGGTACAAACCCGACCTCGTGAAGTTCGATTTTGGATATGAGATACCGCTGCTCAGCACTGCGGCGCCCCACGACATGCGCTGGGCCGGCGAGCGGATGCTGGGCAAAGGGCTTGACGTGGTCGTCAAGGCCATGCGTGAAGAGAAGCCGGACATTGTAGTGATGTACTATGAGCTCTCGCCGCTCTTCACAGATTATTTTGATCTTCACAGTCCTGACGATCTGTTTGAAGCAAGGGGCGAGTACAATGTTGAAGCTAACCGGCGATTCTTCTTCAGCGGCCTGTGCGGCGAGTTCGGCATGCCGACCTATGGCTCGTCGGGGTATGATTGGGTTTCGCAGCCCGAGATTTGGTTCGACTCCGTGGCCATTGGGACGCTCGGCTGCCTAGGTAGTTTCGGCGGCAACGATGAAGCTGGCAGCGAGCCAACTCCTGAGCGTCTTGCAAAGTACAATGGTCTAATCCATCTGGTCCGGCCCACGAACCAATTCACGATCCAACCGCTGGATGCAATCTATGACGCGGTGACGCGCGGCGCGCACGCCTCGTCCTGGGCGCGGGCAGAGAATGGTAAAATGGTGCTCGTGGCTCTTCGCCCACGCGGGCTTGACGGCGGCGCGGGAGTAAACCAATGGGGCGGGGTCTTGGAAACTACCGCCCAAGTGGCCGTTGCATCGTTGACCGAGGATAGTCTGGCAGAAGCAGATAGGCTGGGGGCAGTCCCTTACGGTCAAGGCCGCCTCACCTTGCGCCGCGCGTCAAATACATCGGCCGCCACGGTTGACGCAACAGAACACTACTTCGGCGGCCACGCAAAAACCACCCATTTGGAAGCGCGCGGCGGGGCTGTTGAAATTCCGCTCCGGGAACAAAGCGCCGATGGACTGCCGCTCGAATGGATTGAGATTACCTTCCACGCCACGTAATGGGGCGCACCTCCCATCTGCCCCGCGTTCTTGCCGCAAGGATCAATGGCGATTCCTGCGCTCAAAGGTTGCCTTAGTCGAAAGTACTTTCGTCCGAATGAAAACCACCCCAATGGACCCCCTATTCCTTGGCATTGACGTCGGCACAACTAGCGCCAAGACCGTGCTCGCTGATCTGAGCGGAGCTACTCTCTGGACAACCTCTGCTCCCTATAGGTACGAAAGTCCCGAGCCTGGTTCGGCTGAGCAAAACCCCGAAGACTGGTGGGATGCGGTGGGCATTATGGTCCGCGAGTTGCTCAGCCGGAGCCCCGAAGCGCGTCATCGCATCGCTGCGGTGGGGGTGAGCGGCCAAGGTGTGGCTGCGGCGCTTCTCGATGATGCAGGGCGCCCGTTGCGGCCGGCAATGCTTTGGCTCGACGTGCGCTGTTCCGGCCAAGCGGAATTGCTCAATCATGATTCGGGCGACAGGATCGCGCGCATCAGCGGCAAGCGTCCGGCGGCATACAACGTTGAGCCGAAATTGCTTTGGCTAAAAGAGAACGAGCCACAAATTTGGAAAAAGACCTGGAAGGTGATGACCACCACCGCCTACGTCATCTTCCGTCTCACCCGCCGCCCCGTCATGAATTATTCGGATGGCGGAATCCTTTTGGCTTACGACCTGCGCAACAACTGTTGGTCGGAGGAACTCATTGAGCTCATGGGGCTGCCGCCATCGATCTACTGCGACCTTGCTCCTTGCGCCCAAGTCATTGGCGAGGTAACGCCGGAGGCAGCGGCTTTTACCGGGCTTGCCGAGGGGACTCCTGTTATAGCGGGCGGAGAAGATACCAGCTCGGCAGGACTTGCCATTGGTGTAACGTCCTCCGGCGCGGCGTTGCTCTCGCTCGGCTCGGCCTGCACAATGTATATTCCCATCGTCGAACCGGCAGTTGACCCGCGGCTGCTGTCCTTTCCTCATGTGGTTGAGAACCTGACCTTGATTGGCGGCTCAATGGTGGGAGGCGGCAACGCTATGGATTGGATTGCGCGGGCCCTCTCGCCGGGGGCGCCGTCGAAGGATGAGGCTTCAGAAATCCTGGCGACGCTCACCCGCGAAGCTGCTGCCGTCCCTGCTGGCGCGGGCAGCGTGGTGTTTCTTCCCTATCTCGCCGGCGAGCTTCAACCCATCAACGACGGGTTTGCGCGTGGCGTCTTTTTTGGACTCAGTCTCTCAACCCGCCGTGGCGAGCTGGTTCGCGCCGTGATGGAAGGCTCCGCATTTGCCATCCGGCACAATCTTGCGGTGGCAGGATCACAAGGCGCCAAGCCTGAGCGGCTGGTGGCCGTGGGCGGGCCAACGCGCAACGATGTCTGGTGCCAGATCATCGCAGACGCCACCCGGCTTCCGGTTCAGGTTATGGAAGAGAACGGAGGAGCACCCTTGGGCGATGCCGTGCTGGCTGCAAAAGGCGTTGGTTTGATCACAACTTATCAGTCGATGGTGGAGGCGCATTCCCGGCGCCGTCGCCTGTTCGAGCCGCAGCACGATGCGTCCGAACGGTATGACCAACTCTTTGAGGTTTATACGGATCTGTACCCACGCCTGAAAGACTTATTTCCGCGCTTGGCGCACCCAACCGGGAATTTGGGTCAGCAAGCGTAAGACAACCTCCTATAGTCACGCCTAACTCTGTACCAGCAGGGTCTCGCCGCCGAAACAAACAAGAGCCAGGACTGTCAGCAAGACATAGCGGGAGACAGGGGCGCGTTTAGTGGCATTGAAACTATGCCGGAATCCATTATAATGCGGCGTGACAGCAGGGCGGTTGAGGCTGCTCTCTGTCGAGCCTCATGAGCAATGAACCGGCGTCCATTTCGCGGCGGCAAGCTGTTACGCTCCTCGGGGCGGCTAGCGCGGACCTGCTGCTCAAGCGGCTTCCTTCCCAGCAACAACAAGTCGAACAGCGAATCGACCGGGGCGCCTTGGTTGTCGCCGACCGTCAAGCCGAGCTTCGGATTACCGCCGTCACTGCGCACACACTTCGGATCAGCCTTCTGCCAGTCGCAGCAAACGGCGAGGCCGAGCCTTTGCCTGAAAGCATCGTTCTCGCGCGAGCCGAGTGGCCGGTGCCGCTCGCGGCGTTCCGTTCGATGTATGCCGCGCAAACGCTTCGCTGGGCAAATCGCACGATTGAAATTTCTCCTCTTCGCGTGAAGGTAATGATCTCGCAGCCTGTTGCCGTTCAGCAGATCGAAATCGATCCGGCGAGCGGAGCCCTGCGGTTTATGACCGGCTCGGGTCCGCTTTTCGGACTTGGTGAAGGCGGACCGCAGTTTGACCGGCGCGGCGCCGCATACCCCATGAAGCACGGCGAAGGCGTGCGCGACATGCGAGTGGATGGCGCTCGCATGCCTGTTCCCTGGCTGATAAGTCCGGAGGGGTGGGGACTCTTTTTCCATTTGCCTCGCGGAACTATTGACCTGACGAAGCAGGACGGCATCCTCGAAGCGCGCCCCGGGGAAGCGCCCTTGCCGTTGGACGTTTTTCTCGTAGTAGCAGATGGTCCCACGGAATTGCTGCGCGAATACGCGCGCCTGACGGGATTCCCCCACATGCCGCCCCTCTGGGCGCTAGGCTACCAGCAATCTCACCGGACTCTGGCGAGCCGCGACGAGGTGCTCGGCGAGGCCGAAACCTTCCGCACGAAGAAGCTGCCCTGCGACGTGATGATTTACTTGGGCACCGGCTTTTGTCCGTCGGGTTGGAACCTGGGCCACGGCTCCTATGACTTTAACCCGCGCGTTTTTCCCGATCCGGCTGCGATGATCTCCCAGATGCGCCGCGAGCATTTCCGGGTGGTTCTTCATGAAGACAAGCCGGCGAGATCACTGCACGGCCGCGCGAGCGACCAAGGCGCTGCCGCAAGCGATCCTGAAGATGCTGCAAATTACTGGCAGAAGCACGTCCAGGTTTTCGATCTGGGGGTGGACGGCTGGTGGGCCGACGAGGGCGATTGGCTCGACGATCTTTCGTGCCTCACGCGAAACCGCATGTACTGGGAGGGCGCTCAGCTTGCGAGGCCGAACGTCCGGCCGTATACGCTCAATCGCAACGGATACGCCGGCATCCAGCGTTACGGATGGCTCTGGTCGGGCGACATCACGTCCACCTGGCGCACGCTGCGCGAACAGATCGTCGTGGGACTCAACACCGGCTTGAGCGGAATGCCCTACTGGGGGACAGACACAGGCGGCTTCGCCACAACGCCTGAGCTCACGGGCGAGCTTTATGTGCGCTGGTTTCAATTCAGCGCATTCTGCCCGATTTTCCGCTCGCACGGCAGGACGTGGAAACTCCGGCTTCCCTGGGGCTGGAATACAGGGAGCTATGGACCGATCGAGAGTCCCGCGGATTCTTTGCCGCCGCTCGAAGCGCTTCACGACGCTCGCGTCGAGCCGATCTGCCGCAGGTACCTCGACCTTCGTTATCGCCTCCTGCCCTATCTCTACACGGCGGTGCGCGAGGCGCACGACACGGGCACGCCCATCATGCGCCCATTATGGATGGAAAGCCCGCGCGACCCGCGCAGCCTCGCGCAATCTGACGAATTCCTCTGCGGGCCGGCGCTGCTCATTGCTCCGGTAGTTGAACCGGGCGCGCGATCCCGCGCGGTATACTTGCCGCGAGGAACGTGGTACGACTATTGGACCGAAGAACGCATCGAAGGTGGGCGCGAACTTGACCGCGCCGTGGACCTTGAAACTATTCCCATCTACATCAAAGCGGGAACGATGTTGCCGCTGGGCCCGGTAAAGCAGTTTACTACCGAAGAATCCGCGCGCACCGAAACCCTCATCCTCTTTCCCGGTGCGGACGGCAGCGCGGAGATTTACGAGGACGACGGCGTCACGTTCGATTTCCGCCGTGGAGCGTTTTCGCGCACGCGCTTGATGTGGGAGGAGCGATCGCGGCGGCTCTCGCTGTCGCTCGTTTCCGGCAGCAGGCAGTATCCCGCTCGACGCTTCGAGGTGAGAGCGGTGGGAAGCGCCGGAACACACACGATACAGTTTGACGGCAGGCCGGTGACGGTCGCGCTCTAGTGCGCGGACCTTCTGCGGGTTTCGCTCGCCCGCCGCCGTTGCACACCCATGCCCTCGTTATTCCCGATAGCCGTGTGGCGAGCGGTGTGCTATCCTATCGCGCCATATTGAAGGCGCCGGCGCTTTTGCGCGAGCTATGGTTCCGAAAGCGGAACTCTCGCAAGAGAAGCAATCTGGCGGCATGAGGAGGGGGCGTGAGCGTTCTAGGCATAGGCATCGAGCAGGAACGGCCCAAGGTAATCGGGGCCGGGTTCTGGATTCGCGCGCTTGCGCGCATCACTGATTCGCTTTATTGCACCATAATCGGCTTCGTCACAGGCGTTTGTTCGGCGATCACTTTGACGATCCTGCAGCGTTACTCGGTCATCGAGCCGGGATGGGCTCACCGCATGCCTCATTTCATTGCTTTGCTCCCCGCTTCCCTTCTAGGCACGATCATATACCATGCAATTAGTGAAGGAGTTTATGGCGCGAGCGCGGGAAAATTCGTATTCGCCTTGCGGGTGCTTTCCGAATCACGGACGCCCTGCGACATACCATCAGCATTTCTGCGCGAGATCGCTTATTTCTTCGACGCCCTATTTTTCGGCCTGGTCGGCTACCTCTCGATGGACAAAACGCCGCTTCAGCAGCGGTACGGAGACCATTGGGCAGGAACGATCGTGGTGCGGACGGCAGACGTGCCGCCTGAATCAAGGCGATCCGGCCGGATGTTTGCCTTCTCCTTGATCCTTGCTTCTTTTGCGTGTGCCTTGCCGATGTGGATTGCGGTCGTGCTCGTCGCGGCGCAGTGACTGAAAATTAGATGATGCCGAGTTTCTACGGATCGGTTATGGCCGCGTGAGACGCCAGCGTTACAAAGGACCGCAATCGGGCTACCAGCTTCCGCGCTCACCGTGCCGCTCGATTACGCGCGAGAGCCGTTCTGCTCCGTGTTCCCAGTTGATCTGAACCGCGCGCTCGGCGCCGCCGGAGTCGCCCCTCTCAATCGCTTCGATAATGGCCACATGCTCGGCAACCGAGGCGCCTAGTTGATCGAGAATCGAGCTCGCGTAGAGCCGCCAGTATCTCTCTGTCTGCGGTTTGATCGAGCTATGAAGCGCGCGAAGGCGTGAGCCTGCGCCGGCGTCGACAATCGTCTGATGGAAGCTCATGTCGAGCTCGAAGATGCGATTCGGATCGCTGCGACCTGCCTCGGCCAGGCTGTGCAATTCCTCGTTGATTTTGCGCAGCGCCCGCGCGACTTCGTCCCGAGTCGCGGGATCGATCCCCGCCGTTGAGCGCGCGGCGAGCCCCTCAAGCCTTCCGACGATCGGGTAGAGCTCGTTCGCGTCCTCTTTCGTAAGGGGAGCCACGCTCAGGCGAGCTTTGCGAGCGCCTTCTGAAGAAGCGATAACGTAACCCTCTTTTTGCAGCATGTGGAGGGCGCTTCGCACCGGCGTGCGGCTCACTCCCAGGTGTGCCGCAAGCTCTCCTTCCATGATCCGGCTTCCGGGTGACAGGCGGCCGTGAACAATCAGTTCACGAATCTGCTCGAAACATCGGTGAAGGTTGCTCCGATGCGGGCTCCCCGCCGCACGCTCCGAGCTCGCGAGCTCAGTCTCAGACTCTCGGGGATACGCATTCGCCGACATAATCCACCTATTGAGGATTACAAATTATAGTGACGCTATGCGAGGTAGCGCCGCCGTCCCGGCGGCAGATGCTGGGGCACTCGAGCCCAGCGAAAATACGGGTAATATATTTGTGTAACAGCCGGCGGCAAGATGCCGACGCTACGACCTGATGCGTCGCCCCGGTGATGTAGCTGGCCGCTGAAAGCCAAGCGGTTGTCCCTTTCCGGCGACATCAGCCGCACCACACCACGACATTCTATCACGCAGAAAAGTATCCAACCCTGAGAAGATGGAACGCACGATGAACCACACGTTGGCGGCCGCTCCGCCAACTGCAGCATATACCAGGGAAACCATTCCTCTTGACAGGTTGTATACAACATTGGACACTGTATCCGTTTTTTGCCTATTTGCGGAGCGATCTCTGAGCAACTGAGGGAGATATCCTCATGTTAAATCGTCGTTTTGCAATCTGGATTCTTACGGTTTTTGTTTTGGGGGCGCTGTCGCTGCCTCTCGGAGCGCAGAGTTTGAAGCCGGAGCATCTGCGAGCGCTGAGCTTCCGTTTTGCCGGTCCGATGCAAGGCAACCGCGCGAGTGCCGTGGCAGGTATCCCCGGCAACCCAAATGTTTATTACATTGGAGCGGCGTCGGGGGGAATTTGGAAATCAGTGGACGGAGGATTTCGCTGGCAGCCGGTATTCGATCAGGAACCAGCGCAATCCATTGGCGCGCTGGCTGTTGATCCAGCGCAGCCGTCGGTTATTTGGGCAGGCACAGGGGAGTCGTGGGTCATACGCAACGGCATTACGCCGGGTGACGGGATATACAAATCGGCCGATGCAGGGAAAACCTGGATGAATATGGGGCTTTCGGACGCCGGACTGATTTCGCGCGTTATCGTGAACCCCTACAACTCAAATAACGTGTTCGTGTGTGCGACGGGGGTGGGCACACATCCGCAGCATTCGCGTGGCGTTTGGCGAACCAGTGATGGAGGCAAAACGTGGCAGCAAGTTCTTTTCGTAAATGAAGATACCGGTTGCTCAGGATTGGCGATGGACGCCCACAATCCGGAAGTGTTATTCGCAGGCATGTGGCAATGGAAGGTGCGACCGTGGGCGATGACCAGCGGGGGCCCATCGAGCGGCGTGTATGTTTCGCGGGATGGCGGGAATACATGGCAAGAGATCCAAGGACAAGGCTTGCCGCATCCACCGGTAGGGAAAATCGACGTGGCCATCGCGCCTTCCGATGCCAATCGGGTGTATGCGCTGATTCAGACAGCTAATCAAGGGTCTCTCTGGCGCTCAGATGACGGCGGCAAGAACTGGCGCGTAGTTAATTACAGCCGCCTGCTAACCGAGCGCGCCGGCTACTTCGTTCGGCTGGCGATTTCACCGTCCAATGAGGATAAGGTGTACGTGGCATGTAACAGCTTCTATGTTTCTACTGATGGAGGCGAGACATTTCACGACGTGCATTGGGGCGGAGACAACCACGACATTTGGATTGATCCGAAAAATCCCGATCGCATGATGATTAGTGATGATGAGGGCGCGGAAATGAGCCAGACCGGAGGCCGCAATTGGCGCCATGTTTCTCTTCCGATCGGGCAGACCTACCACGTTGCAGTCGACAATCAGATTCCCTACTGGGTCTACACGAACATGCAGGACGACTCCTCAGAGCGTGGCCCGGCGTATCCCTTTTCAACTCCGGGGCCAGACAGTGTAGAGGAGCAGTTTGGCGGACGATGGCAGGAGGACCTTGGCGGATGCGAATCCGGTTTCACTTATCCCGATCCAACAGATCCGCGCATTATATGGAGCACTTGCTACGGTGACGAGATAACGCGGCTCGATACACGCATCGGCTATGCGCGCGCAGTGAGCCCGTGGCCGGACCATCCGCTCGATTCCCCGCCCGAGGATGTCAAATACCGCTGCCATTGGACTCCACCCATGGCGATCGACCCTTTTGATCACAACACCGTTTATTACGGCTGCCAGGTCATCTTTAAGACGACGGACGGCGGCCAGAGTTGGCAAGTAATTAGCCCAGACCTGTCGACACAAAACCCGAAGTATTTAGCGCCTTCGGGGGGAATTATGCAGGACAATTTGGGTCAATTTTACGGAGAAGTGGTCTTCGCAATTGCGCCTTCGCCGATGGAAAGAGGCTTAATATGGGCGGGAACCAACGACGGGCAAGTTTGGCTCACCCGCAACGGCGGAAGGCGGTGGGCCAATGTCACCAAGAATATTTCCGGTCTGCCTCCGTGGGGAACCGTCAGCCGGATTGAGCCTTCGAATTTCGACGCGGCAACTGCGTATGTGGCCGTTGACCGGTCTCTGATGGGGGATACTCGCCCGTACATTTATAAAACAACAGACTTCGGTGGCCACTGGAAACTTGCCGTGAATGGCATTCCGGCGGGAGTTTTCAGCAACGTCAGCTCGGTAGCGCAGGACCCCTATAACAAGAACCTGCTCTTCGCGGGAACCGGAAACGGGATCTATTTCTCAATTGACGATGGCGCGAACTGGATGCTTCTGGACTCGGGGCTGCCCCATGCGCCGGTTTCCTGGGAGACGGTGCAGAAGAATTTCCACGATCTCGTAGTGGCGACTTATGGGCGCGGGATTTACGTTCTTGAAGACATCACCCCTCTTGAGCAGATGACGGCGACAACGATGAGCGAGCCGGCGCATATATTCCGTTCGCGGCCGAGTTACCGCTTTTTCCGCGGCGCGCATGCGCTGATTGATTTTTCGCTCGCGGCGGCCCCAAAGGATAAGGTGAAAATCGATATTCTCGATTCGCAGGGAAGCCTGATTCGCCATCTGGAAGCCCCCGGGCAACCGGGAATGAATCGCGTTGTGTGGGATATGCGCTATGCGCCGCCCCAATTGATTCAACTCCGCACAACGCCTGCATCGAATCCCCATGTCTGGGACGACCTGCGGTTCCTCGGCAAGCAATGGCGCCCGATCACCCACTGGGGCATTCGCGAAGCCGAGGTTGGGCCGATGGCCGCGCCAGGAACTTACACCGTGAAGCTCACCACCGGAGGCAAGTCTTAC
>DASZAE010000182.1:0-13508 GCA_035945515.1 Terriglobia bacterium
CGTGATCAAGAAACGGCACGCGGCTTTCGATTGAAGCCGCCATGCTCATGTTGTCCTGCTTCATGAGGAGTTCGACAAGATAAGTTTTGATGTCCGTATAGAGCAGGCGGTGAAGCAAATCACCGGGCGAGTTTTCCCAGATGGCCAGCACATCACGGTACGCCGTGTCCGGGGCGGCATTTGAACTTTCCGAAAGCAACTCGCGCTGCGCGTCAGCGGTAAAGACCGAATAAAAATTGTCAAAGTAAAAAGAGGGCCAGGAAGCGCCGTCGCGCGCGAGGAAGGTGTGCCGCAGGCGGCGTTGTAGCGCAAGCGGCAAGCCTTTTGGCTCATCCACGCGATTCCGCATGAATCTCCGCAATGCGCCCGGAACCATGCCGCGATAAATGCGGTCGAAACGCGCGTTCCACAGCGTCCAGGCGTAGCGCGTGTAACCAGCCAGCGTTTCATCGCTTCCTTCCCCAGTCAGGACCACTTTCACGCGCTCACGGGCGAGCTTGGCCACGAAATACAATGGCACGCTCGAAGGCCACACAACCGGCTCATCTTCATGCCAGATTAGCTTTGGCAGCGATTCCATGAAGTCATTCCAACTCACTCTCACTTCATGATGGATGGACCCGATATGGCGCGCCACTTCCTGCGCATACGGCAATTCGCTGTAGGCTGATTCCGCGTAGCCCACCGCGAACGTCTCAATTGGAGAACGGCGCAGCTTAGTGGTTAGCGCCGCGACGACGCTCGAATCGAGACCGCCGCTCAGGAAAACACCGAGCGGGACGTCGCTCATCAAATGGCTTGAAACGGCTTGCTCGAGCATTTCGCCGTAAGTTTTAACATAGTATGAACGGGGGCGAACCTCTGCCGCTTCCGGAACGGCGAGATCCCAGTAACGCTCAATCTTCGCATTGCCGCTCTCGTCCAATTCGAGCCAATGTCCCGGCATCAGCTTGCGAACGCCTCGGAAAAAGGTTTCTTCGCCCGAGAGGTAGCCGAAAGCCAAATATTCGGGAAGAACGGCGCGGTTGAATTCCGCTTTCACAGCGGGATGCGCCAGGATGGTCTTAATCTCCGACCCGAAGAGAAAACGGGATGGATCACCGCGGTAGTAAAAAGGTTTGATGCCCAGCCGGTCGCGCGCGCAGAAAAGGCGACGGCTGCGCGTATCCCAGATGGCAAATGCGAACATGCCGCGCAGACGGTCGAGACAATCTTTCCCATACTCTTCGTACAAATGAAGGATGGTTTCCGTGTCGCTGTGCGTCTGATAGCGATGCCCGCGCGCTTCGAGATCGGGGCGCAGTTCCTGGTGGTTGTAAATCTCGCCGTTGAAAACAATCCAGAGCGTGCCATCTTCATTGCTCATGGGTTGATGGCCCGCGCTAAGGTCAATAATGCTGAGGCGCCGCATGGCGAGGCCAATGTTTCCCGCCACGTAGAAGCCTTCGTCGTCGGGACCACGATGAATGATGCGGCTATTCATTGCCCCAAGCGTGTCCGCGCTCACCGGGTCGTTACGGTCGAAGTCAAATATTCCGCAGATTCCGCACATAATCTAATCTGATCTCTGGCTTCGCCTTTTACTCTTGGAGCGAGGCGCCGCGGGGTCGTTTTTAACTTCGCGGCTTGTACTGTGATTGAACCGAAAAGCCGCTGAGTGGCTAGAACGCGGAACTCCGTGCGACTCCGCTTTCTGACAAATTATACCGTCAGGTGTAGAAAAGGCCGCATCACCTACTGCAAGATCATCCCGATCGTGCGCAGCCATGTTTCCATCAACTGGGGCCATCTTGTAATGGGAAGCTTCGTGCTCCGCAGTCCAAACGCATGGCCGCCGCGCGCATACAAGTGCATCTCCACGGGAACGCCAGCGTTCTTCAAAGCGATGTAGTACACCACTGATTGGTTTACGCCGTCCACGTTGTCATCCTCCGCCTGCACCAAAAGCGTAGGTGGCGTCTCACGAGTGACATGAATGCGCGGATTCAACTCAAAGCTCTCATTGGAACACGGGTGCCCGGGCCATTCACATAGGTGCCCAGGATAAACAGCCACTGCAAAATCCGGGCGGCAGCTTTCCTTGTCGGCCGCATCTACTACTGGGTACAAACGCTGCTTAAAATGCGTGCTCATGGCTGCCACCAGATACCCACCTGCCGAAAACCCAAGCACGCCAATCTTGTGCGGATCGATGTGCCACTCCGCAGCGTGAAAACGCACCAGCCCCATCGTCCTCTGCGCATCTTCTAGCGCCATGGGTGCTTTCGGATCAACCTCGCACTTACATTGCTCGTCCCAATGCGGCCCCGAATCCGGCACGCGGTACTTCAGCAGCACACACGTGATCCCTTCTGACGTTAACCGGTCACAGACCTCTGTGCCTTCCAGATCGATAGCCAGAATCTGAAAGCCCCCGCCAGGAAACACAACGACCCCAACGCCCGTGTTTTTCCCCTTCGGCGAATAGACCGTCATGGTAGGCCGCGAGATGTTGCTCGCCGCAATCCAAGGCCTGCCTGCAACCAGCGAGTTCTTTCCCGTCGTCGCAAAGACCTCCGGCCCCGCGACAGGCTGCGCATCGGGCGCTGCGCCGGGCCATATTGGCGCTTGCGTATGTCCGGGTGATGGACGCCAAACGTGGTTCTGCGCACCCAGACCGCTTGACGCAAACGCAACACAGAGAGCAAAGATGAACGGCTTCACCATGATCCGAGTGGTTCCCTCCGATTAGCATAGCAGCCCCGCCGAGATTTTCGAGACAAACGGGACAAACAAAATATTTTTTCTCGCGACGTCTCAACTGCGGCTGGGAAAGACCGTCTACTAGCCGTCTCCGTAGCGCTGCCGTCTCGGCGGCACGTTTCAATGCCGGCAGGATGCCGGCGCTACACAAAGCCGTCACTCTATTGACGCCTGTTTCGATGTACAACGCGAGCTTACGCCTTCCTCGCCAGCATCTCGAAGGCGGCGCGCATCCGCTCAGGCTTAAAATCAATCACCGCTTGCGGGTCGGAGCACAGCACTTTGGACCCGGAAATCTCGCATCTCTCAACCGGACGACCACAAGTCAAGATGCACTGCCCGGTCGCATCCAGAAAAGTCCCGGAACAAAACGCCATGCGCAGTTTTTTCTGCTCTTCACCAATATAGATAAATCTCGCGTCGCTCTTCCATCCATCAATTGCCCAAGGCCGGCCGCTGTCGGAGAAAAAAAAGAGATGCAGGCCATTGTCAGTTTGGTAGCGATAACTTACGGCATCTTCGCCCGTGCTCCGGTTAAACTTTCCCAACCTTTCAGGCGCTGTAACGACCGGCTGGAGGATCACCGCGAAATCGGTAGGTAACTGCGCGCGGGCAGCAAAGCGGACCACCGGAGCAGGCTCTTCAACCCCATAAGCGGGCGAGACCTGGCCCCGGCGCACTTCCTGCGACCAGCCATGCCCTTCCACGGGCGCGAGCGCCAGCCCGCGCCAGCCTGCGCTGCTTTGGGTGCTCATTAACGTAAATCCAGGAGGAGTATATAAGGCGGTAAAACCGGGTGAAAAATGCCACGAGATTTCCAGATCGTGTTCGCCATTGCCCTCTGCCACATCGCGCACCAGCCAAAATTCGGATTTCAAACCGAAAACCCAGCGATGATGGATTACGGGCGAGGCGAGGCGCTGATAGCCGTGGTGGTTCCCGTAAAAGAGGTCAAAATGCTCGCCGGTTGCCCACAGCCTTGCCTCTGTTTGAGGCAGCGCCTCCCAGACAAACGGCCCCAGCGGTTCCGCCTGATCGAGTCCGTCGACGAGCAGCGTGTTATGCGCCGCCGTGCCGCGAAAACGGTTCCGGCCGGTCCCGTCGCCGCTCGCAGAGGGAACGTAACGGAATGTTCCTGGATCAATCAACCACTCACTGCCGCTGGCGGAGAGATGCAGGCTGAGGGCGTCCGCATGGCCGTGTCCTGAATTTCCGGTCCCTTGCGGACCAGCGTCGATCACGAGCTGATAATGGTTTTCTTTGATTGTATTGTGTGATTGAGAGACTGCCGCAGATGCCTCCGTTGCCCCGTCCGTTTGCGTAAGTTGCGGACCTTCCCCAGCCAGCACGTAGAGGCCGCTCGAGCGAAACGCTTGGGATGCAATGGGCGCCGGAGTTGCATCTAGCGCATCGAACCGCCGCGCGCTATCAGGCCCGAGCAGCCACAGCGTTTCCTCTTTGAATCCGCCTGACGCCGCCTTGAGGTCGGCACTGTTGTAAACCACGGCCCCAGTTGAGAGTGGATCAAGCAGGTGCTCGCTGCTATTCCGCTGCGGGTTAAACACGCGTCCGCCGTCGTCATCGCCGAAGCGGGGGACGACGCCTGCTTGTGAGATGCCAGCGAGCAATTCGAGCATTCGTTCGATGGTCTGATCGAAGGCGTCGGGGATCGCAATACCATTGCGAGCCGCCAGAATGCGAGCATGCAGAAAAAAGTCGAGCGCGTAAACGTGATAATAAACGGATTGCTCGAAGTGCATCCCATCGGCTTGCACTTGCTTCGCAGACGCATCAAGCACGATTTGCCAACCGAGACGCTGCCATCGCGGCGCGGACCGGAAACGGGGGCAGAGCGTTCCAATCGAGAAAAGCGCCACCGCCTCTCCGAGCAGATGGGTGTTGGGCGAAGAATAAATGGAAAGATACCGCTCGATGTGGCGGCCGCTCAATGCCAGCGCGCGCGCGATCTCATGCTGAAAGGCTTTTGGCGCTGCGGGGCTGGAAGCGAGAAGATGCCCCACCCAAAGCCATGCGAGGCTGCGGAAGGCCACTTCCAGACTGCTGGCCCAGTTGATGCCGATGGGGTAGGGGTTTTGTTTCCGCCAGGCGCGCCACTGATCGAGAAGCTCAGTAAGATAGCGGCTCTCCCCTGTAAGCAGATGAACTTTTGCCAGCGTAATGAGATGCTGATGGCGATTAATTTCCCAAGTGATTTTATGATCGCCCACTTCGTCCGATTGTAAAAAACGGATCTTGTACCACGGCCGGTTGGGCGCGCGTTTGCCGCTGACCGGATCGAGCCGCCAATCGATGGCCGATCCGTAATCTAATCCCTGGAAGCCAAGGACATCAAATTGATGACGTAAAATGAGATTCGCGCGCTCAATGGCCGCTTCGCATTCG
Source organism: Terriglobia bacterium (assembly GCA_035945515.1). Lineage (GTDB taxonomy): Bacteria > Acidobacteriota > Terriglobia > UBA7540 > UBA7540 > RH2-MAG17b. Next base: position 5,146 of record DASZAE010000182.1, read on the forward strand.
GCGGGGAATCGCTCGCGCAAGAGCGCCAGGATTTCCAAAACGTCGCGCGTCTCGAAGTAAAAACGGCCCGAGGGTAAAACGGCATCGCCCATCCGCGCCGCGTTCCGGGTTGGTTTCCGGGCGCCTGCTGCCGAGCTGAGTTCCCGTGCTGAGGCGTCAATGCCGGCCCCGTAGGTAATTCTGTCAATCCGTTTGGCGGCTTCCTGGCGGAAACGCGTCCGCAACTCATCCGGCTTCATTGCGGCCACGCGCGCCGCCATTTCCCTCCAGTTTTTGGGCATAGCGGAATTTCATCATAACCTTGGCGCGGAGTTTAGACAAACGCGACAAGGGGCGCCGGCGCGAACCTGCGCCCGTCCGTTGTATCATCTCCTTTCGGAGGCGTATGCAAGTCGATCATCTCTCTACACCCGCGCTGGTGGTGGATTTGGATGTGCTTGAGCGCAATCTAGACGGCATGGCGCACTATTGCCGCGAGCACGGCTTGGGACTGCGCCCGCACACAAAGACTCATAAGACGCTTGAGGTGTCGCGGATGCAACTCGAACGCGGGGCTGTGGGTCTGACGGTGGCCAAGGCAGGTGAGGCCGAAGTGATGGCTGCCGCTGAACCCGCGGAGATGCTGGTGGCCTATCCGATCTATGGGGCGGAAAAGCTGCGGCGCCTGGCGGGGCTGGCGCGCTCGCGGCGCATTCTTCTTTCGCTCGATTCGGAGGTCACGGCAAGCGAGCTTTCCGCAGCCGCGGCCGCACAGGGAGTCACCTTCGGCGTGCTGGTGGAATTCGATACGGGCCTTCATCGCTGCGGGCTTGCGCCCGGGCCTGACTGCCTCAAACTTGCTGAGGTCGTGCGCGCGCTGCCGGGCCTAGAGTTCCGAGGATTGATGACCTATCCGGGCAGCATCGGGGGCGCGGCAGAATCGCGCACGGCGGAAGCGCGGCGCGTGAGCGCGGCGGTGGAAATTGCAATCCGGAGTTTTGAGGGGGCGCGCATCCCGGTAGAGATCGTTTCCGCCGGTTCCACGCCGTCGGCATGGCTGTCCCACGAAATCAAGGGCGTTACAGAAATAAGGCCCGGAACCTACGTTTATAACGATCTCAATACGTATTACCAGGGGCTGTGCTCGCTCGAAGACTGCGCGGCTAGGGTAGTGACAACGGTCATTTCCACTGCGGTGCCGGGACGCATGATGCTGGACGCGGGGTCGAAGACGCTTTCTTCAGACCTGCTCAGTTTCGGGCCTAAGGAAGGCTACGGGCGGGTGGTGGAAGCACCGGAGGCCACGCTTTTTAAGCTGAATGAAGAACATGGTCACGTGGATATATCCCATGCGCGCCGCGCTTTTAAGGTTGGCGACGTGCTGACCTTGATCCCGAACCACGTCTGCACCTGCGTGAATATGCACGACGAGCTTTTCCTGGCAAGGCGCGGAGAAGTCTGCGGATCATGGCGCATTGCCGCGCGGGGCAAGATCCGATGACGTCTCCTCTTAGACCATTGGAGTCATAGCTATTTTGGTCTGATGGCCAAGGCGCCAACACCAACGATGGGACCTGAAGAATGCGGAGGCACAATCGACGGCGCAATACTACGCGAGCAGTTGTGTCATGTGTATTGGATTGGCGGTGGAAGCTGCGCGGGAAAGTCGACGATTGCCCGCCGAATAGCAGATCAATATGGCCTGCATTTGTACGCGACGGATGACGGGATGGCGGAGCACTCCCGTCGAAGCAGCCCGGAAGACTGCCCACTTCTGCACCGGTTTATTGCTATGGATATGAACGAGCGATGGGTGAAGAGATCGCCGGGAACGATGCTTGATACCTTTCATTGGTTTCGTGGCGAAGGCTTCAATCTGATCATCGAGGATCTCCTCCGCATCCCGACCGATGTTCGAGTGATCGTGGAGGGTTTCCGGTTACTTCCGCATCTCGTCAAACCCATTCTCTCAGCCTCGAATCATGCTGTCTGGCTCCTCCCCTCACCTGAGTTCCGCCAAGCCACAATAGAGCGGCGAGGCGGATTGGCATACGGGTTTCTTGCCAAAACAAGCAATCCAGAGCGAGCTCTACAGAACCTGCTTGAGCGCGATAAGATGTTCACTGATCGACTCAGCAAGGAAGTTGAAAATCTGGAATTGCGGGCGATCCGCGTTAATACTGGAATGGCTGAGGACGATTCTGCGAACTTCGTTTCGAAGATATTCGGGCTCTGATCGGCGCCTATTTCTGTTGTGAACATCACGTCAAGTTGTCGTAGAAGGCCCAACACTGACTTCGATTCGATAGTTTGGTAGATGAGTAACTCCCACCCCTATTGGTCTTGACGGCCAGAGCGATCTCTAACTATAATGATAAAAGGAAGTTACGTTTCAGGGAGGATGAGTGGCTAATCATAAATCAGCATTAAAGCGCATCAAACAAACCGCCGTGCGAACCGAGCAGAACCGTGCGCACAGGTCGCGCCTGCGCAATCAGATCCGGCAACTGCGGAGCGCCATCGACGCGAAAGACAAGACGGCCGCGCAGTCGCTCGCGGCTCCCGTCTTCGCGCTGATCGACCATTCGATTCACAAGGGAATTCTACACCGCAATACCGCGGCAAGGTATAAGTCCCGTTTGAGCCTGCGATTAAAAACCCTCGCTTAACAGAAGGTCCAACTTTACAGCTTTTTGGGCTGCGCTGAGGACAACGTCGGCGCTGAGGCCGGTTTTGCCTTCAGCAGCCCCACGGACACCATCACCTTTTCCAGCTTGGCGCGATTTTCAGGCCGCATGGGGACCATGGGAAGGCGATAGACCTCTTCAATCATACCCATCATGGCGAGCCCGGCTTTAACCGGAATGGGGTTCGTCTCAATGAAGTTCGCCTGCATGAGTGGGAAAAGCCTCGCGTTGAGCTTCCGCGCCTCTGCATAGTTTCCTTCAAGAAGCAATCGCGTGAGTTGGCTCATCGGACCGGGAATCTGATTCGACACCACTGAAATGACGCCAGCGCCGCCAATGGACATCAGCGGCAACGTAAACGAGTCGTCCCCCGAAAGCACCGCGAAAGAGGCATCCACTCGATTGATCAGTTCCAACTGCTGCACGATGCTCCCCGAGGCTTCTTTAATGCCAATAATGTTGGGCACCTTGGAGAGGCGTTCGACCGTTGCAGGCTCAATGTTGGATGACGTCCGGCTGGGCACGTTGTAAAGGATCACCGGCAACTCAGACGCCTCAGCAATGGCCGCAAAATGCTGGAAGAGGCCCTCTTGCGTGGGCTTATTGTAGTAAGGCGCGACGGAAAGGATTCCCTGGACGCCCAGACCACTGACGCTTTTCGCCAAGTCGCACACGTGGCGAGTATTGTTTCCGCCAACTCCGGCGATGATGGGCGCCTTGCCCGCCGTTTCCTCGACCACCACCCGGATCACGCCCAGGTATTCTTGTTTTTCGAGCGCCGGAGTTTCCCCGGTGGTTCCGCAGGGGACGAGGAAGTCAATCCCATCTCGCAGTTGAAACTGCACGAGCTTGCGCAGCGAGTCGACGTCGATTGTGCCGTCGCGCTTAAACGGCGTTACCAGAGCCGTGCCGCAACCCCTGATTTGAATCGCCATAGGATTCTCCTTTCCCAGGTATTCTATTCTACGATTTCAGCGAAATTAAACAGGCCCTTTTTACCCATCACCCGGCGGGCAGCATAAAGCGCGCCCTCGGCGAATCCCTGCCGGCCGCGGGCGGTGTGTTGCACAATCACTGTGTCAGCTTCGGAATCAAAAACCAATTCGTGAACGCCAGGAATGTAGCCGCCGCGAACGCTGCTCACTGGAAGATCGCGCGGGCCGAGGACCGATTGCACCCGGCGTTTCAGCTCAATAGCCGTCCCGGAGGGAGCATCTTTTTTGAAGCGGTGATGGGACTCCGCAATATAAGGCTCGTAGGCGGCATAGTCCTTGAACACTTGCGCGACAGCTTGCGCGGCCCGGTAGAAAAGCTGCACGCCGATGGAAAAGTTCGGGCCGTAAACCATGCCGATGCCTGCCTGGTTGACAATTTGGCGAACCTCTTCCAGCCGCTCGTGCCATCCCGTTGTGCCCACCACCAAATTGCACCCAAGCGCAGCTACGCGCCGGACGTTTTCAACCGCCGTTTCCGGGGTGGTGAAGTCAATGCAAACGTCAATGCCGCTGAAGTTTGCAGGCGTGATGCCTTCATAATCGCGGTTGGAGAATTCGTCGAGAATCAGCTTCACGTCAAAGCCGCGCTGCGGGGCGAGTGATTCGATGGCCTTGCCCATCTTCCCGTGCCCAAGAAGGGCGATGGCCAGATGTCGCGGATTGGAGGAGTCTGGCATAAAATCACCGCAGCCTGTAAAGAAGAACCCAATTCCTCTCGCAAAAGCGCGAAGAAACCGCAAGGCAAAAGCGCTTTAATTCCTCACGAGCCGGTTAATCAAGATAACCTTCCGACTTCATCAACTCCGCGTTGAGCAAGGCCGCGCCGGCTGCGCCGCGAATAGTGTTATGGCTGAGGGCCGTATACTTAAACTGGAGCACAGGGCACGCGCGCACGCGCCCAATCACGGTAGACATCCCTCGTCCTGCGTCAACGTCGAATTTCACCTGTGGGCGGTCCTTCTCGTCGCGCACCACAATCGGATACTCTGGAGCTGAGGGCAGATTACGCTCCTGCGGCACAGAGCGGAACTTGCGCCATGCTTCGATAAGGTCTTCCTTTGAGGCCTTGCCGCGAAGCGCAATCGAAATCGATTCCGTGTGACCGTCTTCAACGGGCACGCGATTACAATGCGCGCTCACCAGCACCGGCGCCGGCTGCACCCCCGCGGGCGTGAATTTCCCAAGCAGCTTTTGCGTCTCCTCCTCAACTTTTTCCTCCTCGCCCGAAATGAACGGAATCACGTTACCCATGATGTCAAGCGTAGGCACGCCGGGATACCCCGCGCCTGACACGGCCTGCATACTCGTCATGAAGACCTTTTCGATTCCGAAAGCTTTCTCTAGCGGAGCCAGTGACATGACTAAACCTACCGCGGTGCAATTCGGGTTAGTGACAATCATGCCCTTCCATCGCTGCTTTGCGCGCTGAATGCGCGTGAGCGCCAGATGGTCCGGGTTCACCTCCGGAATGAGCAGAGGAACATCTTCGTCCATCCGGTAAAAGGAAGAGTTGGAGACAACAACGTGGCCTGCTTCGGCGAATTCTTTTTCTACAGGTCCCGCCGCTTTTGAATCGAGCGAGGCAAAGAGCAATTGCGGCGCTCCACCGGGCCGGCACTCGTGCACTTGCATGGCGCGGACGGTTTCAGGCGCGGGCGCGCGCAGCCGCCAGTTGCAGGCTTCTGCGTAACTTTTGCCAGCGGACTTATCCGACGCGCCGAGCCAGCTTAACTTAAACCACGGATGATTCTCGAGCAAGCTTACGAAACGCTGCCCCACCATGCCCGTGGCGCCAAGAATTCCAACTTCAATTTTCTTCATGATTGATAACGTGCACCTTTCTAGGGATCTTAATCCAACGCGCCCGGTGAAACACCCCGTGCTATTCAAGTAACTCAATGGGCGAAGATACTAGCCGCGCTTCTTCAGCAGCCGCACTATCCGGCAATAGAGATCAACGGCCGCGACCAAGTCTGCTTTGCGAACGCATTCATGATCCGTATGCGCGACGTGAATCGATCCCGGACCCAGCAGAAATGGTTCTCCCCAGGCGGTAAGCGAGGGCAAGTCGGTCGAAAAGGCGACAACCTCGGTATCAAATCCATCGAGCGTTCCGAGTTTCAGCGCGGGAGTATCCCGGACAAATTCAAAGTCGCAGCGCCCTTGCAAGATGCCTTCGATTTTTGACTTCAGTGCCGCAGCCCCTCCCGGTTGTGGCACGGTGCGAAAGAGCAGTTGCGCCCGGGCTTCACCAGGGATTACATTAGCTGCGCAGCCCCCGGAGATCACGCCGATGTTGAGCGTAGATTGCCCCATGATTTCATCTACAGGCAATGAGATTCGGCGAACGTCCGCCAGAATATCTAAGAGCTTTTCGATTGCGGACTCGCCGAGATGGGGATATGCGGAGTGTGCCATCTTTCCGCGCGCGCAAACGTCCACCCGCAGGATGCCTTTCGTCCCAAAAGCCATCTTATTGCATGTGGGTTCGCCGTTGATGATGTATCGGGAGCCGCGCGGCGTCTGATTGGCAGCGCACGCGCCATCGCTCATAATCTCCTCGCCCACTAGGAACAGTAGTCCCAAGTCCTCGATGCCTTCATTCACTAACAACCCGGCTGCCGTTACTTCAGCCGCAGCAATGCCTTTGGCGTCACACGATCCCCGCCCGTAAATGAATTCAGAATCTTCATTTGCCGGAATAAACGGCGGCACGGTGTCGAGGTGCGTGCTGACCACGATCTCAGGATTCCCCCGATAAGCGAAAACGTCGAATCGTCCTTCTGAAACGGGAATAGACTCAACTTTCCATTCTCTTTTACCTAGATGATCTGCTAAAAAGGCGCAACAATCACCCTCCGAGCCGGTGATCGATGGAATGTTCACCAGATCGCGGGTAAGGGCATACAACGAAGATTCCTGTGACGGCAGCATAGAAACACTTTCCAATCATCCTGCGCGGCTTGGAGTTGAGCGATTTGCTTGCGGCAGGGGTCGAGAGAAGAGGGCCTTTCCTGCGCAACCGGCCCTCCATAGAAATTAACGTACAAGCGAAATGGGCGTCAAGCTGATTGGCCGTGAGTAGCGGCTTGAATGCAAGGCATGGCGACGGGTTTACCCTGTCACATCGTAGGGCATCAAGCGCAGCGTCTGATTGCCATTGCCCCTGAACTTCACGGAACCTTCGCTAGGTCCTTATTCGTGTACGGGTAGAGGTTGCGAAATCTTATCCAGCAAGTCAGGCTTGCCTTCGATATGCGCCAGATGTGGATATCGCTCGCCGCCGTGGTAGTTGATTGAATAGGTTTTATAGTAGTCGTCATTTTCCACCAGCAATTGCAATGGCTGGGAACTGTTCTTACCCGCCTCAAGCGCGGCGCGCAAAACGCTTGCCGTAAACGCCTGGCCGTTTACAGCAACCAGCCTCATGCCAGCAGAAATTCCCGCATTGTAAGCTGGCGACCCGACGATGGAGTCCAGAATGTCCCCGTCCGAGTGCAGGACGAGGCCAATCGAGTATGGGACCTCTGCCGAATGGTGCGCGGCTTCATGAGCCTTCTCGTATTGGGACTCCTCGCTCGTATAGACTACCTTCCACCCGGCCGCCTCAATTCCACCCATGGGCGGCTCGGGCGAGGTCGATTCGAGCCTTTTGCGAAAGAATCCGGCCCAATCGTAAGGCGCTATCTGGTTGAGTGCGTTCACGACGTCGTCAAACGAGTAAGTTTTGAGCTGAGGCCCCTCATTCGGTCCGCCGTAGAAGAGATGGCAAAAATCCTTCAACGATTTTTGCCCGTGGGTGAGGCTGCGAATGGTGGTATTGACCTCAAGCCACAGGAGGTCGCCTTCGTAATAGTAATCGACTGTGCGCCGCCAGTTTGTCCACTCATCGGGCGCAAAATACAACACTTGCGCTGCGTCCGCCGTATCCTGCAGCGGGCGCCATGTGCGTCCTGGGCGGCCAGGTCCTTCCATCGCGGCATCGGCTGCCAGATATTCGCGGTACTGCTTCGGAGTCCAGAGGCCGCTTCGCGTGGCGAGTAAATCGCCCAGGTAATTTGTAAGTCCTTCATAGACCCAGAGCAGATCTCCTTTCATGGGATCATCGTAATAGGGCGGGCTCAGATCCGCGGGACGACGGAACTTGCCATTCCATGAATGGACAAACTCGTGAGGTAATAGATCGCCTTCGAGCAAGCCCAAGTCAGGGTCGGAGAAAAAGGCCGAGCCGGTGCGGCTATCGTCGGACTCGTGATGCTCCAGGCCAAAGTGGGCAACATGGTCACTCAGAGTGAGCAGAAAATGATAATCACGATAGTGGCGCGTGCCGAAAAGCGCCCACGTTTGGGCAACTAAATTGGTATAGTCCTGCGCCTCCTCCGGTGTAATATCGAGCGAAGCTTCGTTGTCCGAGGCGACGTCCATCTCATGGTGAATCGGTTCGCCCGGAGGCGTCAGATTAACCACGCGCAGGTATTGGCTGGCAATCACGGGCGAATCCACCAAACGGTTCAAAGCGACTGGCTTGAATTCAACCTGGTTGCCCGAGTGCGCGGCCACGGGCAGAGCCGTGCCGTACTGCCAGCCCTCGGGCAAGCGCAGGGTGGGTTGGTAAAAGATTTCCTGAGCACGCCGGCCGCCGGGGTAGAGCAGGTTCTGGTTCCAACTGAGCAGCACTAATTTGTCTGTCGCGGATGCGCCC
>DASZAE010000183.1:0-7858 GCA_035945515.1 Terriglobia bacterium
GTCGCAACTACTTTCGACAAGGAGAACGCGCATGGCGGAGAACACCGCACCTGAGATGAAACCTACGCTGGGCTTGACCGGCCTGACGATGAACGCGATGGCGCTCATTGCGCCCGGAGCTTTTCTTTGGCTGACGTTTGCCATCCAGGCGTCCACGGGTGTGACCGGCCCGTCGATGTGGATCGGCATCCTCGTCGCCCTGCTGCTATGCCTGGCCACAGCCGTTTGTTACGCGGAAATGGCGAAGCTGTATCCGGGCACAGGCAGTTCGTATTATTTTGCCGAGCAGTCCTTTCTCAATCACGATAAAGCGTGGCGCTATGCCCGGCTTTCCAAATTCATTGTGGGCTGGGGGTCGCATCTCTATTACTGGATCTACCCCGGCGTGATGGTGGGCGTCACCGGAGTCTTCTGCGGGTACATCGTGGGCACGCTCTGGCCGAATTTCATGAGCGCCTCCAACCCAGGCCCGGCTTTCATGGCGCTGGTGGCCATTGTCTTTTCGTTCTTTGTGGCCTACATCGCCTTCCGTGGGGTGAACGGATCGACGTCGGTGAACATCGGCATCAACGTGATTCAGATTAGCGCCCTTCTGATCTTTTCGGTGCTTGCGCTCGGCTATCGCATGAATCATCCTCCAGGCAGCGTGGCATGGCAGTGGGACGCGGCTTCGGGGGATGCGTATAACTACGAATTTCAGACGCAAAAAGTTGTGGCGGGCGGCCAGACAACCGTCAACATCATGCGCGACTCGGCAGGCCGTCCTCTGCCGGAGATGGATGCCGCGGGCAAGCCCGTTCCATACCACGTCAGCTATCCGACAAAAGATTCGAGTGGAGCTTTCCTTACGCACAAGAGCGCCACGTCGGTGATTGGAATCCATAATTGGGGCTGGGTGTTCGTGCAAGCGACTGTGGCCATCCTGATTCTGGTCGGTTTCGAATCAGTGACGGCGATGGGAGGTGAAGCCAAAAACCCTAAGCGCGACGTGCCGATTGCCGTCATCACGTCCCTGCTGGTGCAAGGAGCGTTCTGCTATCTCTTCGAGTATTTTGCCGCAAACTATTTCTTAAGTAGCGGCTACAGCATGGCAAGCGCTACGGGGTCATCCGCGCCCATCGGCGACATGATGGTGATGGTGGGCGACGCCCTTTTTGGCCCGGGGCGCGGGCGCTACTTCATGCTCGCCGAAGCCATCACTGTCTTCCTCGCCCTCATCGGCACCACGCTCTCCTGCATGAACACTGGGGCGCGCGTGACCTACGCGATGGGGAAAGACCAGGAATTGCCCGACTCAATGGGCCTGCTGCACTCGCGGAACCTCACCCCGCACAAAGCCATCTGGACGCTGGCCGGGATTTCTGCGGTCATCGGGATTCTCGCCGTGTCCAATGTGTTTGGCGACGCGAGCGCGCTCGCGGACTCAACCATCAAAGCGTTGCCTCACGGCTTTTGGTCGAGCTGGGGGTACGCAAGCCATGCCACCATGGCGGCGCTGCCCAATTCGCTGCTCACCATCACGCTGGCTTCGAACTTCGGCACGTTCCTCCTCTACATGCTGAGTTGCATTATCTGTCTGGTGGCCTATCATCACCACCCGAAATTCAAGGTCGTGCGCCATCTGTTTATCCCCATTTTCGGGCTGCTGGCGAACCTCGCCTGCATGGCGTTCTACCTGGTGGGGCCGTTCCTCGGCTATGGCACGAAAATGGAACCGTTGCTGGCCTTGGGCATAGCTCTCGTCTGGGCGCTTTATGGTGGGATTTATTTCGTCCGCAATAGTAAAATAACCGGACGAACCACGCTCGTGCAGCGCGCTCCGCGCCACGAAGGACGAGTAGTAGTTCCAGAATAGCAAAAACCGCAAAGTCCGGGCGGCTGTAGCGGCGGCCTCTGGCCGCCGGCTTTTAGATAGTTAAAAACCGGCGGCCAGAGGCCGCCGCTACAGCTCGCACAGACTCCGGTGGAGACACCGGCGCGCTATTCTGTAATCATCAATTTGATATCCGTATGCTCGACGTTGAGTTCGCGCAGATCACCGACCCCGGACGGGTCCGCGAGGGGAATGAGGACTATCTCGGTTACGTCCTGCCCGGGACGCCCGCTGAAGCGCGCGCGCGCGGCTGGCTCTTTGCGCTGGCCGACGGCGTGGGTGGACAGGACCGCGGGGAGGTAGCATCGCGCTTAGCGGTTGAGACGCTTCTTGCGGGCTTCCGGGAGGCTTCACCCGCAGAACACCACACCTCTATGCTGCAGCGCCTGGCGCAGGCGGCAAACACCCGCATTTACGAGGCGGGCGCGGAAGCGCAGATCTCGATGGCCACCACGCTGGTCGCTTGCGCCCTGCGCTATGACCGCGCCGCGCTCGCGCACGCGGGCGATTCGCGCTGTTATCTCATTCGCGGGGCGGGCGCCACGGCGCTCACGCGCGATCATACGGTGGCTGGCGAACAGGCGCGCCTGGGCGTGGCTCCGGACGGCGAGGAGGAACCTTCCATCCGCCACCTGCTCAGCCGCTCGATTGGTAATGAGATGTTTGTGAATGTTGAAACCAGTGAGATCAACCTCCACCCTGGCGACGTGCTGCTGCTCTGTTCCGACGGCCTGCACGGCGCGGTCGGCGCGCCCGAAATCGCGCGCGTCGTAAGCCATAGCCCCAGCCTTGACGCGGCGGCGGAAAAACTCATAGCCATTGCTAATCAGCGGGATGGCAGCGATAATATCACCGTTCAGCTGATCCGCGTTCGAAGCGTCGAGCGTGTCGGGATGTACCGGGGGCGGCCCTATAAGATCCGTTAGCCCTCCTTGAGCCGCCGCCCTTCGCCGCTCAAGAGTCTGCGTGAAAACTGCGGTTGTAGCGGCGGCTTCTGGCCGCCGGCTTTTAGATATTAAAGACCGGCGGCCAGAGGCCGCCGCTACAACTCAAAACCCGTAGTTGTCACGCAGACTCGCACGTGCCTCAATGACTCCACTCCATCCGGGCGAGCAACTCGATCATTACCGCATCGATAGCGTCGCCGCGCGCAGCGGCATGGCCTCGATCTTTCGCGGCACCGACTTGCGCACCGGCCAAGCCGTAGCCATCAAGGTGCCGCATCCCGAGATGGAAGGCGATATTCTGTTTTTCGACCGCTTCCGGCGCGAGCGGGAGATTGGCAACAAGCTTGACCATCCCGGCGTAGTCAAGGTGTATCCCGAAGACGGCCAGAGCCAGGTTTACATGGTGATGGAGTGGGTTGATGGCCGTCTGCTGCGGCAAATCCTGCGTGACGAAAAAAAATTGCCTCCCGAGCGCGCCGTGAAAATCGCCCTGGGGTTGTGCAGCGTGCTTGACTACATTCACGATCATGGTGTTGTGCACCGCGATCTAAAGCCGGAAAACATCATGGTAGATTCCGAGGACAACGTTAAGCTCATCGACTTTGGCATTGCGGGGTCGGCGGGCGCGCGGCGGCTGACCTTCGCCAGTCTTACTCAAGTGATGGGCACTCCCGACTATATTTCGCCCGAGCAAGTGAAAGGAAAACGCGGCGACAGCCGCAGCGACGTCTACGCGCTGGGCGTCATGCTGTATGAAATGCTCACGGGCCAGACGCCGTTCCGCGGACCTAACGCATTCGCCATAATGAACGACCGGCTGCTGAACAATCCCATTCCACCGCGAGAAGCTGAGCCCTCCATCTCTCCGCAACTTCAGGAGATCATCTACCGGGCGCTTGAGCGCGATCCCAAAAAGCGGTATGCCACGGCGCGCGAGTTTGCGTGGGACCTGGAGCACCAGGACCAGGTTGGAGTGGCCGCCGACCGCATCGAGCTGCGCGATTGGAAACGCCGCCGCACGGCCTGGCCCCGCAAGCTTCTTTTTTATTTCATGCTGGCGCTGATTCCCATCGCCATTTTCGCCCTCATGCTCTACCTCGCGCGTCACGCGTGAAGGTCAGAAATTCGTGGCGCCGCCCGATTAGGAAGCGCCGGCGGCGCTGCCTCGCTACCGGCTCAAAACAAGAAGCCGGCTTCAATCACGCCGCGCGGTTGAGTGCGGTTCAAACCGCGTGGACCGAATCCATCGCCCGCCGTGTAATTGGTAGCCTGAACAAGCGAGAAGTCCCCACGAATAAAAAAGCCGTGATTTTGATAAGCGGGGGTTAGCGTAAGCGACCATGCGCCGCTGCCCGGACCGTAGAGCAGGTTCACCGCGCCGTCAGCGGCGTTCCCAGTGCTTGAGATATATTCGGCGCGGCCCGCCAAAGAGACCCCGTGCTTGAAATTATAGTTTGTGAGCAGCGCCACGCCGCGAGTCGCGGCGCCCTGTGTGATGCCGATTTTCGCGTCCGTCGGCACGTCTGTATATTGGAAGTACGGCTGCACCATCCAGGCCTCGTGGCTATAGGTGTAGATGACGTTGTAGATGTCGCTGTTGTTTTGCACGGGCGTCGCAAGCGTGCTGAAGGCGGTGTGTCCAAGGTTCCCACCGCCTACAAACGCCAGCGTGTTGGCGGAATTGAACGCGTAACTCAGCGAGCCCCAGAGCCAGGTATAGCGGTTGGAATAGAAGCCGTCATTCCAGCTCAGCGAGCCGCTGAGCTTGCCCTTGCTGTCATTGATTTGCACGCCGCGATTGACGGCGTTCTCTTGATTCCACAGGAGGCCGCGTTCGATATTTGTGTTTTCAAAAGTAAACGTGTACTCGGCGCCAATTAGCGTGGGCAATGCGCCTATCTCGACTGAAAAATTTCCTTTGACCAGCTTCAAGTAGCCCTGCGGCAGCGGGCCGAAGAAATCGTTCACCGTGTCCACCGTTGAGAGGTATGACGCGCCCAGCGCCGGTAAATTGTAGGCGCCCGCTTGCAAATAAAATTGCCACCAGCCAGTGGTTTTTTGGAGAAACACCTGGCCATTGCTCAGGTCCCAGTGCGTCGAGCGGTCTCCCGGAATCCAATTCCCTTGCACCAAGCCCATGCCGCTGATGATGCCCGTGATGTCAAGCGTTCCAAAAGGGCCTGCGTTGAAAGTATGGGGCACAGCGGTCTGGAGCGGCGCGGTCATGGAGGGCATCGCCAGAGGCTGCGGAGCGGCAGCAGCCGCTGGGGTCGTGGGGGGCGCGGTCGGCGCCGGGGTGGTTGACGTCTGCGCCTGCGGGCTGGCGGCAGACGCGGCGGCGCTGGGCGCGCTCTGATTCTGGGCGCGGAGGCTCGGAACGCAAACGCAGGCGAGCGTTAAAGCGAGAACAGCAAGAAGCGAACTTCGGGCATTTTTATCCATCCGGTTAAATGTCCTTTCTATGGGCTGCGCCGCATTTTGAAACGTGCCGGTTGGTGAACCGTGGCGCATTGACTTACATTTCGACAATAGAAGGGAATCGCTCCAGACTTCCAACAAATAGTTTTTCTCACCCTGATAAAAACTGCTTGGCCAAGCAAAATTTATGACAGCCATAACCGGCACCCGCCTGAGTTTGTTTGGACTTGGCGCAACTGTCTTATACAGAGCGTCATAAGTCAGCGACGGTCATTGGCTGTAGCGGCGGCCTCAGGCCGCCGGATTTTAATAGTAAAGACCGGCGGCCAGAGGCCGCCGCTACAGAATCAGGCGCCGCCGACCTTTGACATGCGATTTAGATGAAAGTATGCTACTCGCATGTCCGTGATGATTCAGATTCGGAACGTGCCATCTGCTCTGCACCGGCAGCTCAAGGCGCGGGCCGCGATGGAGGGGATGTCGCTTTCAGACTACTTGCTTCGCGAGGCCCGCAGGTCTGTCGAGCGGCCGGCCATCGAGGAGATCGAGCAGCGGCTGGCCCGACGCGCCGCCGCTCAGCCGCACACCTCGCCAGCGGCCGCCATCCGGGCCGAAAGAGAAGGCCGTTGATTGTTATTGACGCTTCCGCTGTCCTCGAAGTGTTGCTTCAGACACCGGCCTCGCCGCGCATCAGCCGGCGAATGTTCGCTTCCGGCGAGACGCTGCACGCGCCGCATCTCCTCGACGTGGAAGTCGCGCAGGTGTTGCGCCGCTATGTCCGCTCTAAAGATATTTTGCCCGAGCGCGGCGCCGAAGCTCTCGCAGACCTTGCCAGCTTTCCCATTAACCGGTACCCTCATTTTGTTCTGCTGCCCCGTATCTGGCAATTACGCCACAACCTGACGGCTTATGACGCGGCTTATATAGCCCTCGCCGAAGCCTTGGATGCAACACTGGTAACGCGCGACCGCGCCCTCAAATCGCTGTCCAGCGCCGCGCGCGTTGAAGTGCTCTGACTCGTTTATCCACTCGGGACTTTTTGCGTCGGCGCTCAAGCTCAGGTGGCCGCGCCGCAACAAGCCGCCGTGATAGGATGGACGTTCGCCCGTGAGCGCGTCTGGGACGCCGGCTCGCGCCTTACTCATGGAATCTATACAGAGCGCTATAAATCAGTGGCGGTCATTGGCTGTAGCGGCGGGTAAAGCCTGTAAGGGGCCGCCGGATTTTATAGTAAAGACCGGCGGCCAGAGGCCGCCGCTACAGAATCAGGCGCCGCCGACTTATGGCGTCATGTCTAGGAGGAGGTTTAGCCATTGAACATTCATGCGGTGATGCGTGAGTTGCCCGAAGTATTACAGACAGTTGCGACGGGGCGGGTTGCCTACGATAAAGCCATCCGCGAGGCGCGCTGGGCCGAAGGGCCGGTTACGATCATTGCCAGCCACGAATCGTTGCACGCGGCGCGAGCGGGCGCGGAAGTTCTCGAGTTCGTTCTTGGTTGGCCCGCCGCGGCCCGCGAGGCGAACCACTTCCGTCACTACTCTCTTGCAACACTCCGCCCCCGGTCTATCGTGATTGTCATCTCGGGAAACGGCGAAGCCGAGGAGGTTGTCAGCACGGCCAGCCTCGCGGCGCGCCAGGGCGCAAATGTCCTCGCAGCCACCTGGAAGCGGGAGGGCGCGCTCGCCAAGGCGGCTCGCGAGGTTCTGCCGCTGCCTCCTTCCAAGAAAGAGTTTGCCCCGGTCACGGATCGCCTTGCCGAGCACGCCGCGATGCTCGAAATCGCCGTCGCTGCGGCCAAGATTTTCAACCCGCGCACTCCGCGCCTGGAGGAAATCGAATTCGACCGCCTGCCGGAACACGCTGCTTCGATGAACCTTCACCTCGATGACCCTATCCGTTCGATGGCGCTTCAGATCAAAGGTTGCCGGCGCTTGATTATAGCCAGCGGAGGTTTTTATCACGCCCCCGCGCGCGAGGCCGCCGCGCTGGCGCGCCGGATCACCATGCAGCCGGTTGAAGCCATGCCGGTCGAAGCTGTATGGGATTTTTCCTCCACTGCTGCGACCGCGCAGGACGCATTTCTATTTTTGTCGGGATCGCGATGCCGCTTGAAAAAGGCGGCCCATGTCGTGGCCGCGCGGCTGGCTGCGAGCGGCGCGAAAGTGTTTGCGGCTACTGACGCGAATGACCGCGAACTGATCGAGTCCGCGTCATTTTCCGTCCTTGCGCCCGAAACAGAAGAAATTACAAGCTCGTTACTCTCGCTCATCTTGCTGCAGCGCCTGATCCTCGAATGCTCCTTGAACGCTCCCCTCTTGTAGCGCACACGCTGGCCGGCCGTCGCCACAGCAGCCAGCATAACTTCTAGGTGATAAAACTTTAATTTAATAATAGTCATTATTATAAAAGTTATTATTGTTCATTAGAGGGGGTTCTGTTTTAATAATGGCTATGCACATTGGCCAGCAACTGCGCGCGCTGCGGGAAGCCAAAGGGCTTTCCCAAGGTGATATCGAGCGGCGATCGGGGCTGCTGCGTTCCTACATTTCCCGCGTTGAAGGCGGATACACTGCGCCTTCGCTGGCCACGCTGGAGAAGTTTGCCGAGGCTCTCGACG
>DASZAE010000184.1:0-20871 GCA_035945515.1 Terriglobia bacterium
GCGCGCGCGCAACTCACCGTGTAGTTCCTTATACCGCGCTGCTTTCGACGCCTGGCGCTTGAGCGAGTTCACTTGCTTGACGATCTCTTCCAGGATGTCGTTGATTCGCGCCAGATTCTGCCGCGAGGATTCGAGCTTCGCTTCAGCCAGCCGCTTGCGCGACTTGAATTTGGAGATACCCGCCGCTTCTTCAATAATTGCGCGGCGGTCGGAAGGCTTGGAGCTTAAGATCTGCCCTATCCGCCCCTGTTCGATGATGGCGTAGGATTCCGGGCCAAGGCCAGTGCCCATAAAAATGTCCTGGATGTCGCGCAGGCGGCACGTGTCTCCATTCAAAAGGTACTCGCTCTCGCCCGAGCGGAATAGACGCCGTGTCACCTTAATCTCATCGCCCGGACGGCGCAGCAGCCGTGCATCCTTTGCCGATGGTTCATTTTGCGAGCCACTTGCATCCGCGGTCTCGCCCACGCCGATCACCTTCTCGAGCTCATCGGCGGCCGCAGAAGTCATAGAGGGAGGTTCAGACTCGACCAGCGTCATGCTCACTTCCGCCATGCCGGTGGGTGGGCGCATGCCGGTGCCGTTAAAGATCACGTCGGACATGCGCTCGCCGCGCAGCATCCGCGCGCTCTGCTCGCCCAGCACCCAACTGACCGCGTCCGCGAGGTTCGACTTGCCACACCCATTCGGCCCCACGACTCCTGCCGTGCTGCCATCGCAAATCAAGCGGGTGCGGTCGGCAAAGGATTTGAAACCTAAGAGCTCGAGTTCTTTCAATCTGAGCAATTCTCGTCTCCTCCGCTCACAGTTTGCCCTCAGGCTAACACGGAATACAAAGGTTGTCCAATTAAAACCACAAGGGGAGGGATATTAAACGGGGATTGGCACTATAGGTGGTATGAAAGGCAAGGTTGAGAAACAAGAGAGCAAGGGTCGAGGGTTAAGGGATAAAGACCGAAAAGTAAAAAAATTAAGAAGCAAACAGGCACATCGGTTCTCTCACACTTCAAGCCTTGCTCTAAACGAAAAGCTGCGGATTCGAACTGGCCTCTGGACTCATGTCTCTCGTCCTTTAACTCTTATCCCTCGCCCTGCCTTTTCACTGCTTCAGGTAGCGCGAATGGAGAATGGCAGAGGTCATTGGACCTTCCTGCACCCGCGCCGCGACCTCCTCGGCGCCAGCAGAGCTTCGATCCGTGGTCACATACACCGTATCGCCAGCATGGAGGTCGGCAAACGTCATCCGCTTGCCCTCCTGGTCGAGAAACTCCGTCTTATCGCTCACTAGCACCAATTTTGTCACCTCAGTGGGCGCTTTCAAAAACAGCTCGTGATTCCTCTTATTGACAGACGTAATGATAAAAAAATCCCCGCTATAGTTGCCACCCGGCGCCTGGGCCTCAGCGGCTGTAATGGGCGCGCCCGTGAGCAACAGCGCAGATAGCAGCAGCGCCGCCGCGAGGGCAAGATGGGTGAAATGCGATCTTGTTGATGTCTTTCTCATAGTTCGATAAACCTTCCTCTTTGCAAAATCTGGCGCGATTGGGTCATCGCGGCGGCCTCTGGCTGTCGGGTTCTAAAAGACCGGCGGCCAGAGGCCGCCGCTACAATTCAAGCCCTGTGCTACTCATACCGCAACGCCTCGATGGGATCCAGGCGCGCCGCCTTGCGCGCCGGATAGTATCCAAAAAACACGCCGACGGCGGCAGAGAACACCACCGCGATGGCGATGGCAATGGGCGGGATCAGGGTCGGCCAGTGCAGCATGTCCGCAACTAACATCGAGCCGAACACTCCGGCCAGAATGCCCATTGTGCCGCCGAGCAAGCTGAGCACCACGGCCTCGCTCAAAAATTGATTCTGCACGTCGCTCTCGGTCGCCCCCACCGCCATGCGCACGCCGATTTCGCGCGTGCGCTCGGTCACGGAGACGAGCATGATGTTCATGATTCCGATGCCGCCCACGAGTAGCGAAACTGACGCAACGCTCGCCAGAAGCAGTGTGAGGACGCGTCCGGACTGCGCTTGCGCGTTGGCGATATCGAGCGTGCTGCGGATGATAAAATCATCGTCCTCATCCGGGCGAAGATGGTGACGCTGGCGCAACAGAGCTTCAATCTGTTCTTCGGCGGGGACCACGGTCCGGGCACTCGTCGCCGAAGCCTGAATAGAATGCAGCCAGCTTACGCCCGCCAGTTTCTTCATCACGGTTGTGTAGGGGACAATGATCGTATCGTCTTCGTCCTGGCCCCAGGGCGCCTGCCCCTTTGGCGCCAGCACCCCAACCACGCGAAACGGCAGGCCATGAATGTTGATGATCTTTCCGATCGGGTTCTCACCGTCCGCGAATAAATTGTCAACGACGGTTTGCCCTAAAACACAAACATTTGAGGCTGATTGCACGTCATGCTGCGTGAACGGGCTGCCCTCAATAACGGGCCACTCCCGAATCTTGAAATACGCAGGCCCCTGACCCTGGACGCCGCTGAACCAGTTTTGGTCCTGATAAACTATCTGTTCGCCTGCTCCGGTTCCGGGGGAGACGTATTTCACGAACGGGATCTGCGCGATGGCTTGAGCGTCTCCGGGAGTCAGTGTTTTCGTAGCCTGGCTGCCCATGTGCACGCCGTGGCTGTTCACGCTGCCGGCGAACACCATCACCATGTTGTCGCCCAAGCTGGCGATCTGTTCCTGCACTTGGTTGGAGGCGCCTTCGCCGATGGCCACCGTGCAGATGACCGCGCCGACGCCAATAATGATGCCCAGCATGGTCAGGATGGTGCGCATCTTGTTTCGCGCCAGCGCCTTCAGCGCGACGCGGAAAATAGCTCTAAAATCCATCACGCCTCCTTTTCGTCATCATCGTCGTCATCCACGATCGGCAGATCCACCAGTACGCGCGCAGCATCCAAACGGTCTTCCACCAGGGAATCTTTGCGCAGCTTCCCATCCCGGAACACCACAACGCGCTTGGCGTAGCGCGCGATATCCGGCTCGTGCGTCACCAGTAGGATGGTCATGTTACGTTCGTTGTTCAGCCGCTGAAAAATCTCCATGATCTCCACGCTGGTGCGGCTGTCTAGGTTGCCCGTAGGCTCATCCGCCACCACCAGCGAAGGATTGTTGACCAACGACCGGGCAATAGCCACGCGCTGCTGCTGGCCGCCGGAAAGCTGCGCCGGATGATGCCCTTCCCGTCCCTCGAGACCTACCGACAGAAGAGCCTCATGGGCGCGGCGGCTTCGTTCGGCGTGCGGAATGCCGCAATAGATCATCGGCAGCTCCACGTTTTCGAGAGCCGAGGTCCTCGACAGCAGATTGAAGCCCTGGAAAACGAAACCTATTTTGCGGTTGCGGATGTGCGCCAAGTCAACCTTGCTAAGCTTGGAAACGTCCTGCCCGTCGAGAAAGTAGTTGCCGCGCGTGGGCCGGTCGAGGCAGCCAATCAGGTTCATCAGCGTCGATTTGCCCGAGCCCGAAGCCCCCATGATTGCTACAAATTCTCCTTGGTAAATCGAGAGTGAAATTCCGCGCAGCGCGTGCACCTGGATTTCACCCAGGTCATAGGTCTTGTGCAGGTTCTCGATTTGAATGACCGGAGTCGCGCCCGGCATTACGCCAGTGATCACGCCGGAGGACTGGCTCTCCAGCTCTGCTTCAGACTGCAACACGTTTTCAGGCATTGCTCAAACTCCTATAAGTCCAACCTTGCATTAACAAAATCAACCCAAATACGCAGCGCAGAGACTCCGCTAAGCACAATCCAGCAGCCAGAGACCGCCGCTACCCCTCATTACCGCCGCCCGCCAAACCGCGGCCTGCCCTGAGTAAAGGTTTGCCCACCCGCAGTGAGCTCGCCCGTCACCAGCAAATCCCCTTCTTTCAGGTCGCTTTTCAGCACTTCGGTGTTGGTGTAGTCCGTAATGCCGATCTCCGCGGCCACAGGCACGAGCTGTTGGTTGGGCGCCAGTTCCCATACTACCTGCTGTCCCCCCAAATGCGCCCGAGTGGCCGAAGCCGGAATGTGGTAGCGCGTGTAGAGCTTTTGTAGATCAGCGGGGGCCATTTGAGGCTTAAAGCGCAGGGCGGCGTTCGGAACGCGCAAGACGCCGCGCGCAAAGCCGGTGGGGATGGTGACGTAAGCGGTCTCGCCCGGCAGAAGCTTTTCATCCGGATTAGCGAAATTGATGACCGTATCGTAAGTGACCACGTTCTGCACTGTGGTAGCGTTCAGCCGGATGGCGCTGACTTGCCCGCGGAAATTCTGCGTGGGAAACGCGTCCACCTGAAAAGCCGCTTCCGCGCCAATCTTGATGTTGCCCGTGTCCGACTCGTCGGTCGAGGTATCCACCTGCATGTGCTTCAGGTCCTGAGCGATGGTGAAGAGGTTGGGCGCTTGAAAGGCGGCGGCGACAGCCTCACCCACGTCGACATTTCGCGCCACAATCACGCCGTTAATGGGCGAGACGATGGTGGCGTCGTGCAGGTTTTTATTAGCGAGGTCAAGAGCGCCCTGCATTTCCTTCACCTGGGCCTCGGCCTCTTTCACCTGCGCGCGCGTCTGGTCCAGCTGCGCGACAGATTGATCGACCGCAGCTTCCTGGGCGCGCACCTGCGCCTCATCCTGGTTGAGGCTCGAAATCGCCAAGTCCTTCTGGTCGGAGGATATGATCTGCTGGGAGGCCAAATCCAGGTTGCGCTTGGTATTCACTTGCTGGTACTCCAGCGTCGCCTGCAACCGGACCAGATTAGCCTTATTGCTCTCAATCAATGCCTGCTGCGCCGCCACGCTGGCCTCAAGATTGGCCACGTTGGCTTGAGCGTTGGCCAGATTGCCTTGCGCCTGCATTACCGAAGCCTGAAACGTGGTGGGATCAAGCTGCGCCAGAACCTGACCGGCCTGGACGTGAGTGTTGTAGTCGGCAAAAACGTATTTCACAATGCCCGACACGGCAGAGCCGACGGGGATGGTAGTCAGCGAGTTGATCGTGCCGGTCGCCTGCACCACCGCCGTGATATTACCCCGCGTCACCTTCGCGGTAAAGTACTGCGCGCCGCCCGAGCGCGACCGCACCATGAAGCCGACGGTAAAAATTGCAATGATAATAATCACCGCCACGGCAATCAGCTTCTTGTGCTGTTGAATGTATTGTTTTGCAGCCATAGATTCGATTTAACCTTTTCCTCTGCGGATAATCGCGCCCGGCGCCGCGATCTTACAAAGCCCATTCCGTGCGGAGCTGGCGCGGCGGCATGAAAACCGCTGCTACATCTTTAGACGCGCCCGCGCAGCGCAGAGTTACCGGCCCCTCGGTCTTGGCCTCTGCCTCTGCAACAAAAACTGATTGAACTTTTTGACCTGTTCAGAAGTCAAGATTTTCCGCGTGAGGTTATCTACCCGCCGGTGAATGGCCTCGTATTGGGGGCGCATCTGGTTTGAGAGATCCCTATTTTCTTTGATGCCTTCATCCCAAATGGCTCGCAGTTGTTCCACCTGCTGGTGGGAAAGGTCCAGCCGTTTCTGCATATTGCGCAGGGCCAACTCCTCATCCCAATGTCGCCGCCAGCGCCCGCTGTTCCACGCGAAGGTGTAAAAACCCAGGCCGCCAAGAAGGACGCCAATAATGAAGGTCACAACGAAATAAACGTAAGCGCGGCGCGTCATAAATTTACCGGTTCTCGTGATAAGCCGCCGGAGTTACTAGAACAGGAACAGGTGGAACATTACCGCTCCAATCGACGGGATAGCTTGCGGCGGTGGCGGTCACGTTTTCGGTCTGCGACCAGTAGCTCTCCATCGTAGGCTTGTGGCGCACCGGGCCAGAGGACGGCAGGATCATCGCCAGGAGCAAGGTGAAGACTAAAACCAGGGTGGCCAGGATTACGCGGCGGCCGGCGCTCTCCAGAAACTCCGGAGCCTTGCGCGCGCGCTCCTCGTTCAGGCGGCGGAGAACACGGTCGGCGAACCCCCAGGAAGGTTCGGGGGCTGCATCACGCGCAAGCAAGGCGAACCCCGCCTGAAGCATGGCGAGTTTTTTCACATAAGCCCCGCACGAGGCGCAGCTTTCGATGTGCTGCTGGACGGACGCATCGAACTGGCCCTTTTTGTCCATCAGGCCCGCTTGGCTGTTTTCCCACGCGATTTTTTCGGTTTCTTTACAACGCATCGGAATCACCTCCCACGTATGCCGCCCTTCAGGATGTCACATCCAGACAAGAGCGTTTGACAACCCTAGCGCCATCGCTTCATATCCGCCAGCATCCGCTTTCGCGCGCGATGCAGGCGGACTTTGACCTTGCTGACCGTCCAATTGAGAATTTCCCCAATCTCTTCCACCGAGAGGTTCTCAACCTCTTTCATCACCAGCACAACCCTATCTTCGGCCGGAGCGCGGTCAAGCAGCTTCCCCGCCAGGTCCTTGGCTACCGCGTCGTCTTCAAGGCTGGGTCCGTCGTCGTGATGGGGAGTAACACCAGCTTCCAGCATCTGCCGCCGCTCTTCAGGAAGCTGCCAGTAATACGTCAGGCGCGAGCTCCGCTGGCGGCGCAGGTAGTCATAACAATGATTGACCGTAATCCTCGAAACCCAGGCGCCAAAAGAAGCGCGGAAATTGTAACTCCGAATGGCCCGGAAAATCTTAACAAATACTTCCTGAGCCAAATCTTCAACTTCGTTCTGTTGCCGGACTAGATGAAAAACTAGCGAAAGCACCCGACGCTGATACTTCTCGACTAGCAGGCGAAAAGCCTCTTCTTCCCCCTGTTGAGCGCGATGGATCCAATCGATCTCCTGGGGGTCTTGAACGTTGGTTTCCATGCGCTTACCATAGGCCATCGTCCCAGTATGAAAGACGAAATGGCCCTCCAGGCGGTTACAGGCTCGAAAGGGATCGCCACCCGGCATTTCCAAGGCCCGGGTTTTGCTGCCTTGAAATTGTGAACACGTAACAGTGTACCCCAGTGACGCGGCACTAGTGCGGCTGTGCTGGCCGAGCCCGGAGCAAGGCGGAATGGACTCCGAAAGTTCGGCTGACGCATTTCATCCTGAGGGTGGGTCGTAAGGCCCCGCAAAATGAATAGCGTTGGTATGATGCTAGTCTTTTGTGGTGTTGACATCACCGCCAAGAATATTCATAAAAGTCATTACCCTTAATCCCAGTTGACTAACTCGACAAAACATGACATGATTACGGCATTATGGTTATAGGACGCAGACTTCGCAAACTCAGAGAAGATAAAAGCCTGTCACAAGGCGATATTGAAAAGCGAACGGGGTTACTGCGCTGCTACATTTCCCGGGTTGAGAACGGACACACCGTTCCGTCGCTCGAAACCCTGGAAAGGTTGGCATCCGCGCTGGAAGTGCCTCTCTATCAGTTGTTCTATGAGGGGGACGATCCACCGCCGCTTCCCAATTTAACCGCCAGACAATCAGCGGAAGAGTTGGTCCTGGACGAGGAACAGGAAAAGCAAGTCCGGTTCTTTGAAAAGGTCCGCCGGACCCTCGATCGAATCGAGGAAAAAGACCGGCAGCTTCTGCTCTACATGGCTCAGAAACTGGCGAGCCGGTAGGCCTTCCGTTTAGACAGGATGACCTCGGTGGGTGAAACACGCTCGCCGAGGTTGTTGTGTGTTTATTCCCATTCAATCGTCCCAGGTGGCTTTGAGGTGATGTCCAACACTACGCGGGTTACCCCCTTCACCTCATTCACAACCCGCGTTGCTATCCTTGATAAAACATCGGGTGGGAGTTTCGCCCAGTCCGCCGTCATCCCATCTTCCGATTCCACTGCGCGCACCGCGATGGCGGAGCCGTAACTGCGCGCGTCTCCCATCACACCGACGCTAAAAACTGGCAGCAACACCGCAAAAGACTGCCACAATTGGTGGTAGAGTCCAGCCTTGCGGATTTCCTCCTGCACGACGGCATCTGCCTCCCGCACCATGCGGAGACGCTCTTCGGTGATTTCGCCGAGAATCCTCACGGCCAGCCCTGGTCCGGGGAATGGTTGACGGCCAATCAATTGTTCGTTTAGCCCTAACTCTCTTCCCACCACGCGAACCTCATCTTTGAAGAGTTCTCGCAGAGGCTCGATTAACTCAAATTGCAAATCGGGCGGCAGGCCGCCCACATTATGATGGCTCTTAATAGTCGCCGCCGGACCCTTCACGGAGACCGACTCAATAACATCAGGGTATAGCGTTCCTTGAACAAGGAACCGAGCATCGCCCAGCTTGCGCGCCTCTTCTTCAAACACACGGATGAATTCTCCGCCGATAATCTTCCGCTTCTGCTCGGGATCGGTGACCCCGCGCAAGCGCGAGAGGAACCGCGTCGAGTAATTCGCTGCGATCACGTTGAGATGCGCTTGGCCGCGCAAGGCAGCAGTCACATTTTCAAACTCATTCTTGCGCAGGAGGCCGTTATTCACGAAGACGCACGTAAGGCGCTCGCCGAGAGCGCGCCCTGCGAGCGTCGCCGCCACGAGCGAATCCACGCCTCCTGAGAGCGCGCATAGGGCGCGGCCAGTCCCCACCTGCTCACTGATTCGGCGCACCGTGTTCTCAATAAATGAGGAAGGAAACCAGTTCGGTTGAATACCCGCAATCTCCATCACGAACCGGCGAAGGATCTCTGATCCTTGTGTCGTGTGGCGGACTTCCGGGTGGAATTCCACCGCGTACATTCTCCCCTCGGAATTTTCCATTACCGAGATTGCATTCTCGGTCTTCCCTGTCACGCTAAATCCCGGCGGCACTTGCGTAACGTGGTCGCCGTGACTGTTCCAAACGCGAAGCGGTGAAGGCAGACCCTCAAGCAGTTCTGAAGGAGGGATGATTTCAAGCTCGGCGAACCCATACTCCCGGCGCGAAGCCGGCTCAACCTTTCCGCCCAGGGACGCCGCCATCCACTGAAAGCCGTAGCAGATTCCCAGTACCGGCACGCCCAGCTTGAAAATCCGTGGGTCCGATTTTGGCGATTCAGGATCGTAAACGGAAGAGGGCCCGCCGGAAAGAATCACCGCGGGCGGACGCATTCTCTCCAGATGATCGAGGGGTTTATCGCAAGGCACAATCACCGCCGCCACGTGCATTTCCCGGATGCGGCGGGCGATGAGCTGTGTATATTGTGAGCCAAAATCGATGACAACGACGGGGGATTCCATCGGCTATTTTACCACGAAGCTCACGAGCTTCTGGGGCACGTAGACTGTTTTGATCACCGCTTTTCCGCTAAGGTATTGGGCCGCCTTCTCTTCGGCCTGCGCCATGCGCATTACCTCGTCTTCGCCGGCGTCGCGGGCCACACGAATCCGGCCTCGCAGCTTGCCATTGATCTGGATAGGAATTTCGAGTTCATCTTCTTGGGCAAGCGCGGCATTAAACTTCGGCCAAGGCGTTTTAAGCGCGGGCTCGCCGTGCCCAAGCGATTCCCACAACTCGTCGGCGATGTGTGGGGCGAAAATGGAAAGCATCAGCACTAGAACTTCCATCGACATCTTCAGGCACGAAGCCTGAATCTCGCCTGCCTCAATCGCCGGGTCGAGGTCGCCGATCTCGTTCACAAGGTCCATGAGCATGGCAATGTCGGTGTTGTAATGCCACCGCTCCTCCATGTCTTCGCTCACGTGGCGGAGAGTACGATGGACTTTGAGGAGCAGGCGGCGCTCTTCCGGCGTCGGCTCACGATTCACAATTCCGCTTTCGGTATTGCCTTCGGGTACTCGTGTCCGCACGGCTGAAAGCACACCCGCGTGCTTCGTAGCTACCCTGTAAACGCGGTTCAGAAATCTCGCCGCGCCTTCGATGCCCGCATCACTCCATTCGAGGTCGCGCTCTGGAGGAGCAGCAAAAAGCATGTAGAGGCGCACCGTATCGGCGCCATAACGGGCGCACATCTGCGTGGGGTCAACTACGTTGCCTTTCGACTTCGACATCTTGGCGCCATCTTTAATCACCATGCCCTGGGTAAACAGCCGCGCAACGGGCTCAGAGAAATCCACCAGGTTGATATCCTGCATTACCTTGGTGAAGAAACGCATATAGATCAGGTGCAGAATGGCGTGCTCGATGCCGCCGATGTATTGATCCACCGGGAACCAATACTTGACTGCCGCTTGACTGACAGGCGCAGTTGAAATCTTTGGGTCGGTGTAACGATAGAAATACCAGGACGAATCAACAAAGGTATCCATCGTGTCTGTCTCGCGCCTTGCCGCGCCGTCACACTTGGGGCAGGCGACATTGACAAAGTCCTCCATTTCGGCCAGCGGCGACGCTCCCCGTCCCGTAAATCGCGCGTTCATGGGCAGCACGACCGGCAGATTGCTTTCCGGCACAGGAACCACGCCACACTTACTGCAATAAATGATTGGAATCGGCGTGCCCCAATATCGCTGTCGCGAGACGCCCCAATCGCGGAGTCGATATTGAGTCGTTCCTTTGCCGAATCCTTTCGCTTCCGCTTCCCCGGTCATGCGTGCTTGGGCATCTTCTGAAGTCAGCCCGGTATAAGGGCCGGAATTCATCAACCGGCCATACTCCGAGAATGCCCCTTGCGCCAAATCGGCGGCGCTGCCGTCAAGAGGAGCAATGACCTGTGGAATGGGCAGTCCATATTGCTTGCAGAATTCATAGTCGCGCTGATCGTGCGCAGGCACGGCCATCACGGCGCCCGTGCCGTACTCCATCAAAACAAAATTCGCCAGCCAGACAGGGACGCTCTCACCACTATAGGGATTGCGCGCGGTAAACCCTGTGAAGGCGCCTATCTTTTCAGGATTCGCTTCATCTCCTGCCCGCGCGGACAAAGCCGCAGACGACACTTTGATGCGCTCCACCTTCTCGCGCAGACTTCCAGCATGGGGCGACTTGGCGATGAGCTTTCCGACAAGCGAATGGCCCGGCGCAAGCAGGACTGCCGTGCAGCCGTAGATCGTATCAACACGAGTGGTAAACACGCGGACTGGTTCGCCCAATTGCCCAATCTCAAAGTCAACCAGTGTTCCCTTCGATTTGCCAATCCAGTTCTCCTGCATTGCCAGCACACGCTCCGGCCAGCCGCCACGGAGTTCTTTCATGTCTTCAAGCAGCCGCTCAGCGTAAGCGGTGATCTTCAGAAACCACTGCTCGAGCTCGCGCTCAATGACCGCTGTATCCTCATGCCGCCAGCAGCAGCCATTCACCACCTGTTCGTTGGCCAGCACCGTTTCACACAACGGGCACCAGTTGACGCGGCTCTTCTTGCGATAAGCAAGACCACGTTCGTACATGCGCAGAAAAAACCATTGATTCCAGCGGTAGTATTCGGGCACGCAGGTGGCAATCTCGCGGCGCCAGTCGTAGCTGAGGCCGAGGCGTTTCAACTGGCCTCTCATGCGGTCGATGAAACTGAACGTGAATTCCGAAGGATGCCTTTGATGCTTGATGGCCGCGTTTTCCGCGGGCAATCCGAATGCGTCCCAGCCAATCGGGTGGAGCACGTTGTACCCTTGCATCCATTTGTAACGCGCGAGCGCATCACCCAGCGTGTAATTGCGCACGTGGCCCATGTGAATGTCGCCGGAAGGATAGGGCAACATTTCAAGCACGTAGTATTCCTTGCGCGCCGAGTCAGGCGTTGGCTCAGGTTCGGCGTCAAACAGATGCCCAGCCTCCCATCGCTTCTGCCACTTGGATTCGATTGCTTGAGGATTGTATTGAGGGTCCATGAGAGCGAGTTAAAGGTCAATGTTAAAGGGTAAAGGCTCAAAACCAGCCATGTGCCGCCTTCTGCCCTGCTGCTCACTACAAACTGCCTATTATTTATTCCACCCCTGCCAGCTTGCGCATCATCTGGATGTTCTGCAAGTCATCACCCGGCTTGTCCACTGGCGTCTCGCAAATAAAGGGGATGGATTTCAATTTCGGGTGGCGGACGATGCGTCCAAACGCCTCCGCGCCGATTTGCCCCTTGCCGATGTGTTCGTGGCGGTCGACGTGCGATTCAAACAGCGTCTTTGAATCATTGGCATGAATCACAAAAACGTTTTTCAGGCCAATCGCCGCATCGAGGGCTTTTACTGTCTGCTTCAATCCTTCTTCAGTATGAATCGCGTAACCGGCGGCGAAGCAATGCGCGGTGTCGATGCACGCGCCCATCGGCAGGCTCTTCCCTGCTCCCGTCATAATTTCCGCCACCTCCTCAAACGTGCGGCCGATTGCCGAGCCCTGCCCGGCGGTGTTTTCGATCAGGATTGTGAGACCGTCGAGCCGCAGCCCGTCGGCCGCTTTGCCGAGCGATTCAATGCAGCAGGCAATCGCCGCCGAAGGCGTCGAGCCTTTGGCGCTACCTGGATGCGTCACCAGGAATTCAGCTCCTAACGCCGTTGCCCGCGCCAATTCTCTGCGGAAAGCCTCGATCGATCCCTCGCGGATTCGCGCCTCCGCCGACGCCAGATTGATAAGGTAATTATCGTGCACCACCACCGGCGCCAATTTATAGTCCGTCCGCACCTCGCGGAACCGCTCGCACTGTTCCGCGCTCGGATCGACCGCGCGCCAGCCGCGCGGATTGGCGGAGAACATCTGAAACGCGTCGCAGCCGATCTCCTTCGCGTGGTGCGCGGCGTTCTCAACCCCGCCCGCAATCGACGTGTGAACGCCTACTCTCATCGCGTCTCCATCTGAATCGTTGATGTTAGCATAGATAACAGCCTGCTCTGCCGCAGCCTCATCCCATGCGGGATGCTCTATCCAATGCCGGCAGAGCTTGCCCTGAGTATAGCGAAGGGATGCCGGCGCTATATCAAGGGAAGATTTGCTTGAAGTTTTCCGCTATCTGCGCGCCGAGCGTCTCTTCGCTGACCCCGCGCAATGTCGCCAGTTGCTTCAGCACTTCGACGACAAACGCCGGCTCGTTGCGCTTGCCCCGATGCGGCATGGGCGCCAGAAACGGGCAATCGGTCTCGGTCAGCAGGCGGTCCGCCGGAATCTGCCGCGCCGTTTCGCGCAAGACATCGGATTTTTTGAATGTGAGGTTGCCCGCAAACGACACCATGAAGCCCGCATCCATCAATGCAAATGCTTCATCGCGGCTGCCCGTGAAACAATGCAGGACTCCGCCGAAGCCGGAACTCCGCCAATGCTCATCGAGAATCCACCGGGCGTCCTCCCACGCCTCACGGCAGTGAATCAGCACCGGTAGTTTCAGCTCGCGCGCCAGTGCAAGCTGGCGGATAAATATCTCGCGCTGCGCCTCGCGTGGCGAATGATCGTAGTGATAATCGAGGCCGATTTCGCCGATGGCGCGAAATCTGGGGTTGCGGGCCATCGCGCGTAATTCGGTAAAGTCACTGGCGAGGAAATGCTGGGCCTCGTGCGGATGAATTCCGGCGGCGGAATATGCGCCTTCGATCTGCTCCGCAATCGGCAGGGCCGCGCCGATCTCGTGATACGTCGCCCCCGTGCCAATAACCATCAGATGATGCACGCCCGCACTCCGCGCCCGGTCGATCACCTGCTCGCGGTCGGCCTCAAACTCGGCGCCGTCCAGGTGCGCGTGAGAGTCCACATAGATGGTCATAAGATCAAAGCAGCTTGCGCAAGTCGTCAGCGGAAAGCCGCGCTTGCCGTAAAATGGAACGAAAGAGTGAGGGCGTCAAGTCGCCAGGTGCATCGGCACTGTAACCAGGAAATTCCCCCGTTTGAGCTGCAAATGGCTTCCGCTTTGGCGCACTTCGTAGAAGCCCGCTCGCTTTAGCGCCGCCACAAGCTTCTTCGGTCGTAGGACAGGAGGCTTAGGCAACGGCATGGACCTCGAAATCAACCTTTAACGGAAAGACTTCCACGAGGTTCGATGGCTTCGCAATCCGCGGATCTTCCTGCTCAGGCACCGGGCGCAGATAGGGAAGGCCGTCCTCAAAGCAAGTCTCCATGTATAAACCTACGGCTTCGGCGAGCATTTTTCTGGCTTCGCGCGCGCTCGCGCCTTGCGAAGCAACATCAAGTTCAAGGCAGATTGAGACGAACGCCTTGCCCTCTCGAAAAACGGCGCCGGTAAATTCAAAATGGTTTTGAACTCTTTTCATATTCGTTCTCCCTGCCGCCGCTGCGCAGTCCGAAGCATAGGCCGCCTCGCCCATACGACCTTACTTCAATCTCGCTCCGTTCGGCACATCTTCCTTGAACGTCGCCAGCACGGGCCTGCCGTGCTCGCCCACCGACGCGGCCACAATCATGCCGTTCGATTCCACGCCCCGCAGTTTGCGCGGCTGCAGGTTGGCGACCAGGACGATCTTCATCCCAACAATATCCTCCGGCTTGTAGTATTCCGCGATGCCCGCGCACACCTGCCGTACTTCCGAGCCGATGTCCACCTGCAGTTTCAGTAGCTTCGTCGCGCCTGGGATCGGCTCGGCGGAAAGCACCGTGCCCACGCGGAGGTCAACTTTGGCGAAATCATCGATGGTGATCTTTGGCGAGTCCGCACTTGCGATTGGCGGTTGTTGATTGGTGATTTCTGATTTCTGATTTGTGATTGGTGCTTGACCGTCCGTCATTGATGCTGCCGGTTTTTGTTCAGATTCCACTTTGCTCGATGCCTCCTTAATTGCTTGTTCTTTAGCGCGATCCTCTTCCGCCAATTCGTGCAGCCTTGCTAGCGTCTTCGCTTTATCCAGGCGCGGGAAAATAGGTTCCGACTTGTCGACTTTAGTGCCAAGCTTCAGTTGGCCCCATTCGAGTTTGTCAATCCGCTGATCTTCGAGCTTACCTAAATATTCTTCGCAGCCAAGCTGCCGCCATAGTCTCGCCGCACTGGCGGGCGCGATGGGGTAGAGAAGAACGGTAATGGTCCGCAACAGGTCTGCGGCCGTGTACAGGGCCAAGGCAAGAGTCTCGCGGTCTTGACCGGCGTTAAATTCCGCCAGTTTCCAGGGTTCTCGCTTCACCAAATAACTGTTCACAGCAGAAATTAGAGTCAAGAGGTCGAAGGCTCCTGCATTCAGTGCGAACTTATCAAGCCCCTCTTGGCGGTATGATTTCACGTAACTGCTGGCCGTCCGCACTTGTGCGCCTTCATCATACGAACCGCCGAAGAAGTCCAATTTCAATTCTGCTTCCAATGCGGTCAGCGGGCCGGACGGTTCGGGAACCACGGCGTCGCAGTATCGATGAATCATTGTGATCGTGCGGCTGGCCAGATTCCCCAAATCATTCGCCAAATCCGAATTGTAGCGTCGAATCAATCCATCATATGAAAAGCTCCCGTCGAGGCCGAATGGCGTATCCCGCAATAAGTAATACCGCAGCGCATCGTTACCCGGCGCGTTGAACGCCTCGAACGCTTTCACAATCGTCTCGGGATAGACCACGTTGCCCTTCGACTTGCTCATCTTATCTTGCTCATAGTAAATCCAGCCGTGAGCGAAGATGGTTTTCGGCAGTGGCAATCCTGCGGCCCAGAGGAACGCGGGCCAATAGACGGCGTGAAATCGAATGATGTCCTTGCCGATCATGTGAACAACTTCGGACGAGCCTTCCGCGCCCATCCAATATTTTTCAAAGTCCTTGCTTCGCTTCTCGCCCTCAAAGCCGATACCCGTAAGGTAGCTGGTGAGCGCGTCGTACCACACATAAACCACCTGCTCCGTGTCGCCCGGCCACGGAATGCCCCAACTGATTCGCCTGCGGCTGACGGAAATATCGCGCAGGCTGCCTTTTACAAAATCTTTTCCGCCCTTGACGAAGCTCTTGACCTCGTTCATGCGGAAATCGGGCTGAACGAAATCCGGCTGCTTTTCATAAAGCTCAAGTAGCCGCTCCTGAAACGCCGAGAGCCGGAAGAAGTAATTGTCCTCGCTGATGAGCTCCGTAGGCCGCCCACAGTTCGGGCAATTTACCGGCTCGGCGCCTTCGGAGACGTACATCTCGTCATGGATGCAATAGCGGCCTTCGTACCGCTTGGAAAAGATGGCGCTGCGGCTCTCGATAGCGCCGCCGCAAGTTGGACAGGTCTCCGGGCGCGTGCCGTGCTCCAGATATTTATCGCAGCGGGCGCAGTAAGGCAGGGGATATTTTTTCGCCTGCTCGATCATCCAGTGCACGGCCTTCTTGTGCGCGGGATTTTGCGACGTGTGCACGAAGCGGTAGTCGATGGGCGGCGCGACGCCAGGCGTAGACAGCCGGCCTTTTGCTTGACGCGATGATTCCGCCGCGACTTCGTCTTCAGGTGGCGCGGTGTCACGGAATGGGCCGATGCCGAGCGTCTTCCAAAGCTCTTTGAACAGCTTGCGCTTTTCGGCGACAAACTTCTCCGGCGCCATGCCCGCCGCTTCCGCCGCGCGCTGGAGCTTTTCGCCGTGTTCGTCGGTGCCGGTGAGGAAGGCCACGTCGTAGCCACACATGCGCTTGTAACGCGCGATGGCGTCACACGCAATCGTGGTGTATGCCGAACCGACGTGCGGCCTGGCGTTGGGGTAGTAGATAGGGGTGGTGAGGTAGAACGCCATAAATTAGGTATCAGGTTCCAGGTGTCAGGTGTTAGATTCTGCGCCTCGTTTTCAGCGTGAAACGATGAATGGTAAATAGTAAATGGTAAAAGGCAAATTATAATTTTCGCATCCGGCGATCAAGTCAGCTACTCACAATTCGCAATTCACTATTCACCATCTTTTGCTGACACCTGACACCCGAAACCTGAAACCTTGTGAAATGCCGCTTGCGCCGCCGCCATCACTTCCTTCAGCGGAACCGATTTTTCCTCGGCGATCCGCCGGCAATCATCGTATTCAGGAGCATTGTTGACGATGCGGCCTTCGCTTCGCGCCACTTTCATCCGCACCAGACCGTAGGCGGTTTCAACGCTCACTGCCTCGCGCTCAAGCGTGATGCGTCGGGCTTCGTGGATGCGCACGCCCAGCGTTGTTGTTTCTTGAAACAAAATGCGCGCCAGGGTGTCCACGCGATTGGGCGAGCAAAGCACGGTGATCTCAAGCCCAGGCCGGTTTTTTTTCATCTGAATCGCAGCGCAGGTCACGTCGAGCGCGCCCGCGGCCAGCGCCTTTTCCATCATGTAGCCGAATAGCTGAGGATTCATGTCGTCCACGTTGGCTTGAATCACGGAAATCACTTCCCCGCCCGCCGCCTTCGTTGCCGCGCCTTCTGATTTTTCACCCACAAACAGCCGCGCAATATTCGGACGGCCGGGAAAATCGCGCGTGCCCGCGCCGTAGCCAATCGCCGCCACTTTCATGGCGGGCATGGGGCCGAACCCTTTGGCCAGCGTGCGGACGATGGCCGCGCCCGTGGGCGTGACCAACTCGCCCTCGACGCCGGTGGAATAAACCGGCAGCCCCTTGAGCAGCTCCGCCGTGGCGGGCGCGGGAATAGGCAGCGTGCCATGCGCCGCCTGCACGTGACCGCCGCCCACATTGAGCGGCGAGCAATAGAGTTCGTCAATGGCCAACAGTTCCAGACCCGCGCACGCGCCCGCAATGTCGAGCACCGCATCCACCGCCCCCACTTCGTGGAAGTGAACCGAGCCGGGTGGCTTGGCGTGCAGCTTGCCTTCAGCCTCTGCCAGATGCTTGAAAACGGCAAGCGCATTTCTTTTGACGGATTCGGACAGCGCGCTTTCATTGAGCATTTTCTCAATGTGATGCAGGTGGCGATGCGGCTGCTTTTCGGGGATTACAAACTCAATGTGCCGCCCCGCCAGGCTCGATCTCATCACCTGCGACGATTTGAATTCATAGGGTCCGAGGGTCATCTTCCCTAGCTCGGCAAGCAGCGCCGCCTCAGGCAGGCCGGCGTCGAGCATCGCCGCCAGCAGCATGTCTCCACTGATGCCGGAGGAAGCGTCCAGATAAGCAATTTGAGCCATTTATGAATTATGCAGGGTGAAGGGGAAATTGTGAATGGTGAATTGCGAATGGCCCGCTGGCGACTCTATTGAGGATTACAAATTATAGTGACAACAATGTTGTAGCGGCGGCCTCTGGCCGCCGGCTTTTCGGCGCTCAGAGAGCGCCGCTACAGAAAAAATTGTCACTATAATTTGTAATCCTCAGCGGAGCTGTCTTCTGGCCCACGGCGCAAGCCGTGGGATCTCATCGGCACTGAGATAGCCAGCCCCGCAAGGGGCGGCATCATCGAACAAAAGCGATATCGCCCCTAACGGGGCTTCATTTTCTTTGGACGCTTTTTTACCCACGGCTTGCGCCGTGGGCCAGATGATATCGCCCGCTTGCGCGGGCTTAACGCAGGGCGCATGGGTGTTTTTTCGTAAACATTACAAAACGATGCCCCGCCCCCGGCGAGACCGCTGCTCCGAACTCCAAACTCCGAATTATTCCATCTATACGCCGTCGCGGGGCTTGTTTTCGCGCTCCCAAAGCGTGTCCTGAATTGGCTCGCCATCGCACTGGATTTCGAGCACCGTTGCGAGCGGATCAAGCCCATGCGCCGGCAGCCCGGTGAATTTGGCTTGGAATTCGGTTTGTTCAACCTTCACGGGCTGGCCCGTGGCAAACATGCGAGCGGAGTTGACCTTGGTTTTAAGCCCGCCAATGGCAACCCAATCCCCAGGCCAAAAATCCACGTGCATATAAAGCGTGTTGCCCTTGCGGGAAAACGCCGCGTAAGTGGACCGGGTCACCCTGCATGGATCCGTTCCATAAATGGTTGGACCGTGCTTTTCCATCCACTTTCCTATTGCGGTCAGAATTTCAACTGACGGCTGTGGAATAGAGCCATCGCCCTCCGGCCCAATATTGAGCAGATAATTCCCGCCGCCTTGAGCGCAGGTGATGAGATCGCGCAGAACGGTTTTGGGGCTCTTCCAATCGTCATCGCCCTTGTTGAATCCCCAGCTATCGTTCATCGTCATGCAGGTTTCCCAGCCCCGGGTGTCGCCCTTCTTTAACGGACCGCCCACGTGCTGCTCGGGAGTTGAGAAATCGCCGGGCAATCCATTGCGGTTGTTCACAATAATCTCGGGCTGGAGGTTGAAAACCATCTGGTTCATCTTATGGGATTCCCAACCTTCCGGCGTGAGCGGCCAATCCACGTCGTACCAAAGAACGTCAATCTTGCCGTATTGACTCATGATGTTGTGGATGAGGCCATGCGTGTAAGCCACAAAACGCTGGCGCGCCGCAGGGTCATTGGCGCAGCGGGCGCCGTCCGGGTGATGCCAGTCCATCAGCGAATAATAAAGACCCACGCGCAGGCCCTCGTCCCGCACCGCCTCGACGTACTCCTTCGCCAAGTCGCGCCCCGGCCCCTGCTTGGGCGCGCAGTAGGTCGTAAGGTCGGTCGAGAAATTGCAGAAGCCCTCGTGATGTTTGCTGGTCATCACCATGTACTTCATGCCCGCCTGCTTCGCCAGTTTCGCCCAAGCGCGCGCAAAACCTGGCTTGGGATCGAACCGCTTGGCGTACTTCATGTACTCGAGCACCGGGATGCCTTCTTCTTCCATCGCCCACTCATGCCGTCCATGCACGCTGTACAAACCGAAATGGATAAACATGCCAAACTTCGCCTCGCGCCACCACGCCATGCGTTGGTCGCGGTTAGGCGGAGTGTTGAAACCCGCCGTCTGCGCGGCCTGCCGCCCCGCTGCCGCAGGCGCCGGTTTCTCCGAAGACTTGCAGGACGACTCCATGCCCGCAATGGTCAGCGCCGTGGCTCCCGCGCCCATCAATTTGAAATAATCCCGTCTGCTGAATTGTTTCATTGGAATCCTCCCGCAAAGCAGATTTTATTCTGTATGCCGCGTGGCTTGGGTCGCGTCGCTCGCATCAGGCGAGGGTTCACCGCCATTCGCGTCTGACCGCCCCGCAATCATGGACCACAGTGTTTTACATCATGACGATAAATTCTGCAATTTGAAATTTGCGGATGGATAGACAAGGGCGCTTCCCATGAACTAGAAATGTGAAAAATCGTCCCGTTTATCCCGTATGTCTCAAAAATCTCAAAGTGGCGTGCTAGGCTGGAGTTTGTAGCGCGGACCTCCGTTGTTGAGGTCCGCGGCTTTTTTTGTGCATTCTAAAGACCGCAGACCGCAAAGGCGGTGGTCTGCGCTACGCAGCTTGCGTTGTAGCGGCGGCATCCTCGCCGCCGGCTTTTACTTCTTGGAAACCGGCGGCCAGAGGCCGCCGCTACAGCGGCTCGTCGTCAAGACGGCGCCCCTTATAGGCTTTGCCGCTACAAAACTCGATGGACGCGCCAACTAGAGGGTCTCACGAACCATGCTCGTGTGCTGTCCCCTAAGAACACTAACAAAGCCGTCACCTGTCATCCTGAGCGGAGCGAAGGGTCTCGGTATTTATTTTCAAAGAAATACGGAGATGCTTCGCGGAGTTTACCCTGAGGGAAGGGCTCAGGATGACGAGCGAACGGATCAGCATGACAATGGGCCGATAGTGCACATGAATTTTTGCAGTAAGCCATTGAACCAAAGGCGGTTAAAGGCGAAAAGAGAGCGAAAACACCAAAAAAAGGATTGTTTTACTTTTTGCAAGTTATAGAAACTAAAGAAAGATTAGTAACACGAACCGGCGCGAACCGGACGGAAAAACGGGCAAAATCGATGCAATGGATTGAATGCAAAGGAATTACAATGATTTTTAGGACGAACCGGAGCATTTGCAACAAAACAAAAGAGATGCCGGGCCGGTCCGGTTCGTTTCTGGTTCGTAACGGGCTTTTGGGGGTCAAAAACGGGTTTTCCCGTTTGCGAAAGGGCACGGCTTTACAGGCTGCGGAAAAACGCTGATTTTTTTGTTTTTCGCTGTTTTCCGCTGCGAATTGTTGGCCATCATGGATTTTTCCGCAGAGGTTTTCGCGGTCTGGGGTGTTCCGGGGAGGCTGTTTTCGGCTCCCGGA